>NZ_RAVW01000046.1 GCF_003611585.1 Corallococcus exercitus | reverse complement strand
GTCTGGGGACGGGTGATGTTCATGAGCAAGCCTTGCGCTCGGGGAAGGAGACCGCGGACGGCGGTCCCACCATTATCGAAGAAGGCAGCGGCCCGGTTGTGGGTGGCATGGTGATGGCATCGCGGGGGCCCATAGAATGTCACCCACCATGAAGACCCCAGCCGGAGACGAGCGCGACGACACGCTTCCCGCGCGCCGTCCTGACGGCGAGGCAACGCGCCTGCTGCCGCGAGCTTCGGCGGAGACCGTGCCTGCGACGAATGAATCGGACCGGCAGCCCCGGCCAGGGCCGTCTCCGGCCATCCAGGTGGGGCGCTACCTCCTGCTACGGCCGCTGGGCGCGGGAGGCATGGGCGTGGTGTACGCGGCCTATGATCCGGACCTGGACCGGAAGGTGGCGCTGAAGCTGCTGCGCTCGGAGGGCCACGCGGATCCGGAGCTGGGGCGGGCGCGGCTCTTGCGCGAGGCGCAGGCGATGGCGCGCATCTCGCACCCGAACGTCATCCCGGTGTTTGACGTGGGCATCTGGGGCGCCCAGGTCTTCCTGGCGATGGAGCTGCTCGATGGGGGCACGCTGGGGCAGTGGCTGAAGGATGCGCCCCGCTCGTGGCGCGAGGTGCTGGAGGTGTACCTGGACGCGGGCCGGGGGCTCGTGGCCGCGCATGCGGCGGGGCTGGTGCACCGCGACTTCAAGCCGGCCAACGTGCTGAGGGACCGCCGGGGCCGCGTCTGCGTGACGGACTTCGGGCTCGCGCGCCAGGTGGGGCTGCCCTCCGGCGACGACGCGGACCCCGCCGCGCGGGAAGCGGCCGCGCTGTCCCCGGAGCGGCGCATGCTGGATGCGCCCATCACCGTCACCGGCGCGGTGATGGGCACTCCGAACTACATGTCCCCGGAGCAGGTGCTGGGCGCGGTCCCGGACGCGAGCACGGACCAGTTCAGCTTCTGCGCCGCGCTGTACGCCGCGCTCTACGGCCAGCGCCCCTTCGACGCCGCGCGCATGCAGGCGCTGCGGACGCCCGCCGACCTGGAGGGCCCGAACGCCCCCCGCCTCCTGGAGCCGCCGCGCGACTCGCGGGTGCCCGCGTGGGTGGGCCGGGCGGTGATGCGCGGGCTGGCGCTGCGCCCGGCCGAGCGCTTCCCGACGCTCGCGGAGCTGCTGGACGTGCTGGGGCAGGAGCCGAAGCGAAGGGCCCGGCGCCGCGCGTGGGGAGGCACGGCCCTGCTGGCCGGAGGACTCCTGGTGGGCGGCGGCGTGCTCCATCAACAGTCGCGCGTGTGCGAGGGCGCGGACGCGCTCATGGCGCGGGTGTGGGGGCCGGCGCAGCGGGAGCAGGTGGTGCGTGCCTTCACCGCCACGGGCAGCCCGCTGGGGGCGGACATGGCCGGGCGCGTGGCGGACGCGCTGGATGCGTATGCGCGCGGCTGGAGCCGGCAACACACGGAGGCGTGCAGGGCCACGCTCGTGGAGGGCACCCAGCCGGAGGCCCTGCGCGTCGAGCGCGTGGTGTGCCTGGAGCGGCGGCGCGAGGACGCCCGCGCGGTGGTGGCGCTGCTGTCCACCGCGGACGCCCCCCTCGTGGAGAAGTCCCTGTCGCTGGTGAACGCGCTCCCCGCGCTGGACGAGTGCGCGGACGTGGCGAGGCTGGGCGAGCAGCAGCGGCTGCCGGAGTCGCCCGCGGAGCGCGCCGAGGTGGAGCGCCTGGAAGCGCGGCTGTCGGAGGTGAAGGTGCTGGTGGAGGGCGGGCGCCTGGAGCAGGCCCGGACGCAACTGGAGCCGCTCGTGGAGGCCGTGCGGGCCACGGGGTACGCGCCGTTGATGGCCCGGCTCCAGCTCCAGCAGGGCTGGATGCGCGAGCAGCTGGGGGACTCACCCGGGGCGGCCGTCGCGCTGCGGCAGGCGGCCTTCGACGCGGAGGCAGGGCGCGCGGACCGGCTGAAGGTCACCATCCTCAACCGGCTGCTCTACGTGGAGGAGGGGCAGCGGCACTTCGACCCGGCGGAGATCTGGAGCGGGCTCGCGGACGCGACGCTGCGGCGCATGGGCGGCGACGCCGTGCTGGAAGCGGAGGTGCGGGTCAATCAAGGCAACCTCGCGGTCGCGAGGAGCGACTTCCCCCGCGCGAGCGCCCTGTTCGAGGAAGCGCGGGCGCGCGCGGAGGCGGCATTGCCGGAGGGCCACCCGCTGCGCGCGCGCATCCTCTTCCTGCAGGGCGGCCTGGCGATCCGGATGAAGGACACCGCGCGCGGCGTGGCGCTGATGGAGCGCGCGCTGGCGCTGACGGAGGCCTCGGTGGGCCCGCTGCACCCGGACACCGCGCGCCGGCATGACGCCCTGGCCTGGGCGCTGCGCGAGGCGGCGGAGCCGGCCCGGGCCCTGCCGCACGCGCGCGCCGCCGTGGAGATCCGCAAGGCGCTCCTGGGAGCGCGCACGCTGCCGGTGGCGGAGGGGCTGGACGAGGTGGGCATGTGCCTGCTGGCGCTGGGCCGCTACGACGAGGCGCTGCGCGTCTACGAGGAGGCGCTCGCGACGAAGCAGCAGGTGGCGCCGCCGGGAGACGAGACCTTCCAGTACAGCCAGGACGGCGTGGGCCAGGCGCTGCTGGGCCTGGGCCGCGCGAAGGACGCCATTGCCCCGCTGCGGCTGGCGGTGGGGTACCCGTCGATGCCGGAGGGGACGCTGGCGGAGTCAGGCTTCGCGCTCGCCAAGGCGTTGTGGGATGCCGGGGAGCAGCAGCCCGCGAGGCAGGAGGCGGAAGCGGCCCGCGAGCGTTTCGTCCGTGCCACGCGCGAGCCCGAAGCCGCGAGCGTGGCCCGCTGGCTGGAGACGCACCCGGCTCCGGAGGCCGCCGCCGTCCCCGTCCGCTTGAAGGTGCCCCGGTCTCGCGGAGGGCGTTAGCGGCGCCGCCGGGTGACGGCTGTCACCCGGTGGAAGGCGGTCGGGTGACTGCGGTCACCCAGTGCACGCGACTTCCTGCCTGCGTGTCCCTCTGAAGCAGGGAGGCGCGGACCCTGGCATCGCTCCTGCTTTGGAGGTGGGTATCCGGCCGTCACCGGCCCACCTCCCCGAACGGAGCGTTCCCATGGTCTCTGCCCTGTCCTCCAATGGTTCCTGCGTCCCCTCCTCGAAGCGCTGGGAGGTGAAGACGCATGAGGTCCAGCCCCCGGCCGTTCCGGATGCCGGGGCGGCGAAGCAGTCCGTGTCCCGGCCCGCCACGGTGAAGGATGGCTTCGATGCGGGCCCCAACACCCGCGCGGATTGGCAGTCGTTCTCCGGGCAGGCGCAGGCCGCGGGCCAACCGGCCGCGAGCACGGCGAAGACGCTGGCGCCCGACAAGGCGACGGCGGACGCGGCCGTGCAGCAGAGCTACGCGGACTGGAAGGCGAAGTACGTCACGGCCGACGGCGCGAACGGTGCGCTGCGCGTGCAGCGCCCGGAGAACAACGGCGACACGGTGTCGGAGGGCATCGGCTACGGGATGCTGCTCGCCGCGAACAACGGGGACCGGACGACGTTCGATGGCCTGTGGAAGTACGCGCAGTCCCACCTGAACGAGAACGGCCTGATGAACTGGCGGATCGACGCCCAGGGCGGAACGCTGGGCCAGAACGGCGCCACGGACGCGGACGAGGACATGGCGATGGCGCTCGTGACCGCCGACACGAAGTGGGGGGGCTACAAGCAGGACGCCACCACGCTCCTCGGCAACATCCTGGAGCACGAGGTGGAGCCGGGCACGAACGTGCTCAAGCCGGGTGACGCGTTCGGCGGCTCCTCGGAGACGAACCCCAGCTACTTCGCGCCCGCGTACTACAAGGAGTTCAGCAAGTTCACCGGGGACACGCGCTGGGACAAGGTCGCGGACTCCAGCTACGACATCCTGGACAAGGCGCTGAAGCAGCCCGGCTCGAAGGACACGGGGCTGGTGCCGGACTGGCTGGATGCCAGTGGCAAGCCGCTGGACCGCGGACCGAACCATTCCTACGACGCCATGCGGACCCCCTGGCGCGTCGGTCTGGACGCGGCCTGGAATGACGACCCGCGCGCCAAGGCGTACCTGGACAAGGTGAACACCTTCTGGAAGTCGCAGGGCGTCGAGAACATCGGCGACACGTACGCGCTGGACGGCACGTCCCTGTCGAAGAACCACAACGCGACGGCGGTCTCCATGGCGGCGGCGGGCGCCATCGCGGACCCGGACGCCGGCTACCGAAGCGCGATGTGGAACGAGATGACGAAGACGACCGAGGGCGGCGGCTACTTCGGGGACTCGCTGCGCGCGCTGTCCCTGCTGACGTCGTCAGGCCAGATGGCGCGTCCCTCGGACGGGCAGGGCGCCACGGCGGATGGCGGGGGGCAGCCGGTACCGGCGGGCACGGGTGGCCAGCCGGTGCCCGCGAACACCGGCACTCCGCGGGTGGACGCGGTCTCCAGCACCCAGGGCGTGAGCGGCGACTACGGCGTGACCCAGGCCATGGCGGACATGGACAAGCTCGCGTCCCTGCACCCGGTCGGGACGGAGATGCACGGCGTGGGGGACGCGAACCGCGCCGGGTTCGAGAAGAACAAGCGCCCCATCGCCGAGGCCGCGCTGAGCGCCGCCAAGCGGTACCTCCCGGAGCTGCCGCTCCAGGACGCCACGCGCATGCTGCTGGCGGACATCGCGCAGGAGTCCACCTTCAACCCGAAGCTCAACGTGGAGTCCGACGGCAGCGTCACCCCGGACAAGACCATCGGCCTGTTGCAGCCGCGCGCGGCCTCCAACCTGGAGGACTTCCGCAACTACGCGAGCAGTGACGGACTGAAGCGCGCGGATGGCAGCGCCTGGGATCCGAAGGCCACCCAGGACGGGGAGCTGGCCAACGTCTGGGAGAACGTGCACGTCGGTGCCTGGTACATGTCGCAGATGGCCCGGCTGGGCGCCGTCTCCGCCAACGAGCACTACCTCTGGGGCCGCGACGGGACGGCGCCCACCACCGTCCGGACGGGCCTGCTGTCCCACTTCATGGGCCCCGGCGGCGCGGCCAACGAAGGCGCCAGCAACCCCGGCGCCGCCAGGTACCTCGCCATGGTGGGCGGAGAGATGGACTTCCTCCAGTCCGGCCTCTCCCAGCGCGTCTACGACACCGTGCTCAAGCCCGGCGCCGTGTAGCGCGTGTCCGTCATCAGGTCTTCTTCAGCTTCTCTCCCACCGCGGAGAGCAGCTGGTCGAAGGACTCGGTGAACAGGCGGATGCCGTCGGTGGCCAGCTCGTCCGTCACCGTCTTCATGGAGATGCCGGCCGCCTCCAGCTGGCGCATCGTCGCCTCCGCCGCCGGCAGGTCCTCCTCCAGGCTGGGGCGCACCTTGCCGTGGTCGCGGAACGCGTCGATGGTGGCGGGAGGCATGGTGTTCACCGTGTCGCGGCCGATGAGCTCCTCCACGTAGAGCACGTCGCGCAGCTTCGGGCTCTTGGTGCTGGTGCTCGCCCAGAGCACGCGCTGCACCTTCGCGCCCTTCGCCGCGAGCGCCTTCCAGCGCGCGCTGCCGAAGACCTCCTTGAAGGTCCGGTACGCGAGCTTCGCGTTGGCGATGGCCACCTTGCCGCTCAGCCCCTCCATCGCCTTCTGCTGCTCGGGCGTGGCGCCCGCCTTGAGCTTCTTCTCCATCTCCTTGTCCACGATGGCGTCGATGCGGCTGACGAAGAACGACGCCACGCTCGCCACGCGGCTCACGTCCCCGCCGGACGCGGCGAACTTCTCCAGGCCGGCGACGTAGGCCTCGGCGACCTGCTTGTAGCGCTCCTGGCTGAAGAGCAGCGTCACGTTGATGTTGAGGCCCTCGGCGGTGAGCTGCTCGATGGCGGGGACGCCCGGCACCGTGCCCGGGACCTTGACCATCACGTTGGGCCGCGCGAGCGTCTTCCACAGCCGCCGCGCCTCCTCCAGCGTGCCCTGCGTGTCCAGCGCCAGCCGGGGGGACACCTCCAGCGACGCGTAGCCGTCCTGGCCCTTCGTCGCGTCGTAGACCGTCTTGAGGATGTCCGCCGCGCCCTGCACGTCGCGCACGGCCAGCTGCTCGTAGAGGTCGTTGCCGCTGATGCCCTTGCCCTTCGCCGCGTCGAAGAGGTCCTGGTAGTCGTCGCTGCCGGACACGGCCTTCTGGAAGATGGTCGGGTTGGAGGTGAGCCCCTTGAGCCCGTCCTCCTCGATGAACTTCTTCAGCGTGCCCTTCGTGATGTAGCTGCGCTGGAGGTTGTCCACCCAGACGGATTGGCCGAACTCGGCGAGCTGTCGCAGCGGATTCATGGGTTCTCCCGGCGGGGGCACAGGGCTCCCGGATGGCGTTCCTTCAAGTTGTGCATGCCCCGCCCTCCAGGTCCGGCCGGGCGGGCAGGCACTCGCGGATTCTGCCTGGGACGAGGGCCAGCGGGGGGCGACGCTTCTCGCAAGCCGGGGCAGTCAACACAGTAGCGGGGGCACACCCTTCGTCCCCCCAACCCGGAGCGAAACGATGGCGGACACCTTGGCGGACCTCGCGGCGCAGCTGCGCATCGACAGCATCCGCTGCACCACGGCGGCGGGCTCGGGCCACCCCAGCTCGTCCATGTCCGCGGCGGACATCATGGCCGTGCTCTTCCAGAAGTACCTGCGCTTCGACTTCCAGCAGCCCAAGGCCCCCAACAACGACCGCTTCGTGCTCTCCAAGGGGCACGCCTGCCCGGTCCTCTACTCCGCCTTCAAGGCGGCGGGCGCCATCGACGACGCGGAATTGCTCACCCTGCGCAAGTTCGGCAGCCGCCTGGAGGGCCACCCGAACCCGCACGTGCTGCCGCTCGTGGACGTGGCCACCGGCTCGCTCGGGCAGGGCCTGGCGGTGGGCGTGGGCATGGCGCTGGGCGCGCGCCTGGACGGGCTGCCCTTCCGCACATACGTGCTCATGGGCGACAGCGAGACGGCGGAGGGCTCCGTGTGGGAGGCGTTCGACAAGGCCAGCCACTACGGGCTCGACAACCTGTGCGCCATCATCGACGTGAACCGGCTGGGGCAGAGCCGGGAGACGGAGCTGGGCTGGAACCTGGAGGCCTACGCGGCCCGCGTCCGCGCTTTCGGCTGGAACGCCCTCACCCTGGACGGCCACGACCTGGGCGCCATCGACCGAGCCTTCGCAGAGGCGCAGGCGAAGAAGGGCCAGCCCACCTGCCTCATCTGCCGGACGGAGAAGGGGCACGGCTCCTCGCTCATCGCCAACCAGGACGGCTGGCACGGCAAGCCGCTGCCGGAGGACAAGGCGAAGGACGCCATCCGCGAGCTGGGCGGGGAGCGCAACGTCCGCATCCAGGTGAAGAAGCCGGAGGCGCTGAAGGCCACCGTGGAGGACAAGGCGGCGCCGCTGAAGCTGCCCACGTACGAGGTCGGCCAGAAGGAGGCCACGCGCAAGGCGTACGGCGACGCGCTCCTGGCGCTGGGCAACGCGCGGCCAGAGGTGGTTGCGCTGGACGCGGAGGTGTCCAACTCCACGTACTCGAACGAGTTCCAGAAGGCGCACCCGAAGCGCTACTTCGAGATGTTCATCGCGGAGCAGAACATGGTGTCCAGCGCGGTGGGCCTGGGGGTGCTGGGCAAGAAGGTCTTCGTCAGCACCTTCGCGGCCTTCCTGTCCCGCGCGTACGACCAGGTCCGCATGGCGGCCATCTCCAACGCCACGGTGCACCTGTGCGGCAGCCACGCGGGCGTGTCCATTGGCGAGGACGGGCCGTCGCAGATGGCGCTGGAGGACCTGGCGATGATGCGCGCGGTGGGCGGCAGCACGGTGCTCTACCCGAGCGACGCCAACCAGACCGCGAAGCTGCTGGCGCAGGTGGTGGACCGCCAGGGCATCACCTACCTGCGAAGCACGCGCGAGAAGACGCCGGTGCTCTACCCCGCGACGGAGGACTTCCCCATTGGCGGCAGCAAGGTGGTGCGCCAGTCCGACCACGACGTGGCGACGGTGGTGGGCGCCGGCATCACGCTGCACGAAGCGCTCAAGGCCTACGAGCTCTTGAAGAAGGACGGCATCGCGGTGCGCGTCATCGACCTGTATTCCGTGAAGCCGGTGGACGCGAAGACGCTGCGCGAGGCCGCGCGCGAGACCCAGGGCCGGCTCCTCGTGGTGGAGGACCACTGGGCGGAAGGGGGCCTGGCGGACGCGGTGCTGGAGGCCTTCACCGGCGAGCGCGAACAGCTGCCCACCGTGGTGCGCCTCGCGGTGACGAAGATGCCCGGCTCCGGCAAGCCCGCGGAGCTGCTGGACGCTGCCGGCATCGACGCCGGGCACATCGTGGAAGCCGTCACCTCGTGGGTGGAGGAGACGGCCCGAGGTGGGGACCGCAGGCCGTCCGAGAACGCCTGGGGCCACACGAACGCATGAGCCCCGGAGGGCCTCAGGCCTTCGGCGCCAGCCGTTCCGCCGCGCGCGCCGCGCCCATGGACCGCGCATAGTCCAGCGCGGTGCGCTTGTCCGCGTCCCGGACCCGGTGGTCCGCGCCGCGCTGGATGAGCAGCTCCATCATCTCCACCTTGTCGAACATGGCCGCGAACATGAGCGGCGTGCGCCCATCCGGGCCCGCGCCATCCACGTTCGCGCCCGCGTCCAGGAGCACCGTGGCGATGGCCTCGTTGCCCTTGAAGGCCGCGCCGGCCAGGGGCGTCTGGCCCGCGTCGTTGGGCTGCTCCGGATCCGCGCCGCGCTCCAGCAGGAGGCGCGTCGCGTCCACGTGGCCGTGGTAGCTGGCCAGCATCAGCAGCGAGTCCCCCCGCTCGTTGCGGACCCCCACGGGGAGCCCTGCGTCGAGCAGCTCGCGCAGCTTCCCGGCGTCCCCCGAGCGGACGACCGCGAAGGCGCTCCTCACGAAGTCCATCACGGCGGCATCCTCGGCGGAGGGCGGAGCAGCGTTCTTCGGATCGTTCGGGGGGCTCATGGTCGGTGTTCCTTCCTAGCGAGCGCGGCGCTTCTGCTGGACGGTGGTGGCGATGCGAGAACCATACTCCTCGTCCGCCGCGCGGAAGTGGGCGATGGCCCGGGTGATGATGTCTTCACGACTCACCTGCGCCAGGCTGCCGGAGATGTTCTCCACCAGCCGCGCCTTCGCCGCCTCGTCCATCAGCCGGTAGAGGGCGCCGGCCTGCACGAAGTCGGTGTCCTCCGCGTGCTTGCCGTGGACGAAGGTTCCCGTCAGGCCGCTCACCGCGTAGCCCGTGCCGGGGGCCTCGTCCGTCTGGGCGGGGCCATTGAAGCTGTTGGGCTCGTAGTTGGGGCCGCGCCCGCCGTTGCCATCGAAGCGCATGGCGCCGTCACGGCCGTAGTTGCGTGCGCCGCCCTTCACGCCCTTGGGGGAGTTCACCGGCAGCTGCGTGCTGTTGATGCCCACCCGGTAGCGGTGCGCGTCGCCGTACGCGAACAGGCGCGCCTGGAGCATCCGGTCCGGGGACGGGCCGATGCCGGGCACGAAGTGCGCCGGGTCCAGGGCCGCCTGCTCCACCTCCGCGAAGAAGTTCTCCGGGTTGCGGTTGAGCGTGAGCTTGCCCACCTCCATCAGCGGGTAGTCCTTGTGCGGCCACACCTTGGTGAGGTCGAAGGGGTTGAAGCGGTAGTTCGCGGCGTCCGCCTCCGGCATCACCTGCACCTTGAGCGTCCACGAGGGGAATTCGCCCCGGTCGATGGCCTGGTTCAGGTCGCGCTGGTGGTGCTGCGGGTCCTTGCCGCCCACGACTTCCGCCTCCTGCGTGGTGAGGGTGCGGATGCCCTGGTCCGTCTTGAAGTGGAACTTCACCCAGAAGCGCTCGCCCTTCGCGTTCACCCACTGGAAGGTGTGCGAGCCGAAGCCATCCATGTGCCGCAGCGTCGCGGGGATGCCGCGGTCCCCGAAGAGCCAGGTGAACTGGTGCGTGGCCTCCGGCGAGTGGGAGAAGAAGTCCCAGACGTTGTCCGGCTCCTGGCAGTTCGTGTACGGGTCGTACTTCTGCGAGTGGATGAAGTCCGGGAACTTGATGCCGTCGCGCAGGAAGAACACCGGCGTGTTGTTGCCCACGAGGTCCCAGTTGCCGTCCTCCGTGTAGAAGCGCACCGCGAAGCCGCGCGGGTCGCGGGCGGTGTCCGGCGCGCCCTTGGAGCCCGCCACGGTGGAGAAGCGCAGGAACGCTTCCGTCTTCTTGCCCACCGCGCTGAAGACCTTCATGCGGGTGAAGCGGGTGAGGTCCTGCGTCACCTCGAAGGTGCCGTAGACGCCGGAGCCCACCGCGTGCACCACGCGCTCCGGGATGCGCTCGCGGTTGAAGCGGGCCAGCTTCTCCAGCAGGTGGTGGTCCTGCAGCAGCACCGGACCGTTGGGGCCGGCCGTCTGCGAGTGCTGGTTGTCGGAGACCGGGGCTCCCGCTTCGGTCGTCAGGGTGGGGCGCTGGGACATGGACGCTTTCCTTTGCGTGGGGCTTCAGGGGCACTTCAACGCGGGGAAAGGTAGAGAGGTCCCACTGATTGGGCCAAGACATCGTTTGGATGGGAGTGATAGGCAGGGGCTATCGGTTCCAGGGAGGACCATGGCCTCGCTCAACGACATCACCTTGCGGCAGCTGGAGTACCTGGTGGCGGTGGCGGACACGCTGGGCTTCCGGCGGGCGGCCGAGCGGTGCCACGTCTCCCAGCCGGCCCTGAGCGCGCAGATTCAGCAGCTGGAGTCGGTGCTCGGCGTGAAGCTGTTCGAGCGGGACGCGCGCCGCGTGATGCTCACGCCGCAGGGCACGGAGCTGGTGGCGCGGGCGCGGCGGGTGCTCACGGAAGCGGACGACATCCTCCAGGCCGCGGCGCGGATGGGAGATCCGTTCGCGGGGCCGCTGCACCTGGGGGCCATCCCCACGGTGGCGCCCTACGTGCTGCCGGAGGTGGTGCCCGCGCTGGTGAAGCGCTACCCGAAGCTCCAGCTGCGGCTGCGCGAGGAGAAGACGGCGCTCCTGATGCGCGACATGGACGAGGGCCGGCTGGACGCGGCGCTGCTCGCGGTGGACGCGGAGCTGGGGCTCAAGGTGGAGCACGAGGTCATCGCGGAGGACCCCTTCGTCGTCGCGGCGCCGCCGGGGCATCCGCTGGAGAAGAAGAAGCAGGTGCGGCTGGCCGACCTGGACGACGAGGACGTGCTGCTGCTGGAGGACGGGCACTGCTTTCGCAGCCAGACGCTGGCCCTGTGCACGCGCGTGGGCGCGCGCGAGGTGGATTTTCGCGCCACCAGCCTGACGACGCTCGCGCAGATGGTGATGGCGTCGGGCAGCGTCACGCTCCTGCCCCAGCTCGCGGTGCGCATGGAGAACCGGCAGGGGCAGCTGGTGGTGCGGCCCTTCGCGCCGCCGGGGCCCGGCAGGACGCTCGCGCTGGCGTGGCGTCCGGGGCATCCGAGGGCGGAAGCGCTGCGCACCATCGCGGGGACGCTGCGCTCTGTGTGGCCCGGGGCGGGGAAGGCGAAGCTCAGCGCAGCGGCTTCTCCGAAGTGACGATGCCGTCCGCGTCCGCGTAGAGGTGGTGGCCGGGGATGAAGGTGACACCCGCGAAGCGCACCTCCACGTCGCGCTGGCCCTCGTTGCGCTTGCCGCTCTTGAGCGGGTGCGTGCCCAGCGCCTTCACGCCGATGGCGGTGCGGCCCACTTCCTCCGCGTCGCGGATGCAGCCGTTCACCACCACGCCCGCCCAGCCGTTCTTCTGCCCCAGCGCCGCGAGCACGTCGCCCACCAATGCGCAGCGGCGGCTGCCTCCGCCATCCACCACCAGCACGCGGCCTTGTCCGGGCTCCTCCAGGGCCTTGCGCACCAGGGAGTTGTCCTCCGGCGCGCGCACCGTGCTGATGGGGCCGGAGAAGCTCCGGCGTCCGCCGTAGTCCTGGAATCCAGGCTCGGCGACCTGGAAGTGCGGAGTCCCCGCGTGGGCGTCACAGAGGTCGGCGGTCTTGAGGTCAGGGCTGTCGCTCATGAACCGCAGGATGCACGCGCCGGCCGGGTGTGGATGTGATTGCGCGTGCAGGCTGTCGTGTCTTGACCGTGCATTGTTCAAAACCCCAACGTCGCTGCACGGCGGCGCGGCGTCAGGGGGCCGCGTAGCCCACGGTGCCGGTGTTGCCTTCGTAGGTGTTGGCGCTCTGGGTGAACGCGGAGTCCTTGAAGACGAACACGCCCCAGCCCGTGCCCTGGGACACGAGCGAGTCGGTGAGCTGGAGCCGGCCCCGGCCCGAGTTGCCACCCAGGGTGATGTTGCCCTGGATGTCGCCCGTGTTCGTGAAGGCGTCGCAGCAGAAGGGGTCCGAGCCGCCGTGGCTCACCCGCGCGTGGGCGATGACGTTGCTCGCGTCCAGGGAGCGGATGGAGATGCCCTTCCAGTAGCCCGGCGTCTCCGTCCGGCCCGTGAACACGATGGGGTCCGCCGCCGTGCCCCGCGCCACCAGCGAGCCCGTCTGCGTGATGCGCAGGCCCGACATCGCCTCGAAATGGAGCCGCACCCCCGGCTCGATGGTGAGCGCTCCCGCGTACTCCACGGTCGTGTCCGGGATGCCGGTGGAGATGCCATACGGCACGTCCAGCTTGTGCACCGTCTGCGCCGTGGCGGTGTCCGCCTCCGGCGCCGCCAGCAGGTGGACGGTGTTGTCGCCGTTGGCCACCGGGCTGGTGGCGCTGTTTCCGGAATAGACGGTCGTGGCGTCCAGGGCGCTCGCGATGGACAGGCTCACGCTGACAGGCGCCCCCAGGTTGCCCCGGAAGAGGTTGCGCGAGAAGCCGGGCAGCCGCGCCTTGTTGAAGGCGAAGAGGCCCAGCGTTCCGCTCTTCTCCACCGTGGTGTTCGCGATGCGCACCTGGCTGACGGAGTCCTGGAGCTGGGAGCCCACCACCACCGCGGCCCGGACCTCCAGGCTGCCGCCGGGGCCATGGAAGAAGTCACAGCAGAAGGGGCTCTCACTGCCCGCGTAGGAGATGACCACGTGCTCCAGCACGTTCGCGGGGTTGTTGGACTTGAACGCGAGCCCCTTCCAGGACCCCGGCGTGGCCGTCGTCCCGGTGAAGGTGATGGGCGCGGCCTCCGTGCCCACCGCGTTGAGGGACCCTGTCGGCATGATGAGCAGGCCGGCGTCCGGCCCGAAGCGCACCACCGTGCCCGGCGCCAGCGTGAGGGCCCCGCTCACCTCCACCACCCCTGTCACTGCGTAGGTGCACTGCTGCGCCCCCGGCTCCCAGGTCGTGGCGGCCGTCAGGTCGCCGGAGATGTTCCGCACGCAGGCCCCGTCGGGCCCGGGGCCGTCACCGGGGTCGTCCTCCGAACCGCCACAGGCAGCCAGGACGGAGGCCGCCACGAAGGGGAGAAAACGCGGGAAGCGAAGCAGGTGTTGCGCCATGGGAGTCCCCTTGAGCGAGGCAGCGGCGACGGCCGCTTTCCAGCGGAGTACGCCGGGCCGCGCGCATATTCCGGGGGGGACGAAAAATGTCGCTGGCGGGGGCCCGCCCGCTCAAGGCCGGATGGCGACCTTGAGCACCCCGTCCTTGCGCTGGCTGAACAGCTCATACGCGTCGCGGATGTCCTTGAGCGCGAAGCGGTGGGTGAAGAGCGGCGTCAAGTCCACGCGCTTCGCGCGCACCACCTCCATCAGGCGCCGCATGCGCTCCTTGCCGCCCGGGCAGAGCGTGGTGACGATGCGGTGGTCCCCCAGCCCCGCGGCGAACGCGTCGTAGGGCAGCTGCAGCTTCCCGGAGTACACGCCCAGGCTGGACAGCGTGCCGCCGGGGTTGAGCGAGCGCAGCGCGCTCTCGAAGGTCTGCTGCGTGCCCAGCGCCTCGATGGCCACGTCCACGCCGCCGCCCGTGAGCCGCTTCACCTCCGCCACCACGTCCTGGTCGCGGAAGTCGAGCACCACGTCCGCGCCCAGCTTGCGCGCCATGGCCAGGCGCGCCTCGTCCCCGTCCACGCCAATCACCAGCGACGCCCCCATGAGCCGCGCCCCCACCGTGGCGCACAGCCCGATGGGCCCCTGCGCGAACACCACCACCGCGTCCCCAATCTTCACCCCGCCGGACTCCGCGCCGCTGAAGCCGGTGGACGCGATGTCCGCCAGCAGCAGCACCTGCTCGTCCTTCAGCTCGTCCGGGATGGGGGCCAGGTTCGCCTGCGCGAAGGGCACGCGCACGTACTCCGCCTGCACGCCGTTCATCGTGTTGCCCAGCCGCCAGCCGCCCATGGCCTCCAGGCCCTCGCCGTGGCCGCACTGGGACGCGTGCCCGGAGAGGCAGCCCCGGCACTGGCCGCACGGCGTGATGGCGCCCACCAGCACGCGCTGCCCCACCTGGTAGCCCGTCACGCCCGGCCCCAGTTCGTCGATGACGCCCACCATCTCATGGCCCACGGTGAGGCCCGGCTTCACCGGGTACTCGCCGCGCAGGATGTGCACGTCGGTGCCGCAGATGGTGGTGAGCGTCACCCGGACAATGGCCTCGCCCGCGCCTGCCTTTGGCTTCTCGACGTCTTCCACGCCCAGCTTCTGGGTGCCCCGGAACACGGTTGCCTTCATGTCTCACCTCGTCTGTCTTCAGGCGCGCGGCATGCGCACCGTGACCGCGGGCCGGTCGCTGCGGGCCATCACCTGCTGCGCCACCGAGCCCAGCACCATGCGGCTCACCCCCGTGCGGCCATGGGTGCCCAGGCACACCAGGTCCACGCAGTGGCGTTCGGCCGCCTGGGTGATGACCCCCGCCACGTCGTCGCCCTTCAGCACCGACAGCTCGACCTTGTGACTCCCGTCGTGCTCCGGGCCCGGTACGCGCAGCTCCAACTGGTGCCGCGCCGCCTGGAGTTCCTCGGGTGTCGCCTCCGCCGGCTCCACGTGCAGCAGGTGCACGGTGCCGCCTGGAGGGGTGATGGCGAAGGCGTAGGCGATGGCACGGTCGCCGGCCTCGCCGAAGTCCGTGGTCGCGAGCACCGTCCGCACCCGGGGGGGCTCCTGCTCCAGCCCCTGCTCCGCCGCGCGCACCGGCACGCTCACCACCGACATGGGCGCCAGGCGCCGGGCGGACTGGGACACGCTCCACAGCTTCGCGAGCGCCCTGCGCTGGTGGGTGCCCACCACCAACAGGTCCACCTGCTCCTCCTCCGCCAGGGCGACGAGGTGGTCCGCGATGCGCCCCAGCCCCGGCTCCAGCCGCGACCGCACCGGCAGCCCCGCGGCGCGCAGGGGTTCCAGCAGCGAGTCGGACTCGCGCTCCAGCGCCTCCCGCAGCTCCGGGGACATGTCCTTGTAGCTGTGCGGATGCACCAGCCCCAGCCGCTCCGCCTCGCTGCCCACCCAGACGACGCGGCCGCCCACGACCTCCACGGGCCCGACCTTCGCGAGCGTCTTCACCCATTCCCGGGCGACCTCGAAGGGCCTGGAGCGATCCACGCCCAGCATGAGCCGCAGGGGGCGCTCACCGCGCGCCCACGCCTCCAGGCCCGAGCCCTCGCGGATGACCAGGAAGGGGACCTCCAGCAGCTGCGCCATCCGGTCGACCGTCCCTCCCAGGCCCCGGAAGGGCGTGTCCTCGCGCGGCGCGCCGGCCACCACCCACTGGATGCCGCGCATCACCACCAGCTCCCGCAGGGCCTCCTCGGGCTCCCCCGTGAGGAGCACGGAGTCGACCTGGGCACCCGTGGCCCGCAGCCGGTCGCACTCGTCCCGCAGCGTGGACCGGGCGGTTTCGCAGATGGCGTCCCCGAAGGTCCGCACCAGCGTCCCGGTCAGCACGTGCACGAGGCACAGCGGGACGTTCATCCGCCGGGCGAGCAGCGCCGCCGTGTCACAGGCGCGCCGGGCGGTGTCCGAGAAGTTGGTCGCGCAGGCGATGGTCATGGCCTCTCCTTGTCATCCCCCCTGCAAGCTAGTCACTGTCATCGCGGTGACTCCTGGCTCGCGGACTCGACTTCGGCCCGCGCGGACGCGGCCTCCCCCAGCTCCGCGGCCACGCTGCGCGCCCAGCGGGCAAGCTGTCCGGAGTCCCGCCAGTCCCCCGCGTGCTCACGCGCCATGGAACGGGCGATGAAGCCCCGGGCGTCGCAAGCGCCTCCGCGTCGAGGCCCTCGTCCCGCAGGTCGCTGGCGAGCTGCCCGGCGATCTCCCGGGTCCCGCCCAGCTTGCTTCCATAGGTGATGAGGATCCGCATCCGCGCCCTCCTGGCCGAAGTCCTCTATGCGTGGAGCGGCCGGACGGCGTTCGCAAGGGGACCCCGGCCGGGCGCCCGCGTCCCGACTGGCTCACGGGGGCAGGGCGCATTGCCGACGCCCGTGCAGGACCCCAGCTTCTTCCGGGGGCATCATGCGAGTCCTTGTGCCGGTCAATCGCCTGCCTCATGGCTGGGAAGAAGCACGGGGGCTGGATGCGGAAGAGGTGCTGGCGCGGCGCGCGCGTCACGGCCTCAACGACGTGCGGGGCCCGTCCCTGCACTCTCCTGTCCAGAGCCTGCGCGACGCCTCGCGCGACCCGATGCTCTGGTTCCTCGTGGCCACGAGCGTCCTGTACTTCGCCCTGGGGGAGCACGTGGAGGGCGGGGTGATGCTGCTGGCCCTCGTCCCGCTGCTCGGCATGGATGTCTTCCTGCACCACCGGACCCAGGCCTCCACCGAAGGCCTGCGCGGCCGCCTGGCCGAGCGCGCCACGGTGCTGCGCGACGGCCGCGAAGTGGAGGTGCCGGCGCGCGACGTGGTGCCGGGCGACCTGGTGCGGGTGGAGGCGGGCGGCCAGTTCCCCGCGGACGGCCTGGTCGTGCGAGGGCAGGGATTGCAGGCGGAGGAGTCCCCGCTCACCGGCGAGTCGCTGCCCGTGCGCAAGCGGCCGCTGGAGCGCCTCCCGCCCGGCGCCGAGCCCGCGGTGGACGGCATGCACTGGGGGCTCGCGGGGACGCGGCTGCTCACCGGGACGGCCTGGGTGCGCGTCGTCTACACCGGGGCGGAGACCCTGTACGGGAGCATCATCCATTCGGCGGGCCAGGAGGTCCGGGCCCGCACGCCGCTGCAGCACGCGGTGGCGCACCTGGTGGCGGTGCTGGTGGGCGTGGCGGGCGCGCTCTGCGCGGTGCTGGCGCTCGTGCGCTGGCGCCAGGGCTTCGGGTGGCTGGACGCGCTCTTGAGCGCGGCGACGCTCGGCGTGGCGGCGCTGCCCGAGGAGTTCCCCGTGGCCCTCACGTTCTTCCTGGGCGCGGGCGTGTACCGCCTGGCCCGGCGGCAGGCGCTGGTGCGGCAGGCCGTCTCGGTGGAGAACATCGGCAGGGTGAGCTGCGTCTGCTCGGACAAGACGGGCACGCTGACCGAGGGGCTCCTGCGGGTGACCCGGCTGCTGCCGTCCCCCGGGACCTCGCAGCAGGCGCTGCTGCGCACCGCGGTGCTGGCCTCGCGGGAGGAGGGCAGGGACCCCCTGGACGTGGCGCTGCTGGAGGCGGGGGCGCGGGAGCTGCCGGAGCTGCCCGGCCCTGCCCGCGAGGCCACCTTCCCGTTCACCGAGGAGCGCCGGCGCGAGACGTCGGTGGTGCGGCAGGGGCCCGGGACGCTGCTCGCCGCGGTGAAGGGCGCGCCCGAGCGGGTGCTGGAGCTGTGCGAGCTCACCCCGGACGCGCGGCGGGAGTGGGCGCTCCGCCTGGACGCGCTCGCGCACGAGGGCCTCAAGGTCATCGCGTGCGCCAGCCGGACACTGGACGCGGCGCACTGGCATGGCGGCGAGCCGGAGCGGGGCTTCGACTTCCTGGGGCTCGTGGCGTGCGAGGACCCGGTGCGCGCGGGCGTGGAGGCGGCGGTGCGCGAGTGCCGCGACGCGGGGCTGCGCACGGTGATGGTGACGGGGGACCACCCCCGGACGGCGCTCGCGGTCGCCCGGCGGCTGGGACTGGGAGGCGCCAACCCCCAGGTGCTCACGGGCGCGGACCTGGAGGCGCGGCTTGCCGACACGGGCACGGTGCCCCCCGTGGACGTGGTGGCGCGCGCGCTGCCCGCCCAGAAGTACGCGCTGGTGAAGGCGCTCCGGAGGCAGGGCGAGGTGGTGGCCGCCACCGGGGACGGAGTGAACGACGTGCCGGCGCTCCAGGCCGCGGACGTGGGCATCGCCATGGGGGAGCGGGGAACACGCAGCGCTCGCGAGGCGTCCTCCATCGTGTTGCTGAACGACGACTTCGGCACGCTGGTCCGCGCCATCGCGGAGGGCCGGCAGCTCTTCTCCAACCTCCAGCGCTGCTTCCTCTACCTGCTGCTCGTCCACATCCCGCTGGTCGGCACGGCGGCGCTGCTGCCGCTCTGGGGCCAGCCGCTGCTGTACCTGCCCATCCACATCGTGTGGCTGGAGCTCATCATCCACCCCACCGCGATGCTGGCCTTCCAGGCGGCCGCGCGGCCCGGGCGCCTCGCCCCCGTGCGCGCGAGGCCCGCGGCGCGCTTCTTCTCCTGGCGTGAATGGGCCCTCCTCACGGGCGTGGGTGGGCTGCTGGCGTGCGGGCTCGTCTGGGCCTACGCGCGGTGCCTGTCGGAGGGGCAGGACGTCGAGCGCGCGCGGGCGGTGGCGATGGCCTCGCTCATCCTCGCGAGCGCCGCGTTCGCGGCCGTCCTCACCCGGCTGCGGACGCGCACCGCGCGGTGGGTCTGCGCCCTGTCGCTGGGCCTCTCCGCGCCGCTCATCCAGGTGCCCGCGCTGGCCGCGCTCGTGGGGCTGCACCCCCTGCACGCTCGGGACGGGGCCCGGGTCCTGGTCGCCGTCGCCGCCGCGCTGGTGCCCCTGCTGCTCGCGTGGCCCTGGGCGCAAGGG
Organism: Corallococcus exercitus; assembly: GCF_003611585.1. Lineage (GTDB taxonomy): Bacteria > Myxococcota > Myxococcia > Myxococcales > Myxococcaceae > Corallococcus > Corallococcus exercitus. The sequence continues at coordinate 14,114 of NZ_RAVW01000046.1, read as the reverse complement.
GGCCTGTCCCGCGGCCGGCGGTGGCGGACCGGCCAGCCCACGATGACCTTGGGGCATCCATGACGCATCCGCCGCTCGCCGTCCCGCCCGCGCCTCCCCCCCGGAAGGAGGCACCCCTGTTCGCGAGGGTGCTCGCGTGGCTCGTCCCCGTGGCGATCGCGTTCGCGCTCCTGGTGGGCGCGCTCCAGCTGGGCCGGTGGGCCCTGTCGCTTTCCACGTCCTCCGGCCGGGCGTCACCCTGGAGCGCGGGCGGTCTGCTCTCCGCGGGAGGCGCGCTCTGGCTGCTCCACGCCCCGGCGACGCATGGCGCGCGGCGGGCCGCGGGGCGTGCGCTGGCGACCGGGGCCGTGGGCCTGGGCCTCGTGGGCCTCACCCGGGAGGCCCCTGGCGGCGAGCTGGGCCTGGTGCTCACGGGGCTGTCGCTCTGGACCCTGCACGTGCGCACGCGGCGCGGAGGGGCCCCCGCGCGGTGGCTCGCCTCCTGCGCGGCGCTGGTCGCGGTGTGGGGGCTCATCGCGGGGCTGTATCAGGGGCACTGGTTCGGGCTGCCGCCCCTGAACACGGTGACGGGCGCCTCCCGGGCGCCAGGGCCTCCCGTGTCGCTGGCCCTGCTGCTGCTTTCAGGCGGGCTGCTCTCCCTCCACCCGGAGCAGGGGGTCATGGGCGCGCTCCTGCGGGACGACCTGGGGGGGCACTCCGCGCGGCGGCTGCTGTTCGCGGTCCTGGTCGTCGTGCCCGCGGTGGGCGCAGCCCGGATCCTGGGAGAGCGGCTGGGGTTCTACGGGACCACCGAGGGCATCACGCTCCTCGTGCTCGTGACGATGGCGGCGTTCCTCACCGTGACCCTCTGGAACGCGAACGCCCTCTCCCGGCTGGACGCGAGCCGGCGGCGCATGGAGCAGTCGCTGCGGCTGTCGCAGGCGCGCTTCGGAGGCATCGTCACGCATGCCGCGGACGCCATCATCTCCATCGACGCCGCGCAGCGCATCATCCTGTTCAACGCGAGCGCCGAGCGCATCTTCGGCTACTCCGCGAGCGAGGTCCTGGGACAGCCGCTGGACGTGCTCCTCCCCGAAAACCTCCGGGAGCTCCACACGCGGCACGTGCGGCACTTCGCGCAGGGCACGGTGACGCCCCGGCACATGGGCGAGCGGCTGCCCATCCTCGGCCAGCGCAAGGGCGGGGAGCGGTTTCCCGCGGAGGCCAGCATCTCCAAGCTGAACGTGGACGGCACGCTGCTGCTCACCGTCATCCTCCGGGACATCAGCGCGCGGCGGAGGGCGGAGGACCTGCTGCGCCTGAGCGAGGAGCGCTTCCGCACCGCGTTCGAGGGCGCCCCCGTCGGCATGGCGCTGGTGGACCTGGACGGCCGCTTCCTCCACGTGAACGCGGCGCTCTGCGAGCTGGTGGGCTACACCCGGGAGGAGCTGCTCAGCCGGTCCTTCCAGGACCTCACCGCGCCAGAAGACGTGGCGCTGGACCAGGAGAACGCCGCGAGGATGCGCCGGGGGGAAATCAGGTCCTTCCAGCGGGAGAAGCACTACCTGCGCAAGGACGGCCGGCGCATCGCCATCCTCGTGTGGAGCGCGGTGGTGCGCGACGCCGCGGGAAGGCCGGTCCACTTCATCTCGCAGATGCAGGACATCACCGAGCGCCAGGAGCTGGAGCAGGCCTGGCGCTTCCTGGCGGACGTGGGCCCGCGGCTCGCGGCGTCGCTGTCGTCCCAGACGACGCTCGCCACGGTGGCGCAGCTCACCGTGCCGGCGCTGGCGGACTGGTGCGTGGTGGCCTGTGTGGACGGGAGCGGACGCCTGCATCGCGTGGAGCGCGCGGCCTCGGATCCGCGGGTGGCGGAGCGGCTGCGGACGCTGGGCGAGGCGTACGGGACGCAGCCCCTCCCGCCGGACCGCATCACCGCCTCCGTGCTGCGCACGGGACGGCCCGTGCTGCTGCCGGAGGTGCCGCCCGAGATGTTCGAGGCGGTCGCGGTGGATGCCCGCCACCTGGAGCAGCTGCGCCAGCTGGCGCCCCGGTCGGCCATCATCGTGCCGCTGCACAGCCGGGACCGGAACCTGGGCGTCATCCTCCTCGCGACGTCCGGGTCCGGGCGCCGCTACGGGGCCCGGGAGCTGGCCCAGGCGGAGGAGCTGGCCCGCCGCGCCGCGCTCGCCATCGACAACGCCCGCCTGTACGAACGCTCCGAGCAGGCCACCCGCATGCGCGAGGAGGTGCTGCGCGTCGTCGCGCACGACCTGCGCGCCCCGCTCAACGTCATCCAGCTCAGCGCGAACATGCTGGAGAAGGGCCTGCCCGAAGGCGGCGGCGCCCGGCACCGCCTGGAGACCCTCCAGAAGTCGGTCCAGCGGGCGAACCGGCTCATCCAGGACCTGCTGGACGTGGCCCGGATGGACGGAGGAGTCCTGCCGGTGGAGCGCAAGCCGCTGGAGGTGGCGCCGCTCATCCAGGAGGTGATGGAGCAGCACCGGGGGCTCGCGGAGGCCAGGTCCCTGCGGCTCCAGGCCCACGTGCCGGAGGCGGTGCCCCGCGTCCTGGCGGATCCGGAGCGGCTGCTGCAGATCCTCTCCAACCTGCTGGGCAACGCCCTCAAGTTCACGCCCGAGGGAGGACACATCCTCCTGCGCGTCCAGCCGGAGGCGGGCCAGGTCCGCTTCCTGGTGACGGACACGGGCCCCGGCATCGCGGCGGACGACCGGCCGCGCATCTTCGAGCGCTTCTGGCAGGCCGGACCGAAGCGCAAGGAGGGCGCGGGGCTGGGGCTCGCCATCGTGAAGGGGCTGGTGGAGGCCCATGGCGGTCAGGTCGGCGTGCAGAGCGCGCCCGGCGCGGGGAGCACGTTCTTCTTCACGCTGCCGACGGCGGAGGCCGCGGACGCGCACGCCGGCACGCACGCCGGAAACGCGCCCTAGCGGCGCAGGGCGGACTCCAGCAGCAGCCGCCGCTCCGCCGCCGCGACGACCGCCCGGGTGGCACCGACGGCCGCGGGATCCACGGACAGGGAGGTGATGCCCGCGCGCACCAGGTGCTCCGCGAAGGCGGGGCGGTTGGAGGGGGCCTGGCCGCAGAGGGACGACGTGATGCCCGCCTCCCGGCTGGCCCGGATGATGCGGACGATGGCGTCCAGCACCGCCGCGTCCTCCTCGTCGAAGAGCTCCGCGCACAGCTCCGAGTCCCGGTCCACGCCCAGCATGAGCTGCGTCAGGTCATTGGAGCCGATGGACACGCCGGTGATGCCCATCCGCGCGTACTCCGGGATGCGGTAGACGACGGAGGGCACCTCCGCCATCACCCAGCGCTCCAGCCCGCGCTGGCGTCCCAGCGGGCTTGCGTCCACGGCCTCCAGGCACGCCTCCAGCTCCCACTTCGTCCTGACGAAGGGAATCATCAGGTGGAGGTTGGGCGTCTCCTCGCGCACGCGGGCGAGCACCTCCAGCTCCAGCTGGAAGACCTCGGGCTCGCGCAGGTAGCGGTAGCAGCCGCGAAAGCCAATCATCGGGTTGGCCTCGGTGGCCTCGAAGTCGCTGCCGCCCTCCAGCCCCCGGAACTCGTTCGTGCGGAAGTCCGTGGTCCGGTACACCACCGGGCGGCCCCGGAAGGCGCGGGTGATGGACAGCAGCGCGCCGGACATCCGCTCGACGAACTCGCGGCTCCGGCCCTCCGAGATGAGCTTGCGCGGGTGCACGCCGCCCAGGGCCTCGGTGAGCATGAACTCCGCCCGCAGCAAGCCCACGCCGTCCACCGGGAGCGCCGCCGCCTCCTCGGCCTGCCCCGGCAGGGCCAGGTTCACGTAGAGGCGCGTTCCCAGCGCCTCGGGCGCGGCGGCTTCACCCAGGCGCGGCGCCTCCTTCCGGGCGGGTGCTCCCCCCGTGGCGCCGGACGGGGCCTCCGGGGCGCGGCCCTCGCGCACGGTGCCGGCGGCGCCGTCCACGGTGACCTCCTCCCCGTCGCGCAGGACCTTCGTGGCGGTGCGCGTGCCCACCACGCAGGGCTTGCGCAACTCCCGGCTGACGATGGCCGCGTGGCACGTCATGCCGCCGCTGTCGGTGACGACCGCCGCCGCGCGCCGCAGCGTGGGCACCCAGTCCGGGGAGGTCATGGGCGCGACGAGGATCTCCCCGGCCTCCAACCGCGAGTCCTCCCGGGCGTCGCGCAGCACTCGCACGCGGCCGGACACGGTGCCGGGGGAAGCGCCCAGGCCGGACACGAGCGGCCGGGCCCCGGGCGCGGCGGCCTTCGGGGCCTCCGAGGCGCCCTCCAGCCCGGTCGTCACCGGACGCGACTGGACCAGGTAGAACCTTCCGTCCTGCTCCGCCCACTCGAGGTCCTGGGGGGCACCATAATGCCGCTCCACGCGCAGCCCCAGGCGCGCCAGCTCCAGCACCTGCACGTCCGTGAGCACCCGCGCGCGGGCCTGCTCCGGCGTGAGGTCCTCGCGCCGCTCGTGGCCCACGCCATCGCGTACCAGCTGGAAGGCCTTCACGCCCACGCGTGCCTCCAGGATGCGGGGGCCCACGCGGTCCACGACGTAGGTGTCCGGCTCCACCTGCCCGCCCACGACGACCTCCCCCAGGCCGAAGGCCCCTTCGATGACCAGGTGCCCGCGGTCGCCGCTGGCGGGGTCCACGGTGAACATGACGCCCGAGCGCGCCGAGTCCACCATGGCCTGCACCACGACGGCGATCTCCGGCACGTCCGTGAGCCCCTGGGCCTTGCGGTAGGCCACCACGCGCGGCGCGAAGGCCGAGGCCCAGCACGCCCGCACGCGGTCGATGAGCGCGTCGTCCCCCACCACGTTGGTGAACGACTCGTGCATGCCCGCGAAGGAGGTGGTGGCGGTGTCCTCCGCGGTGGCGGACGAGCGCACCGCGACGGCAGCGCCCTCCCTCAGCTGGTGGTAGGCGGCGAGGATGCCGGCGTGCAGCCCGTCCGGCAGGGGCGCCTGGAGCACCAGGTCGCGCAGCGCCTGCGTGAGCCCGGCGAGCGACCCCACGTCGTCCGGATCCACGCGCTGCCACAGCTCGCGCAGCCGGGCGCGCACGGGCTCCAGGGCGTGCTGGAAGGCGGTGGCGGTGATGACGAAGCCCGGCGGCACGGGCAGCCCGGCGCGCGTCAGCTCTCCCAGGTTGGCGCCCTTGCCTCCGGCCTGGGCCACGTCCTCCCGGGACAGGGCGTCGAACCCGACGATGGATGGGAGCGGGGCCTGTTGGGGCTCCGGTGCCTGGGAGGCGGGCTCTGGGGGAAGGGACGGGTCCATGGTCTCGGCTCCTGGCGCGGGCGCCTTCCGGGCCGGTGCGTCCGCGCTCCTTCCAAGCTGGGTCCGGGCCTCTCCGGGCGCACGCCGTCACGGGTGGCGGCAGGGGCACCGCGGGCCTGCCCGTCACGGCGCCTGGGCTCCTGCTGGCGGCGGGCCCTGGGGCCGGCGCTTCATCCGCCGTCGGTCCGCGAGTGGAGCGCCTCGTGCTTATCCGGAGGGGTATGCACGCGCGACAGGACTGGACCCAACGCCACGCGGACCGGGTGAGGACGGCCGAGGAGGCCCTGCTCCACGTCCAGCCCGGAAGGCGCATCCTCATCGGCTCGGGCGCGGCGGAGCCGGTGACGCTGGTGCGGGCCCTGGTGGAGCGCGGCCCCTTCCTGGCGGACAACGAGGTGGTGCACCTGCTGACGCTGGGGCCCGCGCCCTACGTGGAGCCCGCGCAGGCCGGGCGCTTCCGCCACGTCGCCTTCTTCATCGGGCCCAACGTGCGTCAGGCCGTGCAGGAGGGGCGCGCGGACTTCATGCCGGTGTTCCTTTCAGACATCCCGGAGCTCATCCGGAGCCGGCGGATCCGCATCGACGTGGCGCTCATCCAGGTCAGCCCTCCGGATGCCCACGGCTACGTCAGCCTGGGCGTCTCCGTGGACATCGTGCGCGCCGCGGTGGACGCGGCCTCGCTCGTCATCGCGGAGGTCAACCCGGACATGCCGCGCACCCACGGGGACTCGTTCCTGGACGTGCGCCGCATCCACCACCTGGTGCCGGTGGAGCGCCCCCTGCTGGAGGTCCACCCCGGGCCGCCCGACGAGGTGTCCCGGAGCATCGGCGCGCACGTGGCCCGGCTCATCCCGGACGGCGCCACGGTGCAGTCGGGCATCGGCAGGATTCCCGACGCGGTCCTGGCGGCGCTGGCGCACCACCACGACCTGGGCCTCCACACGGAGATGCTCTCCGACGGCGTCATGGACCTGGTGGAGGCGGGCGTCATCACCGGGAAGCGGAAGACGTGGCTGCCGGGCAAGCTCGTGACGTCGTTCATCATGGGCAGCCAGCGGCTCTACGCCTGGGCGCATGACCACCCCGCCATCGAGATGCGCCCGAGCGACGACACCAACGCGCCCGCGGTGGTGGCGCGCAACGCGCGCATGGTCGCCATCAACGCCGCCCTGGCGGTGGACCTCACCGGCCAGGTGGCGGCGGACACGCTGGGCGGCTGCTTCTACTCCGGCATCGGCGGGCAGGTGGACTTCATCCGGGGCGCGAACCAGAGCCCCGGCGGGCGGGCCATCATCGCGCTGCCCTCCACGGCGAAGGGCGGGACGGTGAGCCGCATCCAGGGGGCGCTGGCGCCCGACACCGGCGTCGTGACGAGCCGGGGCGACGTGCACTTCGTGGTGACGGAGTTCGGCGTCGCGGACCTCTGGGGCAAGAGCATCCGCGAGCGCGCGCTCGCGCTCGTCGCCATCGCCCACCCGGACTTCCGGGCGGAGTTGCTGGCCGCGGCCAAGGCACGCCGCTGGGTGCTGCCCGACCAGGTGGTGCCCCGCGCGCGCTACCCCTGGGCGGAGGAGCGGCTGGAGCACACGCTGTCCCACGACGCGCTGGTCATCCGTCCCGCCCGCGTCACCGACGAGCGCGCCCTGCAGGACCTGCTGTACGGCCTGTCCGGAGACAGCTGCTACCGGCGCTTCATGGGGTTCAGGAAGGCGTACCCGCACGAGGAGATCCAACGGCTGGTGGACCTGGACTACGAGCACGCCATGGCGCTGGTCGCGTGCCCCCCGGGCACGGACGAGGTGGTGGGCGAGGTGCACTACGTCGTGGACCCCGCCACGCGCCTGGGGGATGTGGCCTTCGTGGTTCGGGACGACTGGCAGGGGCGGGGCGTGGGCACGCTGCTGATGCGGCGCATCCGCGAGGCCGCCATGGCCCGGGGCATCCCCGGCTTCCAGGCGGACGTGCTGGTGACGAACGCCTCCATGCTGAACGTCTTCCACGAAAGCGGCCTGCCCGTGCGCACCCGCCGCGAGGACGGCGTGTATCACCTGGAGCTCCTCTTCCCCGTGGCGCCCGGCGCCGCCGAAGCCGGGCGTGCCCGCGACGCGGCGCCCTCCCCGGGATGAGGGTGCGCGCAAGCCCCGCGCCCTCGCGCCTGCCCCTCCCCGTCCGGCCCCTTGCACCCGCGAGGCCCGGCTCCAACGTTCCGCACAGGGGGCCTCGTTTCGCGAAGCCCGGAGTGCGAGGCCCCGGATGGGGGCGGGCATGGCCATCGTCGTCGGGACCGATTTCTCGGAGCATTCCCAGGAGGCGGTCCGCGTCGCGGCCGCCCTCGCGAGGAAGACGGGCGTGACGTTGTCGCTCGTGCACGTCACGGAGCCCGGGATGCTCCGGCGTGACTGGCCGGCGGAGCGCGGCAGCGCCATCTCCGACCTCGAGCAGCGGCTCGAAGCCGAGGCCGCGACGTTGCGCGGCGAGGGCCTCACCGTGGAGCCGCGGGTGCTGCTGGGCATTCCGGACGAGGTGCTCGTCGCGCACGCCGGGCAGCTGCGGGCGCGGATGATTGTCACGGCGGCCCTGGGCTGGCGGTCGGAGAAGCGCTGGCGGCTGGGCAGCGTCCCGGCGCGCGTCGCGCAGGCCGCGCACTGCCCGTTCCTCATGGTGCGCCTGGCCGCGCCCTTCCTCGAATGGTGTCAGGGCCAGCGCCCCCTGCGGGTCACCGTGGGGGACGACTTCTCCCACAGCGCGGAGGTCGCGCTGCGCTGGCTTCCGGAGCTGCGCCGGGCGGGGCCCATCGAGCTCACGGTCGCCCACGTCTACAACCCCGCCACGGAGTACGGGCGGCTCGGGCTGTACCGCGCGAGCGGGGGGACGCCGGGCATCGAGTCCATCCTGGAGCGGGACCTGCGCGAGCGCCTGGAGCGCATCGGGGAGCCTCGCGCGGAGCTCCGGATGGCGCTGGGATATGGAAGCGTCGTGGAGCCGCTGGGCACGCTCGCGCAGGAGGCGAAGGCGGACCTGCTGCTGCTGGGCACCCACCAGCGCCGGGGGATGCGGCGCATGCGGCATGGCTCCGTCTCGCTGCCCTCGCTCCAGGTCGCGCCGGTGGCGGCGGTCGCGTGCGTGCCGGTCGAGGGCCCGCGCGAGGCCCCGGCGGCCATGGACATCCCGTCCATCCAGCGCGTCCTCGTCTCGACGGACTTCTCGCCGCTGGCGAACCTGGCCATCCCCCATGCCCTGTCGCTCCTGCCCCGGGGCGGGGAACTCATCCTCGCGCACGTCATCGAGTCCCCGCTCCCCATCGTCTACGCGGACTTCTGGCCCGCGGTGACCCTGGGCGACATGGGGGACGAGGCCGAGGTGCGGCGCGAGCTGGAGGCCCTGGTCCCCGGCGACGCGGAGCGCCGGGGCGTCACCGTCCGGGTGGAGCTGCTGTCGGGGATCCAGGCCGCGCAGGCGCTCTGCCAGGCGGCGGAGCGGTACGGCGCGGACATCGTCTGCCTGGGCTCCCACGGCCGGACGGGCGTGCGCCGCGCGGTGCTGGGGTCCGTGGCCCAGGAGGTGGTGGCCCGCAGCCGCCGGCCGGTGCTGGTGGTCAAACACCCCGCGCTGCCGTGATGGTCTCCATGCTGAAGCCCTTCGAGGTCCACGTGCAGGCCCGCTCGCTGGCGTGCTTCCAGCCGGCGCTCACGGGGGCGGAGTGGGCGGCGCTCCAGGCCAACGCGGAGCAGGCCCGGGACCAGCTGGCGGGCCACACCTTCTGGAACGTGAACTCCACGGCCCGGGGCGGCGGCGTGGCGGAGCTGCTGCCCCGGATGCTCGCCTACGCGCGCGGGGCGGGCGTGGACACGCGCTGGATGGTGGTGCAGGGCACGCCCGCCTTCTTCCGCATCACCAAGCGGCTGCACCACGCGCTGCATGGCTCGCGGGGAGACGGCTCGCCCCTGGGGCCCTCCGAGCGCGCCTGCTACGACGAGGTGCTCCGCGACAACGCGGAGGAGCTGCTCGTCCTGGTGCGGCCGGGGGACGTGGTGCTGCTGCACGACCCGCAGACCGCGGGCCTGGCCCCGACGCTCGCGGCGGCGGGCGCGCGCGTGATCTGGCGCTGCCACATCGGGTGTGACACGCCGGATGAGGAGGTGGCGCGGGCGTGGGCGTTCCTCGCGCCGGGGCTGTCCGCCGCGCGGCTCGCGGTCTTCTCCCGGGCCGCCTACGTGCCGCCGCTGCTCGCGGACCGCTCCGTCGTCATCCCGCCCTCCATCGACATCTTCGCGGTGAAGAACCAGCCCATGGCGCCGGAGGTCGCGAGCGCCATCCTGGGCCACACCGGGCTCGTGGCGCTGGCGCCGGAGGCCCCCGAGCCCGTCTTCACCCGGACGGATGGGGTCCCGGCCCGCGTGTCACGGGGGGCGGACATCGTCCGGCTGGGCTCGGCGCCCGCCCCCGGGGCCCCGCTGGTGGTGCAGGTCTCCCGCTGGGACCCGCTGAAGGATCCGGTGGGCGTGCTGCGGGGCTTCGCGCTGCTCCTGCGGGAGTCGCCCGACCTGCGCGCGGACCTGGTCCTGGCCGGGCCTTCGGTGCTGTCCGTCGCGGATGATCCAGAGGCGGCGGCGACGCTGGAGAACGTCATCTCCGTATGGCGCGAGCAGCCGCGCTTCCTGCGGCAGCGCGTGCACCTGGCCAGCCTGCCCATGGTGGACCCGGAGGAGAACGCCGCCATCGTCAACGCGCTCCAGCGTCACGCGGCGGTGGTGGTGCAGAAGAGCCTGCGGGAGGGCTTCGGGCTCACCGTCACGGAGGCCATGTGGAAGGCCCGTCCCGTGGTGGCCAGCGCGGTGGGCGGCCTCCAGGACCAGGTGCGTCACGAGGTGGATGGCCTGCTCGTGCGCGACCCCGGGGACCTGCCGGCGTTCGCCGCCTGCGTGCGCAGGCTCCTGGAGGAGCCCGTCCTGGCGGCCCGCCTGGGGACCCAGGCCCACGAGCACGTGCGCGTCCACTACACCGCCGTGCGCCACCTCTCGGACCTGGTGGCCCTGCTCGAGCAGCTGGACTCGCGCGCGCAGCGGAGTCCTTGACGCGGGCGCGGGGGCCAGACTCCTTCCTTCAGGTGGCGCCCACGCTCCGTCCCGCTTCCTGCCGCCGTGAGCGCAGCCACTTCTCCAGGCCCACGATGGGCAGCACGCAGGCGCCCACCAGCACCGACCGCGCGATGTCCCCCAGCGACAGCGGCGCGGAGCCGAAGAGGCGCTGGAAGAAGGGCACGTACATGAAGGCGGCCTGGAGCAGCACCAGCGCCGCGATGCCCAGGAAGACGGTGCGGTTGCTGGTGAAGCCCACCTCGCGCGTGGAGCCGGTCAGCGTGCGGCACAGCCACAGGTAGAAGATCTGAAAGCTGACCACGGTGTTGACGGCCATGGTGCGCGCCTCGGCCAGGGCCAGGTCGGTGGGGGCCGCGCGGATGCCGCCCTGGCGCGCGAGCTCCCAGAGGAACAGGCCAATGGCGCCCGCCGCCATCAGCAAGGCGACCAGTCCCGTGCGCATCACCACGAAGTGGCTGAGGACGGGCGTGTCCGGCGCGCGCGGCGGACGGCGCATGACGTGGCGCTCCTTCGCCTCGAAGGCCAGCGGCAGCGCCAGCGTGACGGTGGCCACCAGGTTGATCCACAACAGCTGCGTGGGGCGCATGGCCAGCAGCGGCTCGCGCACGCCGTTGGCCTCCTGGAGGGGGAAGAAGGTCACGCCCAGCATGAGGATGAGGGCGAGGCCCAGGTTGGTGGGCAGCACGAACGCGAGCGACTTGACGAGGTTGTCGTAGACGCGGCGGCCCTCCTCCACGGCGGCGACGATGGTGGCGAAGTTGTCGTCCGTCAGCACCAGGTCCGCGGCCTCGCGGGACACCGCCGTGCCGGTGATGCCCATGGCCACGCCGATGTTCGCCTGCTTGAGCGAGGGCGCGTCGTTGACGCCGTCGCCTGTCATGGCCACCACGTGCCCCTGCGCCTGGAGCGCGCGCACCAGGCGCAGCTTGTGCTCGGGGGCCAGGCGCGCGAACACGTCCGTGTCCTTCACCGCCTGGGCCAGCTCCGCGTCGCTCATGCAGGCCAGGTGCGCGCCGGTGAGGCCGGGGTGTGCCGGGGAGTGGATGCCCAGCTGGAGCCCGATGGCCTCCGCCGTGCCCAGGTGGTCGCCGGTCATCATCTTCACCTGGATGCCGGCGGCGTGGCAGCCCTTCACGGAGGCCACGGCCTCCTCGCGGGGCGGGTCGATCATCCCCTGCAGGCCCAGCAGCGTGAAGCCATCCTCCACGTCGTGGGGCCGCAGCGCGTCCGCCCGGGGCATGCCCTTGCGCGCGAAGGCGAGCACGCGCAGCCCCTGCCGCGCCATGCGCTCCACCTCCGTCAACACGGCGTCCCGGTCCGTCCCCGGTCCGCAGCGGCGCAGCACCACCTCCGGAGCGCCCTTCAGGAACAGCTCGTGCCCCTCCGGGCCGTCCGCGTTGAGGGTGGCCATGAACTGGTGTTCGGACTCGAAGGGGATGGCGTCCAGGCGGGGATGACGCTCACGCGGCTCCGTCACGCCCAGGCCCACCTTCTTCGCGGCGAAGAGCAGCGCGCCCTCCGTGGGGTCGCCCGTCATGCCCCAGCGTCCCTCGCGCGGCTGGAGGTCGGCCTCGTTGCAGAGCACGCCCGCGAGCAGCAGCGCGTGCACGTCTCCGGGCAGCTCCTCCACGGGACGCCCGTTGCGCAGGAGCTGTCCTTCGGGGGTGTGGCCCACGCCGGTGAGCGCGTAGTGCCCGCGCCAGGTCCACAGCGCCTGCACGGTCATCTCGTTGCGGGTGAGGGTGCCGGTCTTGTCGGTGCAGATGACGGTGGTGCTGCCCAGGGTCTCCACGGCGGGCAGCTTGCGGATGACGGCGCGGCGGGCCGCCATGCGTTGCACGCCGATGGCCAGGGCGATGGTGACGATGGCGGGCAGGCCCTCCGGGATGGCGGCCACCGCCAGGGTGATGGCCACCAGCACGGCGTCGCTGAAGGCGTAGCCCCGGAACATCCCCACCCCCAGCAGCACGGCGGACAGCACGACGATGCCGGCCGAGATGACGCGGCCCAGCCGGGCCAGCTCGCGCGTGAGCGGCGTGCTCAGGTCCGCGGCCTGCTCCATGAGATGCGAGATGCGGCCCAGCTCCGTGGCGCTGCCCGTGGCGACGACGACGGCGGTGGCGGTGCCGGAGGTCACCAGCGTGCCGCCGAAGGCGAGGCTCGCCCGGTCTCCCAGCTCCGCGTCCCCGGCGACGGCCGCGACGTGCTTGCTGGAGGGGACGGATTCGCCGGTGAGCGCGGCCTCCTCCACCTGGAAGTTGCGGGAGCGCAGCAGGCGCAGGTCCGCGGGCACGCGGTCGCCGGACGCGAGCTGCACCACGTCACCGGGGACGAGCTCCGCGGCGGGCCGCGCCACGGGGTGCCCGTCCCGCAGGACGTGGGCGGTCTCCGGCACCATGTGGTTCAGCGCCTCGATGGCGCGGCCCGCGCGGTACTCCTGCACGAAGCCGATGACGGTGTTGAGGACCACGACGGCGGCCACCACGAGCCCATCCGTCACCTTGCCCAGCAGGATGGCCAGGCCCGCCGAAGCGATGAGGACCCAGATGAGCGGGCTGTCGATCTGCCGCCACAGCAACTTCCACGCGCTCTCCGGCCGCGAGCGCTCCAGCACGTTGGGACCCTGGCGCGCGAGCCGCTCCCGGGCCGCCTCCTCCGTCAGTCCCTGGGGCGCGCTGGAGAGCCGCTCCAGCACGGTCTCCGGGGGCAGCGCATGCCACGGCACGGAAGGCGCGTCGGGGGCACGAAGGCCGTTCTGCTTGCTGGGACGTGACCGCTCCTGCATGGCGTGCCTCCCACGGGGAAGCTGGCCACGCCCTCACGCGGAAGGGGCCCGAGAAGGGGACAGGCCTCCACGGGCAGGGCCGACCGTCAGCGCGCCGCGAGCAGCCGCGCGGTGGTGTCGCGCAGGGCCTGCCGCGTGGCCGCGTTCTCCGTGACAGCGGGCCATGGCCGCTCGGCTTCTTCCATCAGCCAGCGGGCGTCCCCCGGAGGGGACCAGCGCTCCCGCTGGAGGATGCGCACCAGCCGCGCGGCGCAGACCTCCGGGCGCTCCCAGGCGCGCTTCACCTGGGACAGCAGCCAGCCCACGAGCCCCGGCCGCGCGGCCAGGTCCGTGCGCACCACGCCCGGATGGAGCACCACCACGTCCACCTCCGGGTGCGCGGCGGCGACGTCGCGCATGGCCAGCGCGAAGCACAGCTTGGTGTTGCAGTAGGTGCGGAGGCCGGAGAAGTCCTCGCCCGTGGGCGTGCGCGCGGCATCGAAGCGGCCCATGACGAGGAGGCCTCCGCTCACCACCAGGATGCGCCGCAGCCGGCCGGCCTCCAGCAGCGAGCGCTGCATCACCAGCGGCCCCAGGTGGTTGGTGACGAACGACGTCTCCAACCCGTCCGCGTTGAGCACCCGCTCCGAAGGCCACAGCCCCGCGTTGTGCACCAGCGTCGCCCCCGGCGTGACGAGCTCCGCCAGGCGCTCCCCCAGCTTCCGCGCCCCCTCCACCGTCCCCAGGTCCCCAGACACCGCGAGCGCGTGGCCTCCAAGTCGCTCGACGTCCGCCGCCAGCGCCTGGAGCCGGCCTGCGTCGCGAGCCACGAGCAGGAGCCTCTGGTTTTGAATCGGCGCCAATGCCAGGGCCAGGGCATGGCCAATTCCGCGTGAGGCGCCCGTGAGGATGAGGTCCGTCATGCGCCCCAGCCTGCCAGGGTGGGCCCGGGACGTGGGACTGTCTCTTATACCCATCT
>NZ_RAVW01000469.1 GCF_003611585.1 Corallococcus exercitus | reverse complement strand
AGGGACGCGTGGGGGGCGCGGGCGTGCCCTCCGGCAGGGCGCCTTCCACCGGCTCGGCCGGGAGCGCCGGCAGGCGGATGATGAACGCGGTGCCTTCGCCCACCTTGCTCTGCACGCTGATGCTGCCGCCGTGGTTCTTCACGATGCGCTGGCAGATGGCGAGCCCCAGGCCCGTGCCCTTCTGCTTCGTCGTGAAGAAGGGCACGAAGATGTGCGGCTGCTGATCCGCCGGGATGCCCGGGCCGTTGTCGGAGACGCGCACCTCCACGAACTCGCCGGCCGCGCTGCGGAAGTCGCCGAAGCGCTCCGGCTTCTCCGTGCGCACCGTGATGCGGCCCGGCTGCGGCCCCAGGGCCTGCACCGCGTTCTGCACCAGGTTGATCAGCACCTGCTTGAGCTGCTCCGCGTCGCCCTCCGCGCGCGGCAGGCGCAGGTCCAGCTCCACCGCCAGGTCCGCGGTGGCCGGCATGTCGTTCTGGATGAGCCGCATCGTGCGCGTCACCACCTCGTTGAGGTCGGTGGGCCCGAAGCTCTGCTTCAGCGGCCGGGAGTAGTCCAGGAACGCCGTCACCACGCCGTTGAGGCGGTTGACCTCCTCCACGATGACGTCCAGGAACTCGCCGTCCTCGCCCGGCAGCCGCTTGGGGTCCAGGCACTGCGCCGCGCCCTTGATGGCACCCAGCGGGTTGCGGATTTCATGCGCCAGGCCCGCCGCCATCTCACCCAGCGCGGCCAGGCGGTCGCGCTCGCGGATCTTCTCGTACAGCTTGGAGTTCTCCAGCACCGTCGCCATCCGCTCGGAGACCTCCAGGATGAGGGCAATCTCATCCGACGCGTACGCCTCCGGCACCCGTTCGTCCCACAGGTTCAAAAAGCCGATGACGCGGTCGTTGCCCATCAGCGGCACGCAGATGCCCGCCTTCATCTGGAGCAGCGCGGCGCGCGTGTCGTTGAGCCGCTTCAACTCATCGCGGAAGCGCTTGCCCTCCACCGCCTGCACCCGCATCACGGAGATGCGCCGCTCGATGTTCTCCAGGAGCACCGCCTTCTGTCCGCTGGCCACCGCGAACAGCACGCCGCGCGCGGCGGCCGTGTCCAGCAGCGCCACCGGCAGCGGCCCGCGCGAATCCAGCAGCCGGTACCCGGGCCGGTCCTCCGCCATCAGGTACACCGACGCGTGCGTCACGCGCCCCGTCTCGTGCAGCGCGTCCAGCACCACGCGCGCCAGCTCCGAAATCTCGATGACGGACGCCATGCGCACGCGCAGGGTGCTCAGCGTGCCCAGCAGCGCGAAGCGCTCGCGGAAGAAGATGCGCACCACCATCTCCTCCACCTTGGTGCGCAGCGGATCCAACAGGATGAGGATGACGAACGCGGCCACCACCGTGTTGAAGACGAACAGCGACGTGTTCTCGTCCACCCAGGCGGTGAGCACCGTGAAGACCGCGGCCAGGATGATGGCCAGCACCGTCTGCGAGGCGATCTTCCCCAGCAGCTCGTGCAGGTCCATCAGCCGCAGCCGCAACAGCGTCTGCGCGAGGAAGAACAGGTAGAGCGTCGCGAAGACGGGGCCCAGCGTGGGGAACGGGATGTCGAAGCGCGACAGGAAGTCCAACCCGTTGAACAGCACCGCCGCGCCCGCGCCAATGGCCAGGTACGCCAGCCGGAACTGCTCGATGCGCGACTCCGTCGTGCGCACCCGGTGCACCAGCAAGGACACGGAAGTGAACAGCGCGCCCAGCACCCAGGCGCCCATCGCCACCCGCGCCCATGGTTTGTCCGCCAACGGTGTGACGGCGACGGTCAGCCCCAGCACGCCGGACAGGAGGGCGAGCCGCCGGCCGACCTGATGGGCGCCCTTGCTGACCCCCAGGAACTCGAGGAAGAAGGCGACCGCCGCCCCGGGTACCAGGGAGACGACGAGCACCGTCGCCCCCAGGGCGATGCGCGACACCCAGGGGTACTCCTGGGCGGGGAAGATGCTGTGGAAGAAGAGGCTGAGGTAGTACCCGGCGACCGTCAGGGTGAAGACGGAGTAGAGCGTGAGGACCCGGGGCCGTCCGGGCCGCAACAACATGGACACGCCCAGGGCCAGACCGATGATGGAAGCGAGCAGTGCGCTCTGGGTGCGGATATCCATGTGCAGGCGGACAGTCTAACCTCTGTCAGGGGCTGGAAATTTTCCATCCATCCCCAGTTGTCCTCGGGCGTGCCCGAGCGCATCTCCCAGGGTCCCCGAGGCCCCCGCGAATGAAAGTGTCCCTCCAGCATCTCGCCCTCCTTGCTTCCGCGGCGCTGTTGTCCGCGCAGGCTCCCGCCCCCGCTGACTCCACGACCGCCCCCGCTCCGGCCGCCACGGCTCCGGCCGCGACCCCGGCGGCCACGGCCGCCCCAGGTTCGGAAGAAGACACGGATCAGGCCCCCACGACGCGCACGGACAGCGCGCCGTCGGAGGCGCAGCTGACGCCGCCGCCGGACGCGGACAAGGCGCCGTCGCCGGTGGGCTACGTGCAGGTGTTCAACCCGGCCTTCCCGGGCATCGTGCCGCCCACGCCGGTGGTGCACCGCGGGCGCCGCTACGGGCTGGAGGACCTGACGCCGTACTTCGCGGACGGCAAGAAGCGGGACGCGAAGGACGCGTTCGACAAGGGCCAGTACACCAAGGCGCGCACCCTGCTGGAGGGCGAGGGTGACAGCCTGCCGGTGCGCTACCTGCGCGCGCTGTCGGCGGTGCGGGCCGGGGACGACAAGGCGGCGGCGACGGAGATGGCCGCGCTCGCCAACGACTACCCGGCGCTCAAGGACCGCTGCCTCACGCACGCGGGCGTGGCGCTGGAGTCCCAGGGCCGGCTGGACGAATCGGCGGAGAGCTTCAAGCAGGTGCCGGAAGGCTCGCGCATGTACGTGGACGCGCGCCTGGGCCTGGCGCGCGTGCTGCGCAAGAAGAAGGACTACGACGGCGCCATGGAGGCGCTGACGCCGCTCACCCAGCGCATGATGACGGGCTGGGGCCGCAACGTGGGCGCGGAGGCGCTCATCGCCACGGCGGACCTCGCGGTGGAGAAGAAGGACAAGGCCGCGGAGAAGGCCGCGCTGTGGAAGCTGTGGGCCAGCCAGCCCCTGTCGCCCATCGTCAAGCAGGTGGAGAAGCGCCTCAAGGGGCTGACGCCGCCCGCGGAGGCCAAGGTGGGCCGCGCGGAGGCGCTCATTGAAGCGCACCGCAACAAGCAGGGCATGGCCATCCTGGAGCCGATGCTCAAGACGCTGAAGCTGCCGGACGCGCTCGCGTGCCGCGCGCACTTCGCCTTCGGCAAGGGGCAGCGCAAGGAGCGCCAGCACACGGCCGCCATCCAGGTGCTCACGCCTGTGGTGGAGCAGTGCAAGGACCGCGACCTGCTGGCCCGCGCGCTGTACGTGCTGGGCTCGTCGCGCTCCATCGTGGATCAGCAGCACGGCCCGGACACCTACGAGCGGCTGGCGAAGGAGTTCCCGGACCACTCGTTCGCGGACGACGCGCTCTTCTACGCGGCGGACCTGTACGTGAAGACGAACCGCCCTAAGGACGCCATGGCGCGCCTGGACGAGGTGGCCCGGCTGTACCCCAAGGGCGACTTCCTGGGCGAGGCGCTCTTCAAGGCGTTCTGGGTGGCGCGCACGTCGAAGGTGGAGGACGGGGGCTTCTCCTTCCTGGACCGCATCGAGGAGCAGTTCGCCAACGCGGACGAGTCCTACGACGTGGAGCGCGCGCGCTACTGGCGGGCGCGCACGCTGGAGGAGCGCGGCAACATCCAGGGCGCCGCGGAGCTGATGGAGAAGCTCGCGGTGGAGCACCCGGCCACGTACTACGGCCTGATGGCGCGCTCGAAGCTGGGCGAACTGGACCCGAAGCGCCTGGAGCGCGTGTCGGCGTCCATCTTCGACGTGCCGGAGGCCGCCAGCCCCTGGCCCATGTTCGCGGGCCCCATGGGGGACGACCCCCACTTCCGCGCGGGCGTGGAGCTCTTGCGGCTGGGCTTCCCGGACTCCGTGTCGTCGGAGCTGATGCTGGTGAACCGCACCAACCAGCCGCCGGAGTCCATGCGGCTTCTGGTGATGGTGCTGTCGCAGTCCGGCGACGCGCGCTCGGCGCACGCCATCGCGCGGCTCGCGCTGCGCAAGGACCTGAGCGGCCGCATCACCGCGCAGACGCGGCCGGTGTGGGAGGTGGCCTATCCCAACGCGTTCCGCGACCTGATTGAGAAGCACACCGCGACCGCGGGCGTGGAGCCGGACCTGCTCCAGGCGCTGATGCGCGAGGAGAGCGCGTTGGATCCCAAGGCCCTGTCCTGGGCCGGCGCCATGGGCCTCACGCAGCTGATGCCGTCCACGGCGAAGGGCGTGGCGCGCGACCTCAAGGTGAAGAAGTTCACCGTGGACTCGCTGCTCCAGCCGGAGCTGAACATCCGCTTCGGCGCGCACTACCTGGGCGGGCTGATCAAACAGTTCAAGGGCCACACGCCCTACGCGGTGGGCAGCTACAACGCGGGCTCCGGCGCGGTGAACCGCTGGCGCGCGGCCAACCCGGACCTGCCGCTGGACGCGTGGGTGGAGGAGATCCCCATCGCGGAGACGCGCGGCTACATCAAGCGCGTGCTGCGCTCCTACAACACCTACCAGCTCCTCTACGGCCGCGCGCCCAAGGTGCCGATGATGCCTAGTGCATCGCGTTAGTGTGTAATCCTGGCTGAAACCTGAATTCACGTATTCTTTGTGGAGGGGGAGGGGCGGGCCGTGGTTTCGTCGGCCGCCATGCTCCCCCTCCGAACGAGAATCGCTCCCCTCGCGGTCGCGCTGTTCACCCTGGTGGGCCTGTGTTTCCCGGCGCAAGCCGAGGCGCAGGCCTGGTCGCTGACGAACGCGCAGCGCCAGGCGTTCCTGCGCTACTACGCGCCGGTCATCTTCAAGCGCGCGAACGCGAACGACGGCAAGCACGGCTACGACTGGCTGACGAACTTCGACTTCGACCAGGACGGGGACTTCTCCAACAACAAGCTGCATTGGAAGCAGATCAACCAGTACGTGGACGCGTCGCGCACGGGGCCCAGCGCCTTTGACAAATGGCGCATCCGGCCGACGCTCTACACGTCGCTGATTGAATACATGGACGGGGGGAAGAACCTCGTCCTCGTGTATCACCTGTATCACGCGCTGGATAAGAACGCGGCGGGCAACTGGCAGCTCCACGACTGGGAGCGCGTCGAACTCCAGATTCGCAACGTGGTGGGCAACCCGGGCAGTGGGGAGTCCGTGGCGTTCGCGGTGGTGACGCAGCACAAGCGCAACGTGGTGCGCCGGCAGGGCAGCACGGACCTGAACTTCATGCAGACGGGCACGGGCAGCCACCTGCTCATCTGGCAGGCGGAGTGGTCCGACAAGCTGCTGGCGCCGCACGGGCAGGAGCTGCGCTTCGTGACGGAGCCGTATTCGTTCTTCGCGGGCCGGATGGCGTCGGGCGGGAAGGCGGAGGCGGACGTGAACAACGACGACGGACGCAAGAAGCTGCACTACGCGTTCGTGCCGGAGGACGACGCGGCGGCGGTGGCGGCGTTCAACGCGCAGCCGGTGCGGTACTCGACGGCGGACGCGCAGGCCAGCCGCTACGACAACGGCACTTCCGCCAACTGGCCCGCCGTGAAGCGCACCACGTATGAGCTGCAGGACCTGGCGGACATCCTCCCGACGCACTGGGAGTTCGGTGGCTACGCGACGCACTGGCTGCCGGACGCGCCGCGCTACTTCTATCTGGAGAGCCCGGTGGTGAACGAGGCGGGGCAGGCGGAGGTGGGCGTGGGGATGCAGCGCTTCTTCTCGAAGACGCGCGACATCGAGGGCGAGGACGACCGCGAGGGCTACCCGTCGAAGGCGTGGTTCTTCGGCACGTTCGAGCTCAACGACAAGGCGTCCGACACGGGCGGTGGCGGTGGCTCGTTCGGCGACAAGGCCTGGGCGAGCACGGTGGTGGACTCGCGAGGCCAGACGCGCACGAGCGCCAGCGGCTACCCGGCGTCGGCGAATGCCTGGTGGTGGCAGCACGACTACTTCGTGCACTCGGGCGTGACGGACGACATCGACGGGCAGGAGCAGGGCTTCTGGCTGCAGGGCGGGTGGTATCTGCCCCAGAACGGCGGGTTCGACGGACGCTGGGTGCAGCTCTTCGACGACCGGCCAGGCAAGGAGTCTGGCGAGTACTGAGGGAATGCGTGATGAGACCGTTCCCTCGCTGGGGAGTCTGCCTCGTCCTTCTGTTTGCAATCGCGTCCGTTCAGTGCGCCGCCGCAGGTGGATGCCTCGACAGCGAGTCGTGCTGCATCGAGGCCCATCCCGGCAACCCTGCCGCGTGTGGACTCAGCGCCGCTGAGGCCGCGGCGCTGATGGCGGCAGGCGTCGGCGCGACTGGCACTCACGGAGGGGCAGAGGCATGGGATGATGCCCACAACGCCCACCTGCCTGACTGGAAGCGCCGGTGCATTCGTGCGTACGGCGACTGCCAGGAGTTCAAGTGGTCGGGCAACTGCCATTCCTGCTTTCGCTATTGTGAAGGCCAGCAGGAATGGCCCGAGGACCAATGCGGCCCAAGGCGAAAGGGGAGGTAGCGGGTGTCAGGAGAAGTTGATTGGAATCCCATCCGTGCGCTTGCTCGCCGCGTGTTGCGCGAAGGGGCCCCCCTGGAGCTCACAGATGAAGTTCGTGCGCTCCTCCTGCGTACCGCACGAGAGGTCGCTGTCACCGACGCAGCCGCCGCCCTTCGCACCGAAGCCGGTGCGTACGAGTTGCTGCGTGAATGCTCGCGCCGCATCACGGATGGGTCGAACCGGCTGATGGACGCACTTCACCGGATGTACCGCCACCAGAAGGCCGGTGACTACGACAGCGCGCGCCAGGAGATGCGCGATGTTCTGGCCGTCGAGGTGGTGCCCCACTATCGAGAGACGGCACAGGGCCAGTTGGACGACATGGCTGACGCCCCGTGAAGTGCAGGGGAACTGGCGGCAGGGTGGCCAGAGCAAGAAGCGTGGCTCATGCCCTGCCGCCGGACGGGTGGGGAAGGGGACCCGGGGTAGCGGTG
>NZ_RAVW01000468.1 GCF_003611585.1 Corallococcus exercitus | reverse complement strand
GCCCCCGCCTCCCCCCGGGTCACCGTCACCGCCGTGAACGAGGGCGACGTGACGCTCTCCCGGGGCCACGCGGAGGGCCTGGATGAAGGCACGCGCGTCCGCATCCGCACGCAGGACTCCCGCGAGCTGGTGCTGCGAGTCGTCGAATCGCGCGAGGACACCGCCGTCGCCCGCCTGGGCCGGGGTGAGAACGTGCGCGTCGGTGACACCGCCGTCGTCACGGATGCCCCCGCCACCGCGCGCCTCTTCTTTCCCGAACCCGGCGTGCCACGCCTGCGCTACGGCTTCCATGCACGGCCCTTCCTCGCGCTGGATGCGAAGACGCGGCAGGGCAAGTCCGCTCGCGCGGGCGGCCTGCTGCTGGATGCGTTCATCGCGTGGCGGCCCGGCGATCTGCCCCTGGTGCTGAGCGCACAACTGGACCCCGTGGGCTTCGGCCTGGGCACCGGCCTGCGCCACACGCCGGGCTCCGCGTACGTCGCGGTGGCCTACTCCACCGACTTCCTCGAAGTGGGCATCGGCGCGGGCGGGCTGTTCGGTCAGAAGAACTGCTCGCCCCAGCTCAGCTACGACCCCATCACCTACGAGCCCATCCAAGGCGAGAGCGTGTGCGACTCCAATGCGGGGCCGTCCTTCCAGCAGGTGCTGCGGCTGGGCGCGCTCGACGGGTTCCACATCGCCTGGAACTCCGCGATCCTCTCGCGCGACAACCAGTTCCGCTTCGGCTCCGGACGCGGTGAGGTCCAGGTGCCCCTCACGCCCAGCCTCTCCCTCTTCGGCGCGGGCGGTGGCTCCGCGAGCGGATGGGGCTTCGGCGAGCTGGGCGTGCGCAGCTTCCTCAAGGGCACCGGCGGCTCCGGGACCACCGTGCTCTCCGCCAGCCTGGGCATCGTGTCGCTCTCCGACGGCACCGGCGAGGCCCTCACGGGCCCCTCCATCGCCATCGGCATCGAGCGCCGTCCCTGAAGTCAGTGGCCGGACGCCATCGAAGCGGCGAACTCCTCCGGCACCATCGCGCCGGAGATGGGGAAGTCCTTCGGCGCCTTCTTCCACGCCTTCCCGGCCGCCGGGCGGGCAGCCGTCCGAGGAAGCTGTCCCAGGCCGATGAGCGTCAGTGACAGCAGGCCCAGCCCCACGGCCCCCGCGGCCAGCTCGTCCACGAGGCCGACCCTGCGAAGGCCGCCCACCCCCAGGAGCGGGAGCGCGGCGATGGGCATGGCCACCCATGCCACCCACGTGCGCCAGTTCGCGCGAGCCTGGTGCCTCAGTGCGTCGATTGAAACCATCGGGGCGTCCTTCCGAACAGGAGGGTTGCCCATGAGGATGGGGATGGACCCGGGTCCAACGAAAGGCCCCCGCATCGTGCTCGCCTGCCTCCCCACGGGCAGGGCGTTGGTGCGGGGCGGCAAGAAGGGCCGGGGCTCCCCCGCGTTCAGCCGCTCAGCGCCCGCACGCGCGCCGCGAGGTTCTGCGTGAAGAGCCGGTAGATGTGCAGCGAGGCCGCGTCGTGCGTGGCCAGGAAGTGCTGGAAGCTCTCGCGGGTGATGCGCAGCGCGCGCACCGCCGTCTTCGCGCGCACGTTCGCGGACACGGGGCCGTCCTGCACCAGGGAAATCTCCCCCAGGAACGAGCCCGGCCCCAGCGTGTTGAGATGTCGCGCGTTCGGCTCGTTGCCGGAGAAGACGTCCACCGTGCCCTCCAGCAGCACGAGCAGGCCCGTGCCGGGCGAGCCTTTCTCCAGCAGCACCGAGCCCGGAGTGACCGCCACGGGCCGCGCCAGCCGGTACAGGTCCTTCATGTCCTCCAGCGTCAGCTCGCCGAAGATGGGAATGGCCTTGAGGAAGCGGTAGCCGCTGGCCTCCGGCACGGTCGCGCCTGCGGCCAGCCGCGCGAGCAGCGCCTCCGCCTCCACGTCCAGGCCCATGCGCCGCAGGAGCCGCGCCTTCTCCGTCACCAGGATGGGGTCCGCGCGCAAGAGCTCGGAGCTGCTCAGCGCGTCCGCCAGCACCGCGAGCGCCCGGTGTGTGAAGCCTCCGGCGTCCAACACCTTGCACGTGCGCAGCACCGCTTCGACGTAGCGCGGATCCTCCGCGAGCACGCCGCCCAGCGCTTCCGCCTCCGCGTGGGCCTGTCCCAGCTCGTGGTAGAGGTCCGCGGCCTCGAAGGGGCGGCCCAGGCGGACCAGGCAGTGCGCCATCGACTCGCGGGCCCCCAGGCCCCGGTAGACCTCCAGCGCGCGCTCCAGCGCCCCACCCCGCTCGAAGGCCGCCGCGGCGCGCTCCACCTCGCCCGCGCGCAGGTACGCCTCCGCGGCCGCCACGTGCTGACCGCCTTGCGCGTACAGGTCCGCCACCGACACGTCGTCCCCGCTGCCGTCCAACAGCCGCGCCGCGCCCGTGAAGTCGCGCGCCCGGCGCAGCACATCCACCAGCCAGTGGCGCTCCTTCACCGACCCCTGCGCGGCCTCCTTGCGCAGGCGTTCGCGCTGCGCCGAGCCCAGCTCCTCGTAGAGCTGCGCCGCGCGCTCCGGCTCGCCTTGAGCCGCCAGGGACTGCACCACCTGGAGCGTGCCGCCCCGCGCTGAACCGCCCCGACTGCTGCCCGCAGTTTCGCCTGCCATGTCACACGTCCCTTCCCAGGCCCGCCCCGTCGGGGCGACGCGCCCGGTTCCACAAGCGCCTGACTAACCAGGAACCCGGGCGTAAAGCCAGCCTCGACCGGCCCCCCCGTGGCCCTGGAGACACCGGGTCCGGTAGGGTCCGGGCATGGTTGTTCCCGTCCCGGCCGGGGTGTCTCCGGACCGCCTCCCCGGGCCCTCGCGCCCGCGCTCCTGGTACCTCGTGGCCCCTTCCGCCGCCCTGCGCCTCGGTCAGGTGATGGGCGTCCAGGTGGGAGGCCACGAGGTGGTGGTGTTCCGCGGCCAGGAGGGGCGCCTCCACGCCCTGTCCGCGCACTGTCCCCACCTGGGGGCCCACCTGAAGCACGGCACCGTCCAGGGGGAGCTGCTGCGCTGTCCGCTGCATCACTGGAGCTTCGATGGAGGGGGCCGCTGCCGCGCCGCACCGGGATGCAGCGACGTGTCCACCCTGCCCGGCCCCCGGACCTGGCCGGTGGAGGAGCGCTTTGGCGGGGTGCTGGTCTTCAACGGGCCGCAGGCGCTGTTTCCCCCACCCGACCTGGAAGGTGGGGAGCACGTCTGGAACGTGGGATCTCCGGTGACGGTGGGATGTCCCTGGCTGCCGCTCGCGGCGAACTCCTTCGACCTGGAGCACCTGCGCACGGTGCACCACCGGGAGCTGTGGGACACGCCCACCTGGGAGACGCCGGACCGGTACACCCTGCGGCTGCGCTACACGTCGCGAGTCATCGGCACGGGCGCGAGCGACCGGCTGATGAAGGCGCTGTCGGGCAACCGCATCCGCGTGGAGCTCACACTGCACGGCGGCACGCTGATGTCGGTGAAGAGCGACCTGGGCCGGGCGCGGGGACTGCTGCTCGCGAGCCTGACGCCGGTGGCGGAAGGCACGTCGGTGCGGCTCGCCGTCGCGGCGCGGCGGGGTCCGGTTCCAGGCGCGGCGGCGCTGGTGCTCGGCGTATCGCGGTGGCTCTACACGTCGTTCCTGCGCCGGGACCTGTCCGTGCTGGACGGCATGCGCTTCAACGTCACGACGGCGACAGCGGATCCGGTGATGCGGCAGCTGCTCGACTTCGCCGTGGGCCTGCCCGAGGACGGGGACGATGCGCGCCGATGACGCTCCGCCGATTCCGGCCGCGCTCAATGCGCTACTGCTCGTCGCGGCGATGGGCGCGGGGGCGCTGTGCCTGTGGACGGCGTCGCACGCGGAAGGGCTGTGGGTGCGGCTGGTGGCGGCCGGGGTGTTCTCCTACGTGAACAACACGGTGTTCTCGCTGTTGCACGAAGCGACGCACGGCGTGCTGCATCCGTCGCGGCGGCTCAACGACGGGCTGGGCCGGCTGGCGGCGACGTTCTTCCCCACGTCGTTCACGTTGCAGCGCGCGTTCCACCTCACGCATCACCGGTACAACCGCACGGCGCGCGAGCAGTTCGACTACCTGCACCCGGGCGACCACCGCTTCCTCAAGTATGCGCAGTGGTACGTCATCCTGACCGGCGTCTACTGGCTGTTCGTGCCGCTGGGAGCGTTTGTGTTCGCGCTCCTGCCGGGCCTGCTGCGAAGGCTGCGAGGCCCGGGCACACGCTACGGGGAACAGACGGGCGCGGACGCGTACCTGGGACGGCTGGAGGACGCACCGGGCGCGGCCATCCGAATGGAGGTGTTGGGGATGGTGGCGCTGCAGGCGGGGCTGGCGTACGCGCTGGACCTGACGCTCGTGGGGTGGGCGCTCTGCTACGCGGCGTTCGCGGTGAACTGGAGCTCGTTGCAGTACGCGGATCACGCGTGGTCGCCGCTGGATGTGCGCGAAGGCGCGTGGGACCTGAAGGTCGCGACGCCGGTGCGCTGGGTGTTCCTCAACTACCACTACCACCGAGCGCACCACCGGCACCCGCAGGTGCCCTGGCTCTACCTGGGCCGCTACGTGGATGAGCGCGTCCCCCGTCCGTCCTTCCTACGGGTCTGGCTGTCAATGTGGCGAGGCCCCCGGCCGTTCCCGGAGCAGCTGAAGTGAGTGCGCCATCGAGCGGGCCCCTCTCCAGGAAGGAAGCGCACGCGGAGGGTCCGCTGTTCGGCTGGCCAGCGCCCGGTGAACTGAAGCGCACGGGCGCGATGACCTTCGGCTTCGCGCTGTTCTTCCTCGTGGTGTACGGCGGCGCGAGCTGGGTGACGGGCTTCTATCCCGGCGGCCTGCGCGTGGACCTGCCCTTCGAACAGCACATCCCGTTCATGCCTGGGTGGGCCGCTGTCTACGTCAGCATGGACGTGCTGCTCCTCCTGTCCCTGTTCATCTTCCGGACGTGGCGGCGGATGCTCCCCTTCGCGCTGGCACTGTGCGCGGAGACAGTGCTCGGTGCGATCTGCTTCCTCGTCCTACCGGTCGAGGTGGCCTGGCCGCCGCGAGCCGTCACCGGAGGCTGGACGTCCGTCTTCCAGGCCGCGGACACGATGAACCTGGAGCGCAACTACCTGCCGTCGCTCCACGTCGCCTTCGCCTGCACGGCGGCCCTGGCCTACCGCGAACGTTCTGGTCCGGTGGCGAGCACCGTGTTCACGCTGTGGGCACTGGCCATCGCGGCGTCCACGCTGCTCATCCACGAGCACCACCTGGTGGACGTGCTCGCGGGAGCGTTGCTCGCCTGGGGTACGTGGCGTGTCGTGGCGCCCCGGGTCCGGAAGGAGGAGTTCCTCGAAGCCGTGCGGATGGAAGCCCTCTGCGCACGGGAGCTGTACCGCTTCGCGCGCAGGCACCCGCGTTACGGGCTCATCGGGCTCGCGCTGTATCAACAATCCCTGGGGCGCTGGAGCAAGGCGCGCAGGGCACGGGCGGGGTTCTGCTTCCTCCAATTGGTGGATGACGTGCTGGATGGAGACCGCCCTGTCGAAGGCGAACCGCTGAACGCCATCGACGCGCTCCTGCGCACGCTGGAGACCGGAGCGCCGGCTCCCGCGACGGAGTTCCATGACACCGCGACCACGCTCGGCCAGGTGCTGATCACGGAGCTGACCGACCCGACGGCTCGCGAGCAGGTATTCGAGCTGGTGCGCACAATGCGCCGGGACCGCGAGCGGGTGCGAGATGGGCGCTGGTGGGACGCGGCGACACTCCAAGCCCAACTCGGCAACACCTTCCGGCTCTCCGTGGGCCTGATGCTGCACGTCGCGAATGCCCAGGTGAGAGCAGAGGAGGCCCCTTCCCTGCTCGCGGCGTTGGGTTGGTGCTCCGTGATGCGCGACCTGCGCGAGGACCTGGCCCAGGGCCTCTTCAACGTCCCCGCCGACGTCGCGGCGGAGGTGCGCGCCCAGGGGCATGATCCGGAGGACTTCGACTCCCTGCTCACGGCAGAGGCCGGACGGACGTGGGCGCGAAGCGAGTACCAGCGGGCCCGTGCCCTGCTGGACCGGTCCGCGAAGGAGCTTGCCCTCCTGGAAGGCAGGCCCGGGTTCGCGCTGCTGCGCCTCTTCCACAAGTCGGTGGAAGCCTTCTGGGCCCGGAAGCTGCCGCGTCGCATGCCCTTCCTGCGCGAGGCCCCGGTCCTGGGAACCTCCTGAGTCTTTCACTCGCGGTCGCCACACCCGCGCGTGGGGTGCGGCCGCCGTGGGCGACGCGCTGCATGCGTTGACGGGAACGGGAGGGAGGCATCTGCTGGACGCATGTCCGACTCCGTCCCTTCCGCCTCCAGCGCCCGCCCGGTGGACGCCTCTGAACGGCTGCCGCTCCTGGACGTGCTGCGCGGCTTCGCGTTGTGGGGCGTCTTCGTGTCGAACAGCTTCGCGTGGTTCAGCGGCCGGGTCCTCATGCCGCGAGAGCAGTCCCAGGCGCTGGCGGCGCCGCCCTTCGAAGCGGCGGTCACGGCGCTCTACCACTTCTTCGTGAACCAGAAGTTCGTCACGCTGTTCGGCTTCCTCTTCGGGCTGGGGTTCTCCATCCAGCTGAAGCGAGCCGAGGGCCGTGGAGCCTCCGTCGTCCCGGTGTACTCGCGGCGGTTGCTGGTGCTGCTGGGCATCGGCGTGGGGCACCTCGCCGCGCTGTGGGCGGGAGACGTGCTCTCCACGTACGCGCTGCTGGGCTTCGCGCTGCTCTTCTTCCGGGACCGTTCGGACCGGACGCTCTGGGTGTGGGTGGGCCTGTCGGTGGTGGTGGTGCCGCTGGTGGTTCCAGCGCTCCTGCACTTCGGTCCCATCCTGCTCCACGGCGCGCAGGCCGCGGCGGACGCCGCGAAGGCCACCGAAGCCATGGAGGCCCAGGCGCGAGGGCAGCTGCTGGTGGGGCTCCAGAGCGACTCGCTCTGGACGACACAGGCCGCGAACGCGCACTTCCTTCAGTACATGCTGCCCACGCTCAAGCGGGTGCTGTGGATGATCTTCATCCTGGGCCGCTTCCTGCTGGGGTTGCTGGCGGGCCGGCACCTGTTGCTCCAGGACGTGGAGCGCCACCGCGCCTGGCACCGGAAGCTGCTGGGCTGGGGGCTGGTGC
>NZ_RAVW01000467.1 GCF_003611585.1 Corallococcus exercitus | reverse complement strand
AGATCTGTATAAGAGACAGGGGCAGGGGAGACGGCGGCGCACCCACCGGGCGGCTCACCGGCGCGCGCGTGGCCACCGCCTGGCCGTAGCCCGGCTGGAGGCGGCGCGGCACGCCGCCACTCGTGGAATAGGCCAGGGCCGTATTGGACAGGGAGATAAGGTCCAGGCCCGTCCGGCCCAGCAGGTCGCTGGCGGCGCAGCGCTTGCGGATGATGGCGATGAGCAGGTGCAGGCAGTCCGCTTCGGCGGCGCGGAAGGTGCTGGCCAGCTCCCGGGCGCGCGCGGTCAGCTCCTGCACCACGTTGCCCGTCTCCGCCGGGGCCTCCGTGATGAGCTGCAGGAGCGCGTCCTCGTCCACGCCCTTCTCCTTCAGGAGGAGCTGGGCGCGGTTCTCCACCGTGAAGAGCGCGAGCAGTACGTGGGCCGACGTGGGCTTCTGGGCGACGCTGCGGGCGATGTCATGCGCCTCATGGAGAACCTGGGCGAGATCCGTGCTGTCGACCATTCATGCTCCGGCAAGCGTGCAGCCGAGCGGAATACACCGTCCGCCGCCCCACCGCAAAATTTAGGCTACAGACCGCTACAGGATGGATGCAAGGCAGGATAAACCTTGGGGCGCGGCCGGATTTCGATTGGCTGCCCGCCCGTTTCCCGACTCAATTCAAGCGACCGGGCAATCACGCCGGGTGGGCTGCGTAATCCGCCCAGAGACCCCATCCCTATGACCTCCCTTGTCCAACCGGCGCGCGTCTTCGTGGACCCCCTTGGGGGAACGCGCACCGCCGTCGAGGCCCGCCGCTGGCTGTGGCCCCTCCTCATCCTCGCCTTCTGCGTCGCGGCCTCCGGCATCGCCTACGCACTGCGCTGGGACGCCACCACCTCCGTGGTGAGCGCCCTCCCCACGGACTCCACGGCGTCCAGCGTTTCCGAGTCCGACATCGCCGAGCAGATCCAGACGGCGTCGCGCAAGGCGCTGGTGGGCGGCATCGCCAAGGGGCTCATCGTGATGCCCCTGATGGTGCTGCTGCTCGCGTGCATCCTCTGGGTCACGGCGTGGCTCTTCAACAAGCCCGCCGCCTTCGGGCAGCTGATGGCGGCCGCCGCGGTGGCGCTCCTGCCCATCGCGCTCTACCACCTCATCTACGCGGTGTGCGCGAGCTATCAGCACTCGCTCACCGAACTGCGCGCGGAGCGGCTCGTGCCCTCCAGCCTGGCGCTGCTGGACGGGCTGTCGCCCAAGATGCAGCGCGTGCTCAAGGGCGCGGACTTCTTCAACCTGTGGAGCGTGGGCCTGCTGGGCGTGGGCTTCTCCACCGCCACCGGGATGCGCCTGGGGCGCTCGCTGGCCCTCGTCGGGGTGCTCTACCTCATGTACGTCGGAATCTTCTTCATCGGCCTGCCGGCGGGAGGTGGCCAATGAGCGGCTTCCTCGTCGTCGCGGCGCTGCTGTCCGCCACGCCCATCACGCTGGAGGAGACGCGCCAGCTGGGCCGCAAGAACACCCAGGCGCTCCAGGCCGAGCTGGACGTCGCCGTGGCCCGGGAGGACCAGCGCGTGGCGCGCTCCAGCCTCCTGCCCCAGGTGCAGCTCAACGTGGGCCCCAGCCTCAACTACCTGGGCCGCCGCCGGCAGGTCTACAGCGTCCCCATCAGCGAGACGGAGACCGTCACGCGGGAGGTGGTGAGCACCTCCAACACGGCGGACAGCTACTCCGCGTCCCTGGGCCTGTCGCAGGTCATCTACAACCGCGGCCTCTGGAAGCAGCTGGAGCAGGCGGGCGTCAACGTGGACGCCACGCGCAACCAGTCCATCGAGGAATCGGACACCTCCGAGCTGGAGGCCATCCGCCGCTTCTTCAACCTCTTCCTGTCCCAGGCCACGCTGGAGGTGCTCAACGCCACCGCGAAGCGCAGCGAGGAGCAGCTGGAGCGCGCCCGCGCCCTGTTCAACGCGGGCCGCGTGGGCAAGGCCGAGGAGATCTCCGCCCAGGTCAACCTGGGCAACGACCGCATCAACATCGTGCAGCGCCAGAACCAGCTGGTGGCGGACCAGGTGCAGCTGGCCGTGTGGCTGGCGCGCCCCGGCACCGAGCCCATCCTGGCGGTGGACCCCGGTGTGCTCCAGCAGGAGCCCGCGCCCGCGCCCGCCCTGGATGACGCCATCAAGCAGGCCCGCGAACACCGCGCCCTGCTCAAGGCGCTCCAGCAGCGCGTGCGCGTGGCGGAGCTGCAGCGCGCCATCGTGCAGGGCGACTACATCCCCCGCGTGGGCCTGTCCGCGCAGTACTCGCACACCAGCCAGGACCCGGGCCCGTTCTTCAGCGAGCCCGGCTACGGCAACATCTTCGGCGGCGGCATCACGCTGACGTGGGACCTGTTCAACGGCTTCAACACGGATGCCCAGTCCGCGCGCGCCCAGGTGAACATCCGCAAGGCGGAGCTGACGTTCGCGCAGACGGCGCGCGAGCTGGAGGCGGAGGTCCGCCGCGCCCACCAGGTGCTGGATGGCCAGATTGCCTCCGCGAAGCTCGCGACGGCCAACCGCGCGGTCGCCCAGCAGGGCCTGGCGCTGGCGGAAGAGCGCTTCAAGGCAGGTGCCGGCTCCACGCTGGACGTGCGAGACGCGCAGCTCAAGCTGACCCAGGCGGAGCTGGTGTTGCTCCAGAGCCGCATTGATGTCGAAATCGCCCGCTATGCCCTGTTCCGGGCCATGGGCACGCTGAACCCGGGAGAATCACAATGACGTGGTGGAAGGCGGCAATCGCCGGCGCGCTGTTGCTTGGAGCGGTGGCCATCACCGTGGGCGGCCTGCGTGACCGGCCGCCCCCGACGCAGGAAGTCCAGATGGCCAAGGCCCGCAAGGGCACCATCACCCGCACCATCACCGGCGCGGGCAAGGTGCAGGCGGCCACCACCGTGAAGATCTCCTCCAACCTGTCCGGCGACCTCGTCGCCCTCAAGGTGAAGGACGGCGACGCCATCACCAAGGGGCAGGTGCTGGGGCAGATCGACAAGCGCTACTACGAGGCGGCCGTGAAGCAGGCCACCGCGTCCCGCGACGCGGCCCGCGCCGAGGTCCAGGTGACGGAAGTGGACGCCGCGCGACAGCGCGCGGAGCTGGCCCGCGTGAAGGGGCTGGCGGAGAAGGGGCTCGCGTCCGCCGCGGAGGTGGAGCAGTCCCAGGCCGTGACGGACACCGCCGAGGCGCGCCTCGCCGCCGCCCGGCAGCGCGTGGCCCAGAGCAGCGCGGTGCTGGAGCAGGCGTCCACGGACCTGGCGCGCACCACGCTCCTGTCCCCCATCGACGGCAACGTCATCGAGCTCACGCGTGAAGTGGGCGAGCGCGTGCGCGGCTCCGACTTCTCCGAGGACGTGGTGATGACCATCGCCGCGCTCAACCAGATGGAGGTGAAGTTCGAGGTGGGTGAGCACGAGGTGGTCCACCTGAAGTACGGCCAGCCCGCGGAGGTGACGCTGGACGCGCTGGAGGGCCAGTCCTTCACCGGCACCGTGGTGGAGATCGCCCAGAAGGCCACCATCAAGAACCCGGGCACGGAGGCTGAAGTCACGAGCTTCCCCATCACCGTCGCCCTGGACGCGCGCCCGCCGGGCGTGCTCCCCGGCATGAGCGCCGAGGCGCGCATCAGCGCGGAGACGCACGACGACGCGGTGCTCGTGCCCATCCAGGCCGTCACGGTGCGCGCCGAGCGCTCGCTGCCGGACTACCAGGCGCCGGTGGAGGGCACCACGCTCACCGCCAAGCGCCGCACGGAGACGCTGGCCAAGGTGGTGTTCGTGGTGGACAACGACAACAAGGCGCAGGTGCGCCGCGTGCGCACCGGCATCGCCTCCGACACGGAGCTGGAGGTGCTGGAAGGCCTGCAGGTCGGTGACCGCGTGGTGGAGGGCCCCTACCGCACGCTGTCCAAGGAGCTGAACCACGGGGACGCGGTGCGCGAGCCGGAGAAGGCCGCGGCGAAGGGCAAGTCGTGACGTCATCCCCTGCACCGGACGCGGGCCCCCTCATCCAGGTGGAGGGGCTCACGCGCGCCTTCTTCGTCGGCGGTGAGGAGGTGCGCGCGCTGCGCGGCGTGTCCTTTGGCATCCAGCGGGGGGAGTGGGTGGCCATCATCGGCCAGTCCGGCTCCGGCAAGAGCACGCTCATGAACGTGCTGGGCTGCCTGGATACGCCCACGAGCGGCCGCTACATGCTCAACGGCAAGGACGTGTCGCGCATGGACGACGACGACCTGGCCGTCATCCGCAACGTGGAGATCGGCTTCATCTTCCAGACGTTCCAGCTGCTCCCCCGGGAGACGGCGCTCGCCAACGTGGAGCTGCCGCTGGTGTACCGGGGCATGGGCGCGAAGGAGCGGCGCGAGCGCGCCAAGGCGGCGCTGGACAAGGTGCAGCTCACGCACCGCATGCACCACCGGCCCAACGAGCTGTCAGGCGGTCAGCGCCAGCGCGTGGCCATCGCGCGGGCGCTGGTGTCGGAGCCTTCCATGCTCCTGGCGGACGAACCCACGGGCAACCTGGACTCGGCCACCGGCGAGGAGATCGTCAAGCTCTTCGAACAGCTGCACCGGGCGGGGCACACGCTGGTGCTCGTCACGCACGAGCCCAAGCTGGCCGCGCGCTGTCCCCGGGCCATCCGCCTGAGCGACGGGGAGATCGTCGCGGACGGGCCGGGGCCGGAGGTGGCGCTGGGCGTGCACGGGGCGGTGCCGCCGCAGGCGGGCACGGCATGAAGTTCGGGCAGGGCTTCCGCGTGGACGTGCTGGAGGGGGCCCGCATCGCGGTGTTCTCCCTCCGGGCGAACCGGATGCGCACGGTGCTCACGACGCTGGGCATCGGCATCGGCGTGGCGACGCTGCTGGCCATCGTCGGCATCATCCAGGGGCTCAACTCGTCGTTCGAGAAGCAGCTGGCCACCCTGGGGGCGAACACGATCTTCATCTCCAAGTACCCCTGGATGATCAAGGGCAACTGGTGGATGTACCGCAACCGGAAGAACTTCACGCTGGAGCAGGTGGCGCAGGTGCGCGCCCAGGCGGACTTCATCACCGCCATCTCCCCGGCGGTGCTGCGCTCGTCGGACGTGGCGCACGGCGCCCTCCAGGTCTCCAACGTGCGCATCAACGGCGTGTGGAGTGACTACCTGGCCATTGGCAACTACGAGGTGGTGTCCGGCCGGTTCCTCACCCGCGCGGACGAAGAGGTGAACCGGCCGGTGGCGGTGCTGGGCGCGGACGTGGCCGCCACGCTCTTTCCCAGCATCAGCCCGCTGGGGCAGACGGTGCGCATCGACGGGCGGCCCTTCCAGGTGGTGGGCACGCTGGGGCGCAAGGGGAAGGTCGTGGCGGAGAACATGGACATGTCCGTGTTCATGCCCTTCAAGACCTTCAACTCCAGCTTCGGCAAGGGGCGGCCCATGCAGATCGCCATCGCCGTGGCGGACGCGGGCCAGATGGCGAAGGTGGAGGACCAGCTGGTGGGCATCATGCGGCGCGTGCGCGCGACGCCGCCGGGCCAGCCGGACGACTTCAACATCAACCGGACGGACTCGCTCGCGGCGACCTACGAGCAGCTCACCGGCGCGCTCTACGCGGTGGCCACCGGCGTGGGGCTCATCACCCTGCTGGTGGGCGGCATCGGCATCATGAACATCATGCTGGTGTCCGTGCGGGAGCGGACGCGGGAGATTGGCGTCCGGCGGGCGCTGGGCGCGCGGCAGCGCACCATCGTGCTCCAGTTCCTGATGGAGGCCTCCAGCGTGTCCGCGGTGGGCGGCCTGCTGGGGACGGTGGTGGGGCTGGGAACCGCGAAGGTCGTGTCGCTGGTGACGCCGCTGGCGGCGGACGTGCGGCCGGGCACCGTGGTGGGCGGGGTGGCGTTCGCGGCGCTGGTGGGCCTGCTGTTCGGCATCTGGCCGGCCGCGCGGGCAGCGAAGCTGGACCCGGTGGAAGCGCTCCGCTACGAATAGCGCGATGCGGGCCTTCCTGGACAACCTGCGGCTGT
The DNA here is from genome assembly GCF_003611585.1 of Corallococcus exercitus. GTDB lineage: Bacteria > Myxococcota > Myxococcia > Myxococcales > Myxococcaceae > Corallococcus > Corallococcus exercitus. The sequence goes on along the minus strand of NZ_RAVW01000467.1, from coordinate 999 downwards.
CGGTGGGCACCTTCCTGGGCAACCCGCTGCGCTCGCTGCTGACGCTGGTGGGCATCGTCATCGGCGTGGCCACCGTCATCACGATGATGGCGCTGATTGAAGGCCTGCGCGAACAGGTGAACAAGAACCTGGGCAGCCTGGGGGCGCACACCTTCGAGGTGACGAAGTGGCCCACCGGCTTCGGCCGCATCAACTGGGCGAAGTACGCCAAGCGCAAGGACCTGCTCGGCGACGACGTGCGCGCCATCCTGGAGTCCTGTCCCTCGGTGGGCTCGGCCACGCCCACGGCCCAGGAGTGGGGCAAGAAGCTGACCACGGCGTTCCGGGAGACGCCCCCGTCGGTGAGCGTCCTGGGGACGGAGCCCACGTACCTGGAGACCAGCGGTGTCGTCGTGACGACCGGCCGCTTCTTCAACGAGACGGAGACGCTGGACGGCCGCCCGGTGATGGTCATTGGCGTGGACGTGGCGGACACGCTCTTCCCGGGCATGAATCCGGTGGGCTCCGAGGTGCGGCTTCAGGGCCGGCCGTTCCAGGTGATTGGCGTGCTGCAGAAGCGCGGCAGCGTCATGGGCATGTCCAGCCAGGACAACCAGGCCATCGTCCCGATGCGTGCCTTCCAGCAGTTCTACGGCAAGAACCGCTCGGTGGAGATCGACGTCCAGGCGCGCGACGGCGAGTCCTTCCAGAAGGCACAGGACGAGGTGGTGAACCTGATGCGCCGTCGCCGGGGCCTCACGCCCCAGGACGCGAACGACTTCGAGGTGCACACCAACGAGTCCATGACGGCGTCCTTCAATGAGCTGTCCCAGGTCATCGCGTTCGCGGGCGTGGGCGTGTGCTTCCTGTCGCTGGTGGTGGGCGGCATCGGCATCCTGAACATCATGCTGATGTCGGTGACGGAGCGGACGCGGGAGATTGGCATCCGCAAGGCGCTGGGCGCGCGCCGCCGCCGCATCCTGGGCCAGTTCGCCACGGAGGCGGTGATGCTGTCGCTGG
>NZ_RAVW01000466.1 GCF_003611585.1 Corallococcus exercitus | reverse complement strand
CCAGCACCACCACGCGCCGGGTGGACGTGCTGGAGGACAACCCGGCCACCGCGCGGCTGATCTCCGAAGCGCTGGGCCTGCTGGGGCTGGAGGCCCGCGTCATCGCGGGCGCGGAGGTGGCCGCGCTGGAGCCGCCCGTGGGCGTGGTGGTGTCGTGGGACTTCGCGCCGGCCTACGGCAAGAAGGCACTGGAGCTGGCCCGGGGACTGAGCCAGGGCGCGCCCTTCGTCGTGTTGGCCGAGCACCTCACCATGGAGACAGCGCTGGCGTCGCTGCGCGCCGGGGCCGCCGCGTGCCTGCCCAAGCTGCTCTCCGACACCGCCGCGCTCAGCCGGGAGCTGAGCCTCGCCTTCAAGAAGGCCTCCGCCTGAAAAGACTCCGGCCCCGGGTGCCCCGCTTCGCGCGGAGCCCACCGGGGCCGGAAACCCTACGGCACTACGGAGCCTTCAAACGGCTCAGTAGTCCATGTCGTCGCCGCCGTACTCCGGCATGGCGCCGCCACCCGCGCCGCCCTTGGCCTTCTTCTTCGGGCGCTCGGCGATCATCGCCTCGGTGGTGAGCAGCAGGGACGCCACGGAGGCGGCGTTCTGCAGCGCGGTGCGCTCGACCTTCGTCGGGTCGATGACGCCGGCCTTCTCCAGGTCCTCGTAGACCTCCGTGCGGGCGTTGAAGCCGAACGCGCCGGTGCCTTCCTTGACCTTGTTGATGACGACGGCGCCCTCGATGCCGGCGTTGCTGGAGATCTTGCGCAGGGGCTCCTGGAGCGCCTTGCGGATGATCTCCACGCCGAAGTCCTGCTCGCCGCCCAGCTTCAGGCCGTCCAGCGCCTTGAGGCTGCGGATGTAGGCCACGCCGCCGCCGGGGACGATGCCCTCTTCGACGGCCGCGCGGGTCGCGTGCAGCGCGTCCTCCACGCGGGCCTTCTTCTCCTTCATCTCCACTTCGGTCGCCGCGCCGACGTTGATGACCGCCACGCCGCCCACGAGCTTCGCCATGCGCTCCTGGAGCTTCTCGCGGTCGTAGTCGCTGGTGACCGTCTCGATCTGGGTGCGGATGAGCTTGATGCGGCCCTCGATGTCCGCCTTCTGGCCGGCACCGTCCACGATGGTGGTGTTGTCCTTGTCCACCGTGATGCGCTTGGCGCGGCCCAGGTCGTTGAGGGTCAGGTTCTCGTACTTGTGACCCAGCTCCTCGCTCACCACCATGCCGCCCGTCAGCGTGGCGATGTCCTTGAGCATGTCCTTGCGGCGGTCACCGAAGCCCGGCGCCTTCACCGCGGCCACGTTCAGCACGCCGCGGATCTTGTTGACCACCAGCGTGGCCAGGGCCTCGCCCTCGATGTCGTCCGCGATGATGAGCAGCGGCTTGCCCGAGCGCGCCACCTGCTCCAGCACGGGGATCATGTCCTGCATCGACGAGACCTTCTTCTCGCTGATGAGGATGTAGGGGTCGTCCATGACGACCTCCATGCGATCGCGGTTCGTGACGAAGTACGGCGACACGTAGCCACGGTCGAACTGCATGCCCTCCACCACGTCGAGCGTCGTCTCCAGGCCCTTGGCCTCCTCGACGGTGATGACGCCCTCCTTGCCGACCTTCTCCATCGCGTCCGCGATGGTCTGCCCGATGGTCTCGTCCCCGTTGGCGGAGATGGTGCCCACCTGCGCGATGGCCTGCTTGTCCGTGGTCGTCTTGGACATCTTCTTCAGCTCCGCGACCACCACCTCCACGGCCTTGTCGATGCCGCGCTTGAGGTCCATGGGGCTGTGGCCGGCGGCCACCAGCTTCAGGCCCTCCTCGTAGATGGCGCGCGCCAGCACCGTCGCCGTCGTCGTGCCGTCACCCGCCTTGTCGGAGGTCTTGGACGCGACCTCCTTCACCATCTGCGCGCCCATGTTCTCGAAGCGGTTCTCGAGGTCGATCTCCTTGGCGACGGTGACGCCGTCCTTGGTGATGGTGGGCGAGCCGAAGCTCTTCTCGATGACCACGTTGCGGCCCTTGGGACCGAGCGTCACCGCGACCGCATCCGCGAGGACCCGGACGCCGCGCAGGATGGAATCCCGCGCGGACTGGTGGAAGAAGATTTCCTTCGCTGCCATCGTAACCTCCGATAATTCTTGGGGAATTTCTACAAATGGGGATGGCCGTTAGCACTCGGCCATGTCGAGCGCCAACATAAGGGTCGCGTCGACGATGTCAACGGAAAGGGGCAGGCGTGTGGGCCTGAGGACGCCTTCTGGCCCGCCCGGGTGGGGGGTTCAGGCGACCTTCAGGAAGGCCCTACTCCGCGAAGCGCACGAGGTTGAGCAATTGCCCCATGTCCAGGGGCTTCTGCAGGGTGATGGCGACGCCTTTGCGCAGGCCGCGGTCGGAGATGTTGGCGTCGTTGCTGGCGGTCATCATCAGGACGGAGATGTTCTGGAAGCGGGGGTCCGCCTTCAGCATCTCCGTGAAGTGGATGCCGTCCAGGTGGGGCATCAGGTAATCGGTGATGACCAGCCCCACGGGATGACGCTCCATGATGTCCAGGGCCTGGAGCGCGTCCGATGCCGAGAACACGGTGTAGCCATGCATCTCCAGGTAGCGAGAGAGCATGGTGCACAGCTCGTAATCGTCGTCGACGACCAGGATGTTCACGGGGTTCGGGCCGAAACGGGGCGCTGGAAGGTAACAGCCACGCCGGTCGTTGACAACGCGAAGCACGGCTTCTTAGCTGCCGGCCCGTATGGCGAAGCGCACGGCGAAGCAAGGGGAGGCGCGGGGCGTGGACGCGCGACTGGAGGGGGTGGCGGACGCCTTCGAGGCCCAGGACTTCGAGGCCGCGCTCGCCAGCGCCGACGCCCTGCTCCGGGACGTTCCGGACTCACCAGAAGCCCTGCACTACCGGGCCGCCGCGCTGGTGGAGGTGGGCCGCCTGGAGGACGCGGGCAAGGCCTACGGCACCGCCCTGAAGGTCGCTCCGGAGGACCTGGAGATCCTCTTTGGCGCGGCGGAGTTCCTCGTCTGCCGCACGGGCGAGGACCGCGAGGCGGTGGAGGAAGGGCTGGAGTGGTGCGGCCGCGGGCGCAAGCTGGCGCACAAGGCCGACGACGTGGAGCTCGTCTACGAGTTCCTCCTCCTGGAGGGCATGGGCCTCAACCAGCTGGGGGAATGCGAGGCCGCGCTCAAGAGCCTGGACCAGGCGCTGACGCACATGCCGCGCTCCCCGGACGCACAGCTGGAGCGGGGCATCGCGCTTTTTGAGCTTTGCCGCTTCGCGCCCGCGCAGGAGGCCTTCGAGCGGGTGCTGAAGGACGCGCCGGACGAGGCGTGGGCGCACCACTACCTGGGGCTCATCGCGGAGCGGCGCAAGGACGCGCGCGAGGCGAAGAAGCGCTTCGCGCGCGCGCAGGCGCTGGCGCCGGAGGAGCTGCCGCCGCCGGTAGCTCTGGAGGAGGCGGCGTTCGACCGCGCGGTGGAGGACGCGATGCGCGCCCTGCCCTCGCAGGTGAAGCAGTACATGGACAACGTGACCCTGGCGGTGGAGGACCTGCCGTCGGACGAGGACCTGCTGGGTCAGCAGCCGCCGCTGTCGCCGTGCATCCTGGGGGTGTTCCGGGGCACGCCCGTGGGCGAGCGCAGCGTGATGGACGCGGCGGATCACTTCCCGCCCGCCATCGTCCTGTACCAGAAGAACCTGGAGCGCTTCGCGCGCACCCGCGAGGAGCTCATCGAGCAGATTGGCATCACGGTGATGCACGAGGTCGGTCACCTGATGGGTCTGGATGAGGACGACCTGTGGGAGCGGGGGCTGGACTAGCGCCGCGCTCCCCTGCCCTGATGCCCGCCATGCGAGCATGGATGAAGCTGGGGCTGATGGCGGTGCTGGGCCTGACGGGCTGCACCGGCGACGGGGAGGACACTCCGCGAGTGTGTCCCCAGGTGGTGGTGTTCGCGCGCTCGGACACCGGGACGTGCCAGGCGTACCCGACGCCGTGCGACGTGCCGGAAGGGTTCGTCGCGTGCTGCGGCGGGCTCTTCGGGGGCTGCGTGACGGACGTGTCCGGAACGAACTGCGTGGATGATCCGACCGACACGTGTCAGCCCGGGAGGGCCGCGGACTGCCCGGGCATCTGCCAGTAGGGCCGTGGCGGATGCGTCAGGCGGCGCGCGAGCCCTTGTCCTCGAAGTAGGCCCGGCGGGCGCGGGCGCAGGTGGGGCACTGCCACTGCACCAGCGTGAGGTGGCGCTCGCCCAGGACGACGGCCTCGTGGCGGAGCGAGTCCCGGGGGGCCTCGCCGCTGGCCCCGCAGGCGCAGCGCAGCCGGCCCAGCGTGGACAGCAGCTCCTGCGAGCCGGTGATGGGGATGGCGGCCCAGGCGCTGTCGCCCTGGTGGTCGGCGTCGAACTTGCGCGCGAAGGCGCGGCGCCGGCCCCAGGCGCGGCCCTTGCGCCAGAGCTCCACCGGGCCGCCCTGCGCGATGACGAACCAGAGGGCGAGGCACACCCCCATGACGCCCAGGAGGAAGGTGCCGGCCTCTCCGGCCGACGGTGACGGAGCCAGGCGGCGCGCCCCGCGGCCCGCGAGCTGGACGTAGTAGCCGCGATGGTCCTCGGTGGCGCGCACGGCCTTCACGTACTCCGCGATGCGTTCGGGAGGCACGGCGTCCGCGAGGCTCTGGTAGCGGTAGTCGAGCACCAGCGTCTTGCCGTCCGCGCGGGTGTCGGCCTCGAAGTGGAAGGCGGGACCGTCCACGACGTCATGGTCCTTGCCGGCGTGGAGGGGCTCGCCGGACTTGAGCGTGATGCGGTGGCGGGCGAAGACGGGGTGCTCCACCTCCAGCGGGAAGGCGCGGTGGGAGTAGCTCGGCTCGGTGAGGTACTCGTGGAAGGTGTGCGCGCTGAAGTCCCGGCGGCCGTCGGAGGACCAGAAGTCCTCGATGCGGTAGTGCTCGTGCACGACGAGCACGTTCTTCGCCGTGTCGTCGTCCACCGTCAGGGGCTTCGCGACGGAGATCTTCGCGTCCTTCTTCGCGTAGTAGTTGACGTAGAAGCGGGACAGCTCGGACACGGGCGTGCCCGCGAGCAGGCGGCGCATGGAGTTGGCGGACTCGCCCGTGCGGGTGGTGACGACGTCCAGCGTCGCCGGCCCGTCGCGGTCCGTCGCGACGTAGGTCTCGTCCACGAAGACGGAGGGCTCCTTCAGCGTGGGCGCGGGGATGGTGGAGAGCGCCGTCGTGCCGGGAGCGACGATGAGGGCCCGGCCGTAGGGAGGTGGCTCGTAGCTGTCCAAGCCCCCGCGCTCCAGGGTCGAAGTGGGATCCACCCACAGCTCACGGCCCGCCACGGTGGCGTGGACGATGGCGTGGTCGAACGCGTTGGCGGTGGGACGCCAGCCGTCTAGCAGCTGCGTGAGGCCGGTGTTCACGAGCGCGGGCTGCGCGTCGATGCCCAGCCCCCTGAGGAGCGCCACCAGCAGCAGGGACTTGTCCTTGCAGTCGCCGAAGCGGCGCTGGAGGACCTCATCGGGCGGATGGGGCTGGTGGGAGTTGGGGCCCATCTCGATGCCCAGGTAGCGCACCTCGTCCTGGACGAAGCGCAGCGCGGCGAGGAAGCGCGCCTCGGGCGTGGGCTCCCGGCCCAGCCGGCGGATCTCCTGCTCCAGCGCCTTCGAGCGCGCGGGCACCTGGAACAGCCCGGAGGCCCAGCGGGCGACGTCGTTCCAGTCCTTGTACTCACTGAGCTGGATCCAGGCGTAGACGGGCTGCCAGCCGGGGACCTTGTCCTCGGAGCGGACGGCGGGGACGTGGCGGCGCTCCAGGATGATCTCGCGCTCGTCGCCGAGCATCGCCTCCGAGCGCGTCAGGCCCGGCGCGGCGAAGTCCCGGATGAAGAGCGTGCGCCCACGGCCTTCCGGCCACAGCAGCCGGTAGGCGAAGTGGCCCACGGGGAAGGGCTGGCCCACGGAGACGACGTCGGAGAAGCGGCCGCCGAAGACGGGGTTGGCGCCTTCGATGGTGTACGCGAGCTCCAGGGTGTCGCCGACGCGCACGTCGCGCAGGAAGGGCACCACGGAGAGGGTGCCGTTGTAGAGCCGGTTCTGGAGCTCGGGCTCCTGCTGGATGACGCGGGCTTCGGCGGGCTGGAAGAGGTCCTCGCGGCGGCCGTCGCGAAGGCGCCAGATGCCGTGGACGGTGAGCTTCTGGTACGTCGGATCGAAGTGGATCTGGATGTCCGTGGCGCGGTCGATGCCTTGCGGCGCGAGCACCTTCCGGGCCGCGTGCAGGTAGTGCTCCTGCGAATGGCCAGACACGCGCATCTGTTCCTCCAGCAGCAGCCGGGAGACGCTCGTCTCCTCTTCACCCGCGGAGGACGGGCCGGAGTCCGGAGGAATGGGAAGCGGCTTCACCCAGGCCGCCGGAGGCCCGACCCGGAAGGGCAACGCGGTCGTCGCCGCCCGCGCGGCCCCGGAGCTCAAGGACAGACACAGGCACAGCAGCAGGACGGACGCCGGGGAAAGACCCGGTGCCAGGAGGACGGGACGGAAGGTTCGGCGCATGGCGGAAGGGCGCTCATCATGAAGCCCGGATGACGCGCCGGGCAAGGCGCCCCCTGGGACGCAGAGCGGGCGTCCACCCTCACCTTTCACCAGTGAAAACCGACATGCGCGCCAGGTCTGGAATCGCGGCGAGCCGGATTAGGGTTCCGGCCGTCGGTTGGAAGGACAAGGAGGCTTGGGATGGTCAACGTGAGGCAGGTCGCGACGCGGTTGAAGAGTGCGCTCCTGGCGGACCCGGAGCGCTTCTACACGAACGAGACAGGGGCCTGGGTGGCTGGGATGCCCGCGCCGCAGGAGATCCGGGTGACGACGGGCCGGGAGCCCTTCTGGATCAACCTGGGCTACTGGAAGCACGTGGAGAAGGTGGACGACACCAACGTGGAGCGCGTGGGGGAGCTGTTCCGGTCCGCGCAGGCGGAGATGGCGCGCCTGTTGGCGAGGACGGCGAAGCTGGGGCCGGGGGATGCCGTCCTGGACTGCGGCTTCGGGTACGCGGATCAGGACCTGCTGTGGGCGGAGGAGTTCAAGCCCGCGAGCATCGTCGGGGTGAACATCACGCCCAACCAGGTGCGGGTGGGCCGGGAG
>NZ_RAVW01000465.1 GCF_003611585.1 Corallococcus exercitus | reverse complement strand
GGTGTATAAGAGACAGCTCCTCATCCTCGGGGCCTCCCGTGACCGCGACAGGGGACCGTCCCATCCGCTGGCGCTCGCCCTGGAGCAGCTCCAGAAGGGCCAGACCCGGGTGACGGAGCTCACCTTGCTCCCCCTGTCGCGCGAGGACTGCGCGCAGCTCCTGGGAGACACGCTCGGCGCGGATCCACGGACCCTCGCTCCGCTGGCGGCGTTGGTCTGTGAGAAGACCCACGGCAACCCCTTCTTCACCCTCCAGCTGCTCTCCACGCTTCATCGCGAAGGACTGATCACCTTCGACCGGGGGCGGAGCGTCTGGCGGTGGAACGCCTACCGCATCCGCGCGCTGGAGCTGGGCGAAGGCGTCATCGAGCTGATGCTCGGCAAGCTGCGGCGCCTCCCCGCCATCACGCAGGAGGCGCTCAAGCTCGCGGCCTGCCTGGGCGCGACCGTCGAGCTGCCATCGCTCATCGTGGCGGGTGGCTTCGCGGAGGACGCCCTGCGCGGCGCGCTGGATGTGGCGGTGCGCGAGGGGCTGCTCCTTCAGTTCGAAGGCCTCTATCGCTTCTCACACGACCGCGTGCAGCAGGCCGCCTATGCGCTCCTCGAACCCGAGGCGCGCGCCGCCACGCACCTGCGCATCGGCCGCCGGCTGCTCGCGGACACCCCGCCGCGGCTGCTGCCCGAGCGCGTGTTCACCCTGGCGGCCCAGCTCGACCAGGGCATCGAGCTGATCGAAACGCGAGAGGAGCGCATCGCGATCGCCCGGCTCAACCTGCTCGCCGCCAGGCGGGCCCGGGCCGCCTCCGCCCATGGTGCGGCGATCCGCTACCTCCAGGCGGGCCAGACGCTGCTCGCTCCCGAGCCATGGGCCGTCGATCATGAGCTCGCCCAGGGCCTTCACCTGGAAGAGGCCGAGAGCGAGCTGTCCGCCGGCAGGCTGGACACGGCGGAGCGCCTGCTGGCCGTCCTGCTGGACCATGCGCGGACTCCCGCCGAGCGCGCCAGCGCCTACCGGGCGCAGATCGACCTTCACACCACCCGGGGCGCCCTGGGCCCCGCCATCGACAGCGCCAGTGCCTGTCTCCGTCAGTACGGCATCGCGCTGAGCCCCCAGCCGACGACAGCGCAGCTCGAGGACGCGGACCGGACCGTGGAGCAGCTCCTGGGAGAGCACGCCATCGAAGCGCTGCTCAGCCTGGAGCCCATGCGGGATCCGGACATGGAGGCCGCCATGAACGTGCTGGCCGCCTTCCTTCCGACGGCCTACTTCTGGAACCCGCAGCTGCACCACCTGGTGGCGTGCCAGATGGTGATCCTCACGCTCCGGCATGGCCTGACCTCCGCCTCCACGGTGGGGCTCACCGCCTATGGCTTCGAGCTGGTCATCACCCACAAGCAGTACGCCAGGGCGGCCAGCATCGCCCGCGTGGCGCTCGCGTTGGTGGAGCGGCACGGCTTCCTCGCGGATGAGGCGAAGGTGTGCCTGGTCGCGGGCGTCGCCATCTTCCCCTGGGTCGAGCCGCCGCGCTCCCTCTACACCTACGTCGAGCGGGCCCTGCGCGCGGGAAGGCGGGCAGGAGACGTGGTCTTCGTCTGCCTCGGGCTCACCCACCGCTGCATGCTGGCGCTGGCCGCGGGCGAACGGCTCGAAGAGGTCGACCGCGCGGCGCGGACCGCCGCCGACTTCAACCGCGGCATCGGGAACGAGCCGCTGCTCCTCTGTGTCGAGGTCGTCCAGCGCCTCACCCAGGCGCTGCGCGGCCGCCCTCCGGCGCTCCCCCACGAGGGGCTCGAGGAGGAGGCCTTCGCCGAGCGGGTGAGCCGCCAGCCGCCGTTCGCCAGCTTCTGGTACCGCGTCCGCCGCCTCGAACTCCACCTCGTGCTGGGCAACCACACCGCCGCGCTCGCCGAAGCGCGATTGCTCTCCAGCCTCATCGTCGCCCAGCGGGGCCAGTACGGTGAGGCCCATGCCGTCTTCATGGTCGCCCTGACGCTGGCGGCCCATGGGGAGGAAGCACCGGCGGAGGAGCAGGCGAAGTGGAGGGAGGAGTTCGAAGGCCACCATGCCTTCCTCCGGAACCTGGCGGCTTTCTGTCCCGCCAACTTTCTCGCCTTCGACGCGTTGGTGACGGCGGAGGTCGCGCGGCGGCACGGACGGACCGAGGAGGCCGCGGAGCACTACGAGCGGGCGCTCCGGGCCGCGCGCGAGAGCGGCCTCATCCAATATGCGGCGCTGGCGGGCGAGCTGGCCGCGCGCTTCTACCGCTCCCGCGGCCTGCGCACCGTCGCTGACGCCTACCTCGAGGAGGCCTGGCGCGCGTACCAGGAGTGGGGCGCCGAGGCCAAGCTGCGCCAGCTGGAGCAGCTGTACCCGCGCATGAAGGAGCGCCTGGCGCGCGTGCTCCCGCATCACCTGTACGCGGAGCCCGCGCAGCTGGACGCGCGCGCGATGGTGCACGCGTCACAGGTCCTCTCCCAGGAGATCGTCCTGCCGCGGCTCTTGGAGAAGCTCCTGCGGAGCGCGCTCGAGCAGGCGGGGGCGGAGCGTGGATACCTGATGACGCTCGAAGGAGGGCAGCCCCTCGTGCGGGTGGCGGCGCAGCTGACGGAGTCCGGGATCCAGGTCTCCGTCCTTGGCGAGCCCGTCGCGCCCGGCGCCGAGCTTCCGGGCTCGCTCCTGACGCACGTGCAGCGGCTGCGACAGCCGGTCCTGCTGGACGATGCATCCCAGCCGAGCCCCTTCTCCTCGGATCCGTACTTCGCCTCGCTGCGCGTGCACTCGGTGCTGTGCATTCCGCTCGTCCGGCAGGCGGACCTGGCCGGCATGCTCTACCTGGAGAACAACCAGCTCGCGGGGGCGTTCACGTCCGAGCGGATCCTCACCCTGGAGGTGCTGGCCTCGCAGGCCGTCATCTCCCTGGAGAACGCCCGCCTCTACCAGGCGGCCCAGGAGACGGTCCGCGTGCGCGACGACTTCCTGGCGATCGCCTCCCACGAGCTCAAGACCCCCATCACCGCCATGAAGCTCCAGGTGCAGTCGATCCGGAAGGTGATGGGCACGCGGGCGCCTGACGCGACCACGGAGGGCCGGCTCGTGACGCTGCTCGGGACCTTCGAGCGTCAGGTCAGCCGCCTCGCGTATCTGGCCGACGAGATGCTCGAGGTGTCCCGGCTCAAGGCGGGAGCGCTGGCGTTGGCGCTGGACGAGTTCGACCTGTCCTCCCTGGTGCGGGAGCAGGTGGACGCCCTGGCCGAGCGGCTGAAGGCCACGGATTGTTCCGTGGAGCTCGACTTCGAGGAGCCGGTGGTGGGGCAGTGGGACCGCGCCCGCCTGGGGCGGCTCATCACCAGCCTGCTCCTCAATGCCATGAAGTTCGGCGCGGGCCATCCCATCACGGTGCGTGCGCGGGTGACGGGCGACTTCGCGCGTCTCGAGGTGCGGGATCGCGGAGGCGGCGTGGACCGTGCGGACCAGGCGCGCATCTTCGAGCGGTTCGAGCAGGCCGTGCCCGCGTACAACTATGGCGGGCTCGGCCTGGGGCTCTATCTCGCGCGGGAGACGGTCCGCGCCCACGGTGGCACCATCACCGTCGAGAGTGCGCTCGGCGCTGGTGCCACGTTCGTGGTGGATCTGCCCCTGCGGCGGGCGCCCTGACGGGGCGTGGTGCGCCTCAGGGGTCCAGGGCCTCGAAGCGACAGACCATGTCGCCCAGCACCGTCCCCGGCGACGTGATGAAGCCCGCCCCGAACTCGAGCGCGTAGGTGGCGCTCTGGGGCGCGGTGAAGACCGCCTGCCAGCGCACGTCGTCCCGCTCTTCCAGGGTGAACGTCTGGACCGCCCCCGTCTCGTCGCGGAAGAGCACCTCCGGCCGGTGCTTCGCGCCCGACACCTTCCAGGGGCAGTCGAGCTGGTAGCGCCGTCCGGCGATGGCCTGGAGCGTGTAGACGTCGTGGTCGACGGTGCTGGCGATCCGGAAGGACAGCGTCTGGGGACCGTCCGGGATGGGCGTCGCCGTGTCCAGGGTGTCCCCGTGGTCGTCCAGGCCCTGGTCTTCCACCTGAAGCGTGTAGTTCCCCGTCACGTACTTCGCTTCCAGCGCGGGCGTGCCCGTCATCTCCACGTAGTGCGTCGCCTGGGACGCCTTGAAGGACGTCGAGGTGGGGATGCCCCCGGAAGCGGGATGGGTGCCGAACGGGCCCCCCGGCGCCGCATCCTGGAGCCTGCCCTGGCTCTGCCCCGTGAGGGTGAAGGACACCCGGTAGTGGTGCCCGGGCTGGACAGCGAGGGCGAAGACGTCCCGGTCTCCGGGCACCTCGATCTTCCCCTGCACGGACGCGGTGCCCGCCGGGACCGGGGTGGCCGCTTTCGGGGTGCTTCCGTGGTCCTCCCGCCCCAGGTCGTTCAGCACGCAGGTGTAGGGGGACGGACCGGGGAAGGCGTTGGCCTGGATGGAGGCAAAGTAGGTGCCCCCCAGGGATTTGATGCGGGCTTCGCCTTCGGTCTCCTGGTTGTTGACGTCATACGCGGCGCCTTGGGTCTTCTCCTGGGCGTTGAGGAACCGCAGCTCCCAGGACGGGTTCGGCAAGGCGCAGCCGAGCGCGTAGACGTGGTCCACGGTGGTCTCGAACGACAGCAGGTCCCGCTCGCCCCAATGCTCGCTGGAGCCCGTGAAGGGCTGCTCCGACGGCGTCCAGGGCGTCGCCCGGAGGAGCAGGTCCCCGTGGTCATCCGGCCCGCGGTCCACCAGGCGGAACTGGAACGGCACGCGAGGCTGGCTGTTGAGCGGGAGCAGATAGAACGTGTGCACGGCGCCGTGCTTCAGCCCGGACCAGTGCCGCGGGCTGGGGGGATAGCTGGGGTTGTCGCTGTACTGGTCGGCGGAGTCGAGCCGCGTGCCCGCGGCATCCCGCAGGACCATCGAGTAGCCCAGGCTCCCCGGCTCCACCGTGAGGTCGTAGTGCCGGCATCCCCGGGCGACGAAGGCGAAGTGCAACGGCACGCCCCCTCCGGGCGGCCAGGTGATGGTGTGCACTTCGTCCGAGGGCGTCAGCAGCGTGGCGCCATCCGGCACGCCCGCGTTCCCGACCGGCCCGTCGTCCGCGCAGGTGATGTTCCCCGCGTCCGGCTCCGGCTCGCTCCCCGCGTCCGGCTCGCTCCCCGCGTCCGGACCGGCGTCCACGCCCGCGTCCGCCCCCGCGTCCGTGCCGGCGTCGAGCACGACCGGCGGAGGCTCCGGCGTGGAATCACATCCCGCACCGAGGACGAGCCCACAGGACAGGAGGAGGACAGACCGCCACCGCTGCTTCACGTTCATGACAGGGGTTGCTGGAATGGGCATGTCAGGGATCCAGGACCTCGAAGAGGACCGCGTGGTCGACGAGGTTCTCTCGCAGATAGGCGGCCATCGCGAAGTAGTAGGTCCCCGCCGTGGGCAGGGTGAACTCCTTCACCCAGCGCGAGCCGACGTGCTGCCCGGGGGCCCGGATGAAGCGCCCCTGCTCATCGTAGAGCGTCGCGAACAGCTGCTCCCCGGTCGACGTGTCCCGCCAGTCGCCGCTGAGGCGATAGCGCCCCCCGGCGACGGCCTGGAAGGAGAGGTAGTCCTCGTCGATGAAGTCAGAGATGTGCACGGTGACGGTCTGCGACGGTCCGGTCAGCGGCGTCGCGGTCTGCCGCGTGTCGCCGTGGTCGTCCAGGCCCAGGTCCTCGAACCGGAGCGTGTAGGCGGCGGGCGTCCACCGCGCCCGCACGACCAGATCCCCCTGCACCCCCACGTAGTGGGAGGTCCCGGTCGTCTTGAAGGCCAGGACGATGTCGTTGAACCCCTCGAACTCGCCGCCCGGCGCCGCCGCGAGGACCCGACAGTCGGGCGGCGTGGCGCTGGGGTCGCAGGTGGCGCGGTAGTGGTGTCCGGGCTGGACGCTCAGCGCGAAGACGTCGAAGTCCGTACGGAAGTCGATCCGCCCCTGGACGGACGTCGTCCCCTCGGCGAGCGCGGTCGCGGTCTCCATGCGCTCACCGTGGTCCTCCGCGCCTTCGTCCTTCAGCCGGCACTGGTAGGCGGAAGGGGACGGGGCCACCAGGGAGTTGTTGGCCTGGACGATGGCGAGGAACCGCTCCGCTGGGGCCTTGAAGGCCGTGGAGGCCTGCAGCTCCGTGAAGTTCGCGCCTTCCACCCAGCTGACGGAGTAGTTCAGGACCGGATCAAAGAAGGACAGCCACCAGCCCTGGTGCGAGAAGTCGCAGCCCAACGAATAGACGTGGCCCGCCACGGTGGGGAACGAGAACACGTCGCGCTCCCCCGGGTGCTCTCCCTGTCCCATCAGGGGCTGCTCCGAGGGGAGCCAGGGGGATGCCGTGGTGAGCAGGTCACCGTGAGCGTCCGGCCCTTGATCCACGAAGCGGAAGACAAGGTCCTGGGTGGGCTCGAACGGCGCCGCCGAGACCTCCAGCGTGTAGAAGCCCTCCTGGGTGAACCCCGACCAATGCGTGGTCAGGGGCGAATCCCCGAAGACGCCTTCCCGGTGTTCGAGGACGGCTCCGGACGGGTCCTTCAACGTCATGATGATCCGCCGCCGGCGCTCCTCGATGAGGAAGTCGTAGTGCCGCCCGACCTGTCCCAGGAAGGCGAAGCGGAGCGTGACCTGGGGATCCGTCCACGCCACGGTGTGAACGCGCGTCGCGGAGGGACGCAGGAACGTGTGGCCCTCCGGAACGCCCGGAGGCGGAGGCTGCTCTGACGTCCCGTCGTCCGGGCCCGCATCGGCCCCCGCGTCCACACCGGCATCCGTGCCCGCGTCCGCATCCGACCCCGCGTCCGGACCCGCGTCGCCTCCCGCATCCACGCCCGGGCCCGCGTCCGACAGGGGAGCCGGCTCATCTGGAGTGGATTCGCACCCCGAGCCCATGAACAGACACCAAGAAACGAGAAGGGCAGACAGCGAACGTGATTTCAAAGACATCTCATGGGCTCCCGGGACGGGGGGCACCCTAGCCGAAGAGCGCCTGGGATTGCCACGGCCGCCCTGTCAGACTTTCAAGACGGCAGGTAGGCGTCGCGCCTGACGCCGCGTGGCCCCGCACGCGGACCGGGGATGGGATGGGTGTTATCCCTGCGTTGCGTGGATTCCGCCGCCGCGGGGAGCGTTCAGGCCCTCCGTTGATTCCAGGAGGGGGCCACGGGGCGGGAC
>NZ_RAVW01000464.1 GCF_003611585.1 Corallococcus exercitus | reverse complement strand
CCCCCGCAGCGCCCGTCCCCACACCCGGGCCTGGAGCGCGAACTGCAACAGCGACGCGGTGGTGAGCGCCGCCGCGCCCGGCCACAGCGCCCACGCGAGAAAGTCCCCGTCCACAGCCACCAGTCCCGCCGCCATCAACCGGGGCGCGACGACGCCATGGACGACGAGCGCTCCCAGCAACATGGACGCGGTGACCCGCACGCCCAGGAGCGCGCCCCCGCCCACCGGCATCAACCCCGTCTCCAGCGCGAACCCCAGCCGCTCCAGCGGCACCCCACCCAGCGTCCCGGGAAACGCATACGCATACGGCACGCGTCCGAACCCATCGCGCGCGAGCGTCAACAGCCCCGCGACCAGCCCGCCCACGCCCAGCATCCGCAGCCGGGGCCCCGCAGCCTCGCCGCCCGCGTGCAGCGCGCGAGCCGTCGCCGCCGCAGCCGTCCCGGACGCGAACGGAAGCTGCTCCCGGTCCACCAGCTGCCGCTTGAGCGGCACCGCGAACATGACGCCCAGCGCGGACAGCAGGAACGTCCACGCCAGCAGCGTCACCCCGGGCAGGTGGTGCCCCGTGGTCAGCAGCCACGCGCCCTGCACCGACACGAGCGCGCCCCCCGTCGCGTAACCCGCCGACGACGCCACCGTCTGCGCGCACCCCAGCTCCAGCAGGGACAGCGGCGCTCCCGCGACGCGGGGACTCAAGCGCCGGAGCGCCCCATGCGTCGCGGACGCGAGCAGCGCGGCGGTGACGGCCACCCCGAACGCCACGCCCGTCTTCAGGCCCGCGTAGAGGTTGGTGGCGCAGGTGAGCACGCCCAGCCCCGCGCCCAGCGCCACCGCGCGCAGCGTGAGCTGGGGCAGCCGGTCGCCCTGATAGACGCGCGTGAGCCAGTAGGTGTCCACCTCCGCCTGCGTCGTCCCGGGGATGCTCAGCAGCGTCAGCGAGGCGTCGGTGGGCACGTCCCCGTCAGGGACGGCGCGGGGAGCGGGGGCCGGCATGGGCGGCCCATCCTCTCCGTTCATCCCCTTGCGCGCCACCCTCCACCCTCCACGTCACGCCTCGCGCGAACGCAGCAGGTAGAAGACGTAGCCGTAGCTGTCCCCGTGGCGGCGGTACAGGTTCACCTCCTGCTCCGCCGCCGCGATGACCTCGCGCAGCGCCGCGTCCGCCGTGGGGCGCAGCCGTTCGATGCGCTGGAGCAGTGGCGTGTAGTAGTCGTCCCACCACGCGGACGCGGGCAGCGTGAAGGTGTCCACCACCGTGAAGCCCGCGGCCTCCGCGGTGGCGCGGTTCTGGGCGACGTTGGCCATGGACGGATACGCGGCCGACCAGAAGCGCACCGCCTCCGGGGGCCGTGCGTCGGTGAGCCAGGAGCACTCGGTGACGGCCACCTGCCCTCCGGGCGCGAGCAACGGCCGCCACTGGCGCAGCCCCTGCCCGAAGCCCATCACGTAGATGGCGCCCTCGGACCACAGCAGGTCAAAGGACGCGGGCGGCAACGTCAGCGCGCCCATGTCCTCCTGCCGCGTGACGATGGCTTCCGACAGTCCCTGCTCGCGGGCCTCACGCTCCAGCCGATCAAGATAGGGCCGGTGCAGGTCCACGGCGGTGACGCGGGTGCCCAGCTCCCGCGCGAGCACCAGCGACTGCCGTCCGGTGCCCGCGCCCAGGTCCAGCACGCGCGGCGAGGGCGGCGGCGGAGCCAGGCGTCGCAAGGCCTCGCGGGTGCAGTCGTCACTGCCGGGGCCCAGCCGGGGCAGCTCGCTGTAGAGGGTGAAGAAGGCGTTGGCCGTCTGGCGCAGCTCGCCCGCACTGCGCTTCACGTTGCCCTGGAGGAGCGGGACGCGCTTCCAGTGTTCTTCGATGCGCTGCTTGAACAGCTCCGGCATGGGCAGGTCCGCGCGCAGCGTGGTCCACGCATCGAGCGCGACCTCCACGGCGCCCGTCACTACCGGGAGGACGTCCTCGTCGCTCAGGCCCAGCTTGCGCGCCAGGCGCTCGAAGCTCTGGAGCGACACGTCCTCGAAGCGCTTGGACTTCGCCAGGTTCAGCGCGAGCTGATCCTGCGGCATGTACTGGATGGTGGAGACGAAGTCATACGCGGGCGACAGCGTGGGGCGCGTGCCGTCCGGGTAGTAGAGGGACCAGTTCTTGTGGTGCGCGTCGCCGTTGCCGCACGCGATGATGAACACCAAGCGCCGCAGGAATTCCTGGAGCGAGTCCAGCCCCGCCACCTTGAGCAGCACGTTGGCGATGGTCTCGTAGTTGTACTTCTTGTACTTCTCATCGGAGTACAGCCCCAGCACCTGCGCCATGTCCTCCATGTGCACGCGGTGGCCCGGCGTAGGCCGGTCGAAGCGGCGGATGGCGTACGCCAGGTCCTCGCGCAGGGTGATGCCTTCCGGCAGGCCGTGCAGGTCGGAGACCTTGAGGAGTTGCAGCTCCGGCACGTCGATGCCGGTGGCGCGCGCCCAGGTCATCACGGACAGCTCGTTCTCCGGCACGCGGTCGTAGCGGTTGTCTGGGAGCTTGACGATCCAGTCACCGCCCAGGCCGCCCATGGGCAGCGTCATGCCCCGGTCGCGCCGGAGCATGGAGAACTTGAGCTGCACGCCCGCGAGTGAGAAGCGCAGCGGCTCGCCGTCGGACGCGGGTTCGGTGGGGACGTCCGCCAGGGGCGCGTCGTGGCCGGCCAGCTCGCCCGCGGGGCGGACGATGACGGCGCCGGAGAGGTCCGCGCCCAGGTGCGCGATGAAGAAGAACTCGCGCTGCCGGGCGATCTGCTGGCGCTCGGAGATGAGGTCGCGCAGTGGGCCTTCGGGCAGCAGGTTGGAGAAGAACGGCGGCAGCCGCATGCGGCTGGTGTGGCGGCGCGACAGGTCGTCCTCGAAGAACTGGCCCAGGACAGGGCGCGGGTAGCGCTGGCGGTAGTCCTCGGAGAGGCTGAACTCGATGCGCTCGTCCGCGAGCAGCGTGAGCGTGCCGACGTGCACGTCCCCGATGAGGACGTCGAGGATGCCGGTGGTGGACACGGGGAGCGTGGGGTCCATGTCAGTCCTCATCGTCGTCGATGATCATCGACTGGAGTGAAGGCCGGTCCGATTCGTCCCAGCGCGTCCGGGCCTCCATGAACTGGCGCAGGACGGGCTCCAGCACGGCCTGACGCAAGGAGAGGAACGCGCCGTCATTGCGCCGCAAGGACTCCAGGGCCTCCGCCGTGAGCCCGTGGCTGTGGAGAAGCTCCTCGCCGGGAGGCGGCTGCGCTTCGAGCACCTGGATGAGGGAGCGCCCCTCCACCGGAGGATGGAAGAGGTAGTTGAAGGTTCCCTCCATCAGGCGCCGGACCGTCCTGCGGTCCTGGGCCCGCTGCGTGCGCCACCGCACGTCATCCGGGGGAAGGAGGAGCTGGAAGCCCTCGCCCTTCTGCTCCAGCAACTCCGCCGGGTCCAGCACCGCGCCCGTCAGCAGGTGGCGCGGCTGGAGGGACAGCATCGCGATGCGAAGGACGAGCGGGGGCCTCACGGTGGCGTGGGGCATGACCGGCAGGCCGGTCTCCATCCACCAGCGGATGAGCGGAGGCGGCACCTGCGCCAGCAGCGCCTGGAGGGAGCGCTCCTCGTCGGAGCGGATCGCCGCGAAGACCTGCATGCCCTCCGCGGGCTTCAGCTCCCAGCCGCCAAAGACGATGTGACGCCAGAACCAGCGCGACAGCAGCTCGCGTGAGCGCGGTGAGGGCTCCGGGTGCAGCTGGAAGAACCGCGTCAAGAGGACCAGCGAGTTCTCCGGCGCGGGCAGCAGCTTGAGGTGCGGGATGAACGCATCGCGCTTGAGGAACACGATGGCATCGCGAAGCGCCCGGTCCGTGCGGCGGACGGTCTCCGTGAGCTCGTCGTCCTGGTTGAGCTGTTCCTGGTAGCCGCGCGTGAAGTCCAGGCCGCGCACGGCGAGCACGGCGCGCAAGAGCAACGACTCCGGGATGCTGCCGAAGCCCAGTTCCCGCAGTCCTTCCGTCACCGACTCCAGGCTGAGCGAGCGCGAGCCCACATACAGCGCGTTGAACACCTCTTCATCCGTGAGCGGCCGGCCCGCCGTGTTGAGGCGCTTGAAGATGATGCGCAGGACCTTCTCGTCCGCGGTGTCCACGACGTAGGCGGGCACCTGGTACTCGCGGATGGCCTTGCCCAGGCGGATGGCGGCGCGCAGGTGCTCCGGGTGCGCCTCACGGTCCGGGTAGCGGTTGAGCCAGTGGAGCAATGACTCGCTGTCCAGCACCTCGTTCATCGGCAGCCAGTGCGGCGGAGGCATGCCCTCTGACGGAGGCGGATGCAGCTCCTCCGTCTCCAGGTCGAAGTACAGGTGGAAGTCATCGCGTCCGGCGTCGTCCCCATAGGCAGGGTGCAGCAGCACGCCCGCGAGCGCCGTCACGCGCTGCTGCCCGTCCACGGCCCACAGGCCCTGGCTCGTGGAGGGCGCGTCGATGCGAACAGGGCCGAAGCTGACGCTGGCGGCGGGAGCATCCCGGCGCCAGAACAACAGGGTCCCGATGGGGTAGCCCCGGTACACGCTGTCCAGCAGGTCGCGCACGTCGTCCGCGGTCCAGCGCAAGGGGCGCTGGAAGTCAGGGATGCGCACCTCGCCACGCCGCACGCGGTCGAGCAGGTCCTCGATGCTGAACGACTTCGTCTCCGGGCGCCGCGTCAGGGGAGCGGGCATCGCGAACCTCCTCCCCGGTCTGTAACCCGAAGCCCCGGAAGCCGCCACCTACACCGTGGAGGCACGTCGCTTCGGCAGCAGCACCCTAAACCTCTTCAAATTTCGTTCCCGTGGCACCGATGCGCTCGAGTGCGTCGCGGATTTCCTCTCGGACGATCAACGCGATGGGCCAGCCCCAGGTGCGGAACACCTTCGCGTCACCTACCTGCGAAGCGTCAATCCGCATTCCCCAAACGTCTCGGTACTCGCCAACCTTCTCAGGGCGCCCGTCCTCCGGCGTCCACATCAAGATCTCCTTGGTGGCCTTGTCGTCAATGCAGCGAATCAGCTTGGTGGCCACGAGGATGTAAAACGGATCGGGCTGGCCTGCGGCCTCTACCGGAAAGAGCTGCACGTCATCGGGAGCAAGCTCCGCGAAGACGGATGCCACCTTGGCGTGGACCACTGGAGTTGAGCGGGCCGCCAGCGAGAAATCGAGGGCTGTTCCGGGTAGAGACATCGGGAGCTTCAGGCGACCCGGAGCGTCAATCGGAGTCCCATCGGTGAACACCCACGGTTCACTCAGCGCTCTGCCTTCAACGTCGGTAGGAGTGCCGAGCAACCACCGGCCTGGACTGGCCATGTCGTCGCTCAGGTCGAAGTAACGCTTGGGCATGCGGACCATTGTGTCGCCCCTATGCACCCGTCACCAGTCTGTTGAGGAGGGTGTCTGGAGCTGCGATCTCCTGCGCCAACTTGTCGAGCTCCGCTGTCAGCGCCTCGCGGCATTGCTCCATGGTGCGGCAGGTTCGTGTTGCCGCGTCCAGGCGCCGGAAGATGCGTTGATGGTACGCCAGTGGGTGGGGCCCCTTGTGGCCCTTGACGCGAACGATGTTGGCCGGATCGTCCAGCGCCATGCCCGCCCTGTCGAAGATCTCCTGGAACCGGGGTGACCAGGGGCCTTCATTGTTCGTGGCTTTCCACCACTTGTTCGTGGCGATGTGATGGTCGTGGCCCTCCGCATCCACCGGGGCGGCGGCCGAGCCCCCCATGGTCCGTGCCGTCATGGCCACCGCGTCAGGTGCCAGCGCCACGGTAATGGCCTCGCCCGACACGGCCACCGCGCCCACTTCGCCCACGGCGGCAAGCCGGAGCCCTGCGCGCCCCCCGGCCAGTGCCGCCGCCTGGGCTGAGCCGGGGAGCGTAGGCACCTTGCTGGCGAAGCCCGCGGCCGTGTTACCGACAGCCACCGTCGCCACCAGCGCGAAGGCACGTGCCGCATTCCGGCCCATCACCTTGCCGTAGCGCTCACCCGCATCGCGCAGCTCATCAAACGTGGTGGCCTGGTCTGCTTCTTCCACCAGCCGTTTGAAGCCCTCTATCAGCGACCAGAAGGTGTCCACCCCAAGGTAGACAATGACTGTCGCCGTCATCACGGCAGCGAGGCCCTTGCTCACCGGCTCGGGCACCGACCAGAGCACCAGATAGAGAGTCATCGTCCACAGCGCCGCCGACAGCGCTGCGTGCGGGTCGGCCATGCCCTTGAAGGCGTCCAACATCTCATCCAGGACCACGCCTTGGGCAAGTGCCATGGCCAGCGCATAGCGGCCGTCTCCGGTCACAATGGGGCTGTCCATCAAGAGGCGCAGACAGTCACCCTGGCGTCCGGTGCGCTCGCACCAACGCAGATATGCCCGCGTCAGTTCCACCTCCGCTGGCGGGATGTCGGAGGTCAGTGCCCCCCCCTCCAGCGGCGTCATGTGCCGGGTGCGGGGGTTGAAGAGGTACGTGCCGCTGCGGGCCTCAACGCCCAAGAGTTTCCGTACGTCCCGCTGGGGATTGGCCGAGGCCCGCATCTGCCGCACCAGCCGGGCCACGGACGCCTTGAACTCGCGCCGCTCCACCTCCACCGGCCCGGCTTCGTCGCTGTGAGGCGTGAAGACGACCGGCGTCCCCCGGCCCGTCTCCAAGCGCACCACGCGTCCCGAGGCACAGCCTGTCAGCGCAAGCAGCAGCAGCAGCAGCGCGGCAGCGTGATGCATCCTCATCCGGCCCCCAACGGGAAAGGGAGCCATCCTCCGGGACGAGGTCACACCACGGCCAGAACCCAGCGGATGGGCCTCCCGCCGAGGTGAGTGCGCAGAGTGCCCTCAGGGGCAAGCTGTCCGCCGCAAAGCTGGAGTGGGCTACAGAAGCATCGCTGCGGGCGTGCGTGTCCACTCCGAGGCCGCCACCTACACCGTGGGGGCACGTCGCTTGGGCAGCAGCACCACCAGCCCCAGCGCGACCAACCCCGTCACGGCGGACAGCACGCGGCCGCCCTGCCCCACCGCGTTGACGTCCAGTTGCAGGTCCAGCAGCCCGTTCGCCAGGTTCCATCCCCAGTGCAGCCCCACGGCGCCCCACAGCGAGCCCGTGCGGGCCACCGCCGCCGCGTACGCGAGCCCCGTGCAGAACAACATCAGCCACTCCAGCGGACCGTTGCCCAGGCGGTATACGTGCGTGAGCACGAACACGCCCGCGGACAGGGCCACGTAGCCCGCCCCC
>NZ_RAVW01000463.1 GCF_003611585.1 Corallococcus exercitus | reverse complement strand
GGGTGGCGGTCTACTACGATCAGGGTTCCAGCAGCTTCGACTGGACCCATGTCTCGGCGCCAGGCGGGCGGAACTCTGGCCCGGGCACGGTGTACCTGAAGGGCAGTCATCAGCAGTACGGCGAGCTGATCGTGGATCAGCGGAACACTGAACTGAATCATTCTGCCGTGAAGCCGACCCCCGTTCCGGGAGGAACCTATGAGCGCTTCGCGGTGCTCCGGAACGCCTGGGTGGAGGTGACCAGCGCCCTTTCGACGCCCGCGCTGGAGGTGGTCGGAGGGTCCGTCATCTTCCTGGACTCGTTGAGTGGAAGCTTCACGTCGCTGCGGATGCTGGAGGGGGGCGCCGTGGACTTGCGCAAGCCCTGGGGCTTCGCGGATGGAATGAACGTCGAAATCTCCGGCACCAACGCGGCGCTGCGGGTCATGGGCGGGACCCCCATGCGACTGTCCGCCTTGAAGGTGTCGGGGAGCGGCGCGACGCTGGCGCAGAATCTCATCTTGGATGGCCAGCTTCGGACGCTCGAGCTCGACGTGAGTGGCCCGGTCGAAGTCGGTGCCGGGGCGACCATCGACGTGAGTGGCGCCGGCTATCTGGGGGGATGGCAGGGCGTGAACGTGGTGCAGTCCGGGAGGACCACGGGCAACGTCCCGAGCCAGAGGACCAGCGCCGGCGGCAGCCATGGTGGCCATGGAGCCGTGCAGTCCGGCACAGCCGCGATTCCGGTCTACGGCGACTACCGGAATCCAAGCGACTTCGGCTCGGGCGGCGCCGGTAATTCGTCCGGGTCACTGCCGGGTGGAAACGGAGCCGGCGTGCTGCGGCTGAGCGCGGACAGCCTGGTGCTGAATGGCAAGCTGTTGGCGAACGGTGAGGACGCCTATTACCCCTATGGCGTCTACGCGGGCGCGGGTGGCAGCATCCGGGTGCAAGCCAATGCCTTGACCGGCTCAGGCGCCATGGAAGCCGTGGGTGGAGCCTATGGCCTGGCGGCGGGCGGCCGGATTGCCGTCTATTTCGATACCGCCACCAGCTCCTTCACCTGGAACAACATCACCGCTCGGGGGTCCCTCTATTACCCGGGAGGCCCCGGGACGGTGTACCTCAAGGGCAGTCTCGAGGCGTATGGCGACCTCATCATCGACAACGCCAACCTGGACACCAACCCCCAGTCCGTTGCTGCAACGGATCTGCTCCCCAGCTCCACCGGCGAGCAGACCTTCCGCAACCTCACCATCACCCGGAAGTCCTCCGTGACCACGCCGGATGCGCTGACCGTCACGGGCACGCTCACCGTGGACTCCAGCTCGCGCCTGCAGTCCTCGAACCTCAACCTTCCATGACCCGTCCTGCTCGTGACCGGAGCGCCTCCGCGCTCCTTCCGTCTGCCCGAATCACATCTGTTCTCTTCCTGACAGCCCTGCTTTCCGCGGGCTGCCGTGACGAGGACGTGGTGGCCCGGGTGGGCCGTACCGACCTGCGGCGCGCGGACGTGGAGCTCTTCGCGTCCCAGCGTGCACCGGAGGCTTCTGGCATCCAGGCCCAGCTCGACGCGCTCATCGACCGGCAGCGGCTCGCGGAGGAGGCGGACGCGCGTGGCCTGGACGACCGCCCGGACGTCCGCGCACGGCTCGCGGCGGCCCGGCGCGAGGTGCTCGCCCAGGCCCTGGTGGAGGAGCAGCTCCAGGGCGCCACGGAAGACAAGGCGCTGCGCGAGCGCTACGCGGCCCAGAAGGACGCGCTGTCGCGCCGGGAGATCCACGTGCGGCACATCCTGATCCGCCTGCCCCAGGGCGCGGACGAGGCCGAGCGGCGCAGGGCGCGGGATCGCGCGAACCTGCTCTACGCCCGCATCCTGGGCGGCGAGGCCTTCGACAAGGTGGCGCGCGAGTCCAGCCAGGACGAGGTCTCCGCGCCGCGCGGCGGGGACCTGGGGCCGGTGCTCGAAGGCCAGGTGCACGCCGCCTTCTTCGAGGCCGCCGCGGCACTGAAGCCGGACGAAGTGAGCAAGCCCTTCGAGACGCCCTACGGCCTCCACATCGTCCAGGCGCTCGCCCCGGTGGAGACGCGAGTGCCGTCGTTCGAGGAGGCGCGGGGGAGGCTTGCGGCGGAGTCGCGCCGTGAGGCCGAGGCGCGGTGGATGAAGGACCTGCGGGAGCGCGTGTCGGTGGAGCGCTTCCCCCAGGCGTTGCGTCCGCTGGAAGCGGCCGCAACGGATGCGGGGACGGCAGGAACGCAGGGGGAGATGGCTCGATGAGTGCGCGAGGGCAGGTCCGGGGGCTGTGGGGCGCCCTGTTGCTGACGGTGGTGATGGGGTGCGGCAAGACGCCGGAGCGTCCTCCTGAACCCGCGGCATCCAAGCCGTCCAGGGCCGTGGCGTCCACGCGCACGCGGCTGACCGCCGTGGAGCTGGCGCCCGCGTGCAATGGCGTCATCGAGGAGTCGGTGGGGCCCGCATGGCGAGGCGGCACCCTGGTGGTGCAGGGCGGCCAGCAGGGAACGTCGTCGTTCACCGGCGCGCTGAACGAGCCCGTGCTGGTCGTCGTGCAGAACGGCGACGCGCGGGGCGCGAACGAGGTGGCGACCTCGCAGGTGACGCTCAACGGCACCGTGGTGGGCGGCGTCTCCGCAGGCACCCCCTTGGCCGTATTCCGCGTGGCGCTCCAGCAAACCAACCAGCTCTCGGTGGTGACGACGGGCGGCGGCGCGGTGCGCGTGTCGGTGGCTCCGCTCGGCGCCCTGCCGTGCATGGTGACGGATTCCGGCTACATCCAGGCGGGCCCGGAGCCGGTGTCGCGGTCCTGGACGGACATCAAACCTCCCGGCGACGGCACGGTGGGCGTGCTGGTGGTGGACATGGTGGGCCCGGACGCGGACGGCGCCGTGCGCCTCAACGGCGTGGACATGCTGGCGGGCCTCACGGGCGCGCAGAAGCGCACCTTCGCGTCGAAGGTGACGCTGGCCGCCACCAACCAGCTGGAGCTGACGGTCCTGGGGGGACCGGAGTCCTCCGTGCGCGTGGTGCTGTTCGACGCGGACACGCTGCCCTCCACGCTGACCATGCTGGAGCCGGAGCCAGGAGCCTTCTTCACCAGCTCTCCGGTGCGTGTGGCCGGCCAGTTCGGGTTGGATACCAAGAGCGTCGTCATCAACGGGATGACGGCCGCGCTCTCCGGTCAGACGGGTTACTTCCTGGACCTTCCCCTGGTGGAAGGCGCCAACGCCGTCACCACGGTGATCGCGGACCAGTGCGCCAACGTGGCCCGGGTGTGCCATCCGGTCGGGCTCGACAGCCAGGCGCCGGTCATCACCGTGAGTGGGGTGACGGAAGGGGAGATTACCCAGGGGCCGGTGACCCTCGGCTACTCGGCGACGGGGATGACTCCGCTGTCCGCGTCAGCCACGCTCAACGGCGAGCCCATCGTGAACGGAGGGGAGGTTTCCGCCGAGGGCTCCCACGAATGGCTCGTGACGGTGACGGACCCGGAAGGCCGGGTGGCGAAGAAGCGGGTGCGCTTCCGCATCCAGCGCACCGCGCCGACCATCGAGGTCACGGGGGTGACCGACGGCGCGTACTACCCGGGGCCCGTGGTGCCCACCGTGACGGTGCGCAGTGACTACCTGGAGACCACCTTCTTCAGGCTCGACAACAGCGTCGACTGGTACAGCGGCGATCCGATCACTGGCGACGGCCCGCACCACCTGTATCTGGTCGCGAAGGACCGGGCGGCCAACTACGGCATCGTCGAGTTGGACTTCACCATCGACCAGATCTTCCCGGTGGTTTCCTTCACGGGGGTCGAGGAAGGCTCATTCCATCAGGTGCCCGTCGAGGTGTCGTACAGCGCCACGGACACCCATCTGGTCGCGGACAGCGTGGACGCGCGGCTCGACGGAGCGCAGTTCATCAACGGGAACACCGTCTCCGGCGAAGGGCCGCACACGGTGGACGTGGAGGCGACGGACCTGGCCGGCAACCGCAAGCTGGCGCAGCTCCATTTCACCCTGGACTTCACTGCTCCGGCCATCGCGTTGAGCGGGCTGCCCCAGACGAGCCCGGTGCGCGCGACGGTGACGCCCACCTTCACGGTGGTGGAGGTGAACCTGAAGTCGCTCACCGCCACGCTGAACGGTAAGCCCTTCCAGAGCGGCACGGAGGTCACCGACGACGGCCCCTACCTGTTGGAGGTCAAGGCCGGGGACCAGGCGGGGAGAAGCGCGTCGGCGGTGGCCTCGTTCAGCATCGACCGCTCGGCGCCCGTCATCACCGTGACGGGTGTGGTGGACGGACAGCACCGCAACACCCCCGCGACCATCTCCTGGACGGTGGAGGACGCGTACCCGGGGACCGTGACCGCGAAGCTGGACGGCGCGGACTTCACGAGTGGGACCACCGTCGACGCGGGAGGGCCGCACACGCTGGTCATCACCGCGGTGGACCAGCTGGGCAACAGCGCGGAGGCCCGCCGGACGTTCGTCATCGACATGGCGCCCGTGGTGCCCACCATCCAGTCGCCGCAGAACGGACTGGTGACGCGCGACGCGCAGGTGGAGTTCGCCGTCGCCGTGACGGATCCGGGCCAGGTGGTCCGCGTGGAAGTGGGCGGCGTGGAGCTGGTGAAGGGGACGGACGACGTGTGGCGCCACGCCGTGCCGTTGTCCGAGGGGAAGAACGTCCTGACGGCGCAGGTGCTGGACTCCGCGGGCAACGCGTCCACCGTGAGCGTGACGGTGTTCCGGGACTCGATCGCGCCGCAGCTGGTGGTGACGAGCCCGTCCGCGAACGCGCGCATTGGTGCGCTCTCCGTGAAGCTGCGCGGCACGGCGACGGACACCACGCCCGTGGTGCTCACGGTGAATGGCAGCGCGGTGCCGGTGGCGCCGGATGGCTCCTTCGAGGTGACCCGGTCCCTGACGCAGGGCGCGAACACGCTGCTGCTGCGGCTGTCGGATGCGGCGGACAACCTGGACGAAAAGACGCTCCAGCTGCGCGCCAACGCCACGCCGCCCACGCTGTCGCTGACGGCGCCCGTGGACGGCCTGGTGACGGAGCAGACCTCCGTGACGGTGCGAGGCACCGCGTCGTCCGCGGACAGCACGGACACGGTGACGGTGGTGGTGGCGGGCGCGCTGGCCGCGACGTTGCCGGACCACTCCTTCCAGCGCACGGTGCAGCTGTCGCCGGGGACGCAGACGCTGACGGTCGTGGCGATGGACGGCTACGGCCTGCGCACGGAGTCCACGGTCAACGTCACGCGGAACGTCACGCTGCCGGATGGTGGGCTCGCGGACGCGGGCACGGGCACCGGGAGCGACGCGGGCTCGGCGGGGGATGCGGGCAGTCCGCTGGACGGCGGAGTGGGCGCGGATGCGGGCACGCCCGCGGACGCGGGCAGTGGGACGGCGGCGCCGGTGCTGGCGCTGGAGTCCCCCACGCAGGGGGCGGTGCTGGGGGGCGTGAGCGTGGCGGTGGCGGGGCAGGTGCAGGGCGGTACGTTGCCGTTGCAGGTGAAGGTCAACGGTGTGAACGCGGCGGTCTCGTCGCGCAGCTTCACGCTGGCGTTGGCGCTCCCCGCGGGAGACCACACGCTGGCGGTGCAGGTGACGGACGCGGAAGGGCGCTCGGCGAGCACCACGCGCACGGTGGCGGTGGACCGCACGAGGCCCACGTTGACCATCACGGAGCCGGCGACGAGCCCGGCCACGGTGAACGAGTCCCCCTACGTGGTGAAGGGGACCGTGGGTGACACGCACCTGGCGGGCGTCACGGTGCAGGGGCAGTCCGCGACGGTGCTGGGTGGCACGTTCAGCGTACCGGTGGCGCTGGCGCAGGGACAGACGGTGGTGGAGGTGGTGGCGGTCGACCAGGCCGGCAACACCGAGCGCGAGAGCCTCACGTTCAACGTCGACCACGCGCCTCCGATCGTGACGGTGCTGTCGCCGGTCAGTGGTAGCGAGTCCCCACTGCCCGTGGCGCACATCCGCGCGAAGGTGCAGGCCTTCGCCGATCTGGACGAGGTGCGCATTGGCACGGGGCTCGCGGCGGAGGAGTCCCCCGGCGTGTACGGGGCGGACCTCCCGCTGTCGCTGGGGGAGAACGCCGTCCAGGTGAAGGCGACGGACAAGAACGGGCTCATCGGGCGCGCGAGCGTCGTGGTGCGCTACCGGAGCCCCGCCACGGAGCCGCTGGTCGTCACGGGTGTGCAGCCCGCGGCGGGCGCGAGCGACGTGAAGACGGACGCGCTCATCAGCGTCTCCTTCAACAAGGCGGCGACGCTGGCGTCGGTGCGGCAGGGCTTCAAGGTGCTGCACCAGGGGAGCCCGCTCGCGGGCGGCTATTCGCTGGCACCGGGAGGCCAGACGGCGACGTTCATCGCGAACGCGCCGCTGCCCGAGGGCGAGCCGCTCCAGGTGTCGGTGCAGGGCATCCAGGCGGAGGTGGGGCCCGCGCAAGGGTCGGCCTTCTACAGTCAGCTTACGGTGCGGCGGCCGCTCACGCGGGTGCGCGGCTCCGTGATGGATGACGCCTTCGAGCCGCTGTCGGGCGTGCGCGTCATCCTGGAGGGAACCTCCGAGACCGCGCGCACGAGCGCGGACGGCAACTGGTCATTCATCACGTCGGTGTCGGGGCCGCGCGTGGTCCGCTACGAGGGCGGGACGACGGCGGAGGGCCGTCCGCTGCCCACCGTGCGCCGGATGCTGAGCATCACGCCAGAGGTGGAGACGGTGGACGCGCCGCTGGCGCTGACCGCCGTGGACACCGCGAGCGCGGCGCGGGTGGACACCACGCAGGCGCTGCACGTGGACTTCGCCCAGAAGCACGGCGCGCTGGCCATCGACGGAGACCCGGGTTCGCTGCTGTTCGAGGACGGAAGGACGGAGGGCCAGTTGACGGCGACGCGGCTGCAGTCCGTGTCGCTGCCCGTGCGGCTGGAGAGCAACGCGACGCCCACGGCGGTCTGGCAGGTGGGTCCCGCGGGCGTGCGGGTCCAGAAGCCCATCCTGTTGCAGTTCCCCAACGTGACGGGCCTGCCGGCGGGCCGCTACGTGCTGGTGCTAGCGCACGAGCCGCGCACGCACGTGCTCGCGAGGGCGGGCCTGGCCGTGGTGTCCCCGGACGGCGCGTCCATCCGGACGGAGGAACCGCTGGCCCTGCGCTCCGTGGAGTTCATGGGCTACATGGCCCTGACGGATGATCAGGACAAGATCGTCCGTGAAGCGTTGGCACGGGCGGGAGG
>NZ_RAVW01000462.1 GCF_003611585.1 Corallococcus exercitus | reverse complement strand
GAGGGGGCCTCGGGTTCGGGGACGCCGGGAGGTTCCGCCGGGCCGGCGCCGGGCGCGGGCAGTCCGGGCGGCGCGGCCGGTGCCTCGGGAGCCGGTACGTCGGGCGCGGGGACTTCCGCGTCGGGAGCCTCGGGAGTGGGTGCGTCGGGCTCGGGAGCTTCGGCTTCGGGAGCCTCGGGAGCTGGTGCCTCGGGCTCGGGAGCCTCCGCGTCGGGAGCCTCGGGAGCGGGTGCGTCAGGCTCGGGAGCCTGAGCTGGTGCGTCAGGCTCGGGAGCTTCGGCGTCGGGCTCGGGAGCCTCGGGAGCTGGTACGTCGGGCCCGGGCGCTCCGGGTGGTTCAGCCGGTGCCTCGGGAGCTGGTGCCTCGGGCTCGGGAACGCCCGGAGGTGACGCGGTGCCGGGGGCGATGGGGCTGGGCGCTGGGGCAGGTGCTTCCTCCGCGACGGTGCCCTCCGCCGTGTCGGTGATGCCGCCGGCCACCCTGATGCCGCCGCGCGACCTGAGCGGCCCGGAGTCCCTGTACGGTGCCCCTATCGCGCGGTCCCTGGCGGCGGTGCCGGAGGCAGACCCCACCGCCTCCGGCACGCTCGCCACGGGGCTCAAGGCCGTCGCCAACGTCGCCGACGGCAAGCCTGCCGCGCCCCGCTGGTCCGTGCGGCTGCGCATCTCCCCCACCTGCCAGGTGCCCGGCGTGCGCGCGTTCCTCGTGCACAAGCGGCTGTCCACCCTGGGCACGCTCGTGGACCTGCGGCCGCCCCTGGAGGAGCTCAAGGCGGGCCGCATTCCCGACGGCTACATCCAGGTGGACGTGGAGACCGGCGTCGGCGAGGCCGGCATCCAGACGGCCCTGCGCAACGTGGCCGAGGTGGAGGTCGTCTCCGTCGCCCCCACCGTCCCGGAGCCGCCCGCGCTCCCCGTCGCCGCGCCCGCGTCGGACGCAGCGCGGGGCGCCACCGCGGACGCGGGCTCGCGCACGGTGCGCGTGCGCACGGAGCTGCTCGACTACTTCCTCGACACGGTGGGGGAGCTGATGCTCGCCACCGCGCGCCTGCGCGAAGTGGGCAAGGTGCTGCCGGAGAACACCCGCCCCGCGCTGGAGGAGGGCGTCTACCGGCTGCACACGCTGGTGAAGGACCTGCACGACAAGGTCATGAGCGCGCGCATGACGCCGCTGTCGCTCATCACCGACCGGCTGCCCCGCGCCGCGCGCGACCTCGCCCGCCGCAAGGAGCGCGAGGTGGAGCTGGTCATCACCGGCGCTGAAATCGAACTGGACCGCGCCATCCTCGACGAGCTGGCGGATCCGCTGCTGCACCTCTTGCGCAACTGCATCGACCACGGCCTGGAGTCGCCGGAGGAGCGGCTGGCCGCGAAGAAGTCCCCGCGCGGCCGGGTCACGGTCACGGTGCGCCGCGCCCGCGACCGCGTCATCATCGACATCGAGGACGACGGCCGGGGCATGGACCCCGCGAAGCTCAAGGCCGCGGCCCTCAAGCGCGGCCTCATCACCGAGGACGCCGCCCAGCGCATGGCGGACCGGGACGCGTTCCTCCTGTCATGCCTGCCGGGCGTCTCCACCGCCAAGGACATCACCGACATCTCCGGCCGCGGCGTGGGCATGGACGCGGTGAAGCGCGTGGTGGAGAGCGTGGGCGGCACGCTCGAAATCGACAGCGAGCGCGGCCGGGGCACCGTCTTCACGCTGCGCCTGCCGCTCACCGTCGCCGTGGTGCACCTGCTGCTGGTGGAGGTGGGCGAGGAGGTCTTCGGCCTGCCCATCGCCAAGGTGGTGGGCGCCACGGAGGCGGATCCGCAGGCCCTGAGCAAGAGCCGGGAGACGGCGCTGCTGCCCCACGGCAACGGCCTGTTGCCGGTGCACGCCCTGGAGGTGCTGCTGGGCGTGCCCGCGGCGCCGAAGCCGGGCTTCCGGCCCTTCGTGGTGATGGAGGGCGACGCCGGCACCGGCAAGGTGGCGCTGGCGGTGGATCGCCTCCTGGGGCAGGAGGAAGTCGTACTCAAACCCTTGTCCCGTCCCCTGGACTTGCTGCCGGGATTGTCCGGCGTGACCATCCTGGGCAGCGGCCGTCCCGTGTTCATCCTGGACGTCCCGAGGTTACTGACCGCGTGAGCCCCCCCCTGCCCAGTGACGCGCAGCTCGACGCCCTGCGCGAGGTGGCCAACATCGGCTGTGGACACGGCGCCAACGCCCTGGCCCGGCTGGTGGGTGGCCGCGTGGACCTGTCCGTCCCCGACGTGCGCGTCACGGACGCCGCCCACGGTCCGGCCCTCTTCGTGGACGACGTCCCGGCCGTCGCCGTACGCCTGGGCATGACGGGCGAGCTGCGCGGTGCGCTGGTGCTCACGCTGCCGTCCGTGGACGCGGAGGCGCTGGAGTCCGCGCTCCTGCGAGGCCACCCCGCGTCCCCCGAGGAGCGCGAGAGCGCCCTGGCGGAGGCCGCGAACATCCTGGCCAGCGCGTGCCTGTCCGCCATCGGGAGGCTGACGGGCTGGCGGCTGCTGCCCTCCGTCCCCCACCTCCAGCGGGGCCCCGTGCGGCCCGTGCTGGCGGGCGTGCTGGGCGACGTGGAGCCGGGGCCGGGCGTGGTGCTGGCGGCGCGCTTCTCCGCCACGGGCCCCACGAACCTGGGCGGCCAGATGCTGCTGGTGCTGGAGCGCGGGAGCGCCCAGGCGCTGCTGTCCCGGCTGGGCCTGTAGTCCACCCCCTGTCGTCCGCCTGGAGGACCGGGGGCGGCTGGGGTAGACGGACGCCATGGACGAGAAGGCGCTCAGGGCCCTGCTGGGCCAGGTGAAGACGGGCAAGGTCAGCCTGGACGACGCGGTGGGCAAGCTGAAGGACCTGCCCTACGCGGAGCTGGGCTACGCGACGGTGGACACGCACCGCAACCTGCGGTTCGGCTTCCCGGAAGTGGTGCTGGGCGAGCCCAAGACGGTGGAGCAGGTCCTGGGCATCGTGGGCGCGCTCGTGGAGCGCAAGCAGACGGTGCTGGTGACGCGCCTCCAGCCGGAGAAGGCGGAGGCCCTGGTGGCGCGCTTCCCCAAGGGCCGGTACCACCCGGTGGCGCGCATCTTCCACCTGCCCCAGGGCAAGGTGAAGGCGGGCCGCGTCGCGGTGGTGACGGGCGGCACCAGCGACCTCCCCGTGGCGGAGGAGGCCGCGCTCACCGCGGAGGCCATGGGCGCGGAGGTACGGCGCGTCTACGACGTGGGCGTGGCGGGCATCCACCGGCTCCTGCGCCGGCGCGAGGAGATCCAGGAGTGCCACGTCGCCGTGGCGGTGGCGGGCATGGAGGGAGCGCTGGCGAGCGCGCTGGGCGGCCTGGTCGGCATCCCGGTGGTGGCGGTGCCCACGTCGGTGGGCTACGGCGCGAACCTCAAGGGCATCTCCGCGCTGCTCTCGATGCTGAACTCGTGCGCCTCCAACGTGGCCACGATGAACATCGACAACGGGTTTGGCGGCGGCTTCTACGCGGCGCTCATCTCCCGCACGAAGGGCCGGAGCTAGAGCGCCATGCGACGCATCCTCTACCTGGAGCCCGTGGGCGGCATCGCCGGGGACATGTTCCTGGCGGCGGGCATCGACCTGGGCGTGTCGCCGGACGCGCTGACGCAGGCCCTGTCCGGGCTCAACGTGCCGGGCTGGAAGCTGGCGGTGTCGCGCGCGGTGCGCCACGCCATCAGCGGCACGCACCTGGACGTGGTGCTGGACGCGAAGGAAGCGCATCCGCACCGCGCCTACGCGGACATCCGCCAGCTCATCGAAGCGGCACCCACGCTGCCGGAGCGCGCGAAGGCGCGGGCCCTGGCGGTGTTCCGCGCCATCGGCGAGGCCGAGGCGAAGGTGCACGGCGTGTCCATCGACGCCATCCACTTCCATGAGGTGGGCGCGGTGGACTCCATCGTGGACATCTGCGGCGCCGCGGTGGTGCTGGAGCTGCTGGGCGACCCGGAGGTGCACGCCGCGCCGCCGCCGCTGGGCAGCGGCACCATCCGCGTGGCGCACGGCCAGATGCCCATCCCCGTGCCCGCGACGCTGGAGCTGCTGCGCGACGTGCCCGTGCGCTTCGAGGGCGTGGGTGAGCTGACGACGCCCACGGGCGCGGCGCTGCTCAAGGTGCTGACGAAGATTGGCCACCCTCCGGACTTCATCGTGGAGAAGGTGGGCTACGGCGTGGGGACGAAGGACTTCCGCGACCGGCCCAACGTGTTGCGCGCGTCGCTGGGCCGCGTGGAGACGCAGTCCACGGAAGGGCTGTGGGTGGTGGAGGCGAACCTGGATGACGCCACGCCGCAGCTGCTGGCGCATCTGGTGGAGCGGCTGCTGGAGGTGGGCGCGAAGGACGCGTGGGTGGCCCCGGTGGTGATGAAGAAGGGCCGGCCGGCGCACCTGCTGGGCGCGCTGGTGGAGGGTGGCCTGCGCGAAGCGGTGGTGGACGTGCTCCTGAGCGAGTCCACGTCGCTGGGCGTGCGCTACCACCGGGTGGAGCGCCACGCGCTGGAGCGCGACTTCGTGGAGGTGGAGACGCCGTGGGGCAAGGTCCGCGTGAAGCGCGGCCTGCGCGACGGCCGGGTGCTCAACGCGCACCCGGAGTTCGACGACTGCGTCCGGCTGGCCCGTGCGGCCGGGGTGCCGGTGAAGCAGGTGATGGCCGCCGCGATGGCGGCCCTCACGCCCTGACGTCTCCGCCTACGCCGGCCGCGCCAGGGAGATGACGCCGAAGGTCGCGCCACCCGGGTCCGCGACGATGGCGATGCGGCCGTAGGGCGAGTCGAACGGCTGCATGAGCACCTTGCCGCCCTTGGCGGTGACGGTGGCCGCGGCCTGGTCGGTGTTGGCCACGGAGAAGGTGGTCATCCAGTGGGCAGGCACGTTGGCGGACGTCTTGTCGTCGAGCTGCATCACGCCGGCCGTCTCCCGGCCGTCCTTCTTCAGGACCCAGTACTGCATCCGCTCATCCGGCATCTTGTCCGCCGTCATGCCGAAGAGGTCCTTGTAGAAGGCCACGGCCTTGGCGCCGTCGTACGTCTTGCCCTCGTGCCAGGCCATGGCGCCGGGCTCGTTCACCAGGCCCGCGCCGCCGAACTGGTTCGGCTGCCAGAAGCCGAAGGGCGTGCCGGTGTTGTCCGCACCGAAGGCCATGCGCCCCGCGTCCATCACGTCCATGGGCTCCATCATCACCTTGCCGCCCAGCTCCTTCAGGCGGGCGACGGAGCGGTCCACGCTCTCCACGGCGAAGTAGGTGTTCCACGTCGACGGGAACGGAGCGTCGCTGGGACGCGGCATCATCGCCGCCACCGGGTGGGCCCCCTTGAAGGCCATCGTGTAGTAGCCGTTCTCCTTCGAGCCCTCCTGGAACGTCCAGCCGAACAGCGCCCCGTAGAAGTCCTGGGCCTTCGCCAGGTCCCAGGCCATCAGGTCCACCCAGGACACCGTCCCCGCAGCGTGCTTCGTCATCGCAGGCATCGTCGCTCCCCTCGCAAGTCGCGGCCCCGGTGGCAGACCGGGGCTACCTGCAAGGTAACAGCGGAACGGAGCAGGACTGAATGGATTTTCAGTGCCGCCGCGTGTCAACGAATGGGCTGACGCCCGAGCCCCTGGGCGAACGCATCCGTGTTGCCCGCGACCACGCACACCGGCAGGCCCTCCACCACGCCGCAGCGCGCGCCCGCGTCGAGGAAGGGACGCAGGTGCTCCGGCAGCACCACGTACGCGGTGCTCGCGTCCAGGCCGCCCGGAGGCAGCGGCGCGTGGCACTCCGCGGTCAGCGCCTCCGGCGTGCGCGACGCGTAGCCGCTGTTGAACGTGAGCTTCAGCCGGTACGCCTGATACGCCAGCGCGTTCACCAGCGGCTCGTCGTAGCGGCACACCCACTGCACATGCGGTGGGAAGAGGGCCAGGTGTTGATAGGAGCCCTTCAGCGCGTCCCAGTCCGCGGACTTCAGGCGCTGGAAGCGCACGGGCTTGAAGAGGGCGCTCTTCTGCTCGCGCACGTCGTACGCCTGAAGTGCCAGCGCCACCGTCAGCGCGGCCACGGCCACTGCGGGCACGTCGCGCCACAGGCGCAGCGTCAACAGCACCGCGCCCACGACGAGCAGGGAGTGCAGCGGCCAGACGAAGCGGCCGGACGCGCGGAACGCGTTCGTCACCTTCGCCAGCGGCGCGTACAGCGCGTCCAGTTCCGCCACCGGCTGGCCCAGCCACGTCACGCGCGACGACAGCGCGTACACGGCCATGAGCAGGACCACCACGGCCGCGGGCAGCACCCGGCGCCAGTCCAGCGTGCGCGCTTCCCGCGGGCGCGCCAGCAGGCTCACCCCGGCGAGCACGACGAGCAGCAGCGCTCCCGCGCCCAGGTAGCCAAAGCCCTCGCCCTGCCGGGGCGCCGCGGGCAGGTCCGGCAACACGCGCGACCACCCCATCGGGTTCACCAGCGTGGCCAGGTCCGCGGAGAACTCCCCGAAGCCCTCCGCGCCCAGCCCGCTGCCGCCGAAGTAGCCGAAGAGGGCGAACAGCACGACGTCCAGCAGCGCGATGCCCGCGCACAGGGTCGCGACGCGTCCGGGGCCGAGTTTCCGGCTCCAGCCGAGCCGCACCCCGAGCGTCAGCGTCAGCGGCATCAGCATGGCCACCCAGTACGGATGGGTGCCCGCCGCGATGGCGTTGAAGAGGGCCGCCAGGCCCAGGCTCCGCGCCGCGGTGCGCGCGTCCGGGACGTCGCGCAGGTTGAGCCACAGCAGGGCCAGCAGCAGCCAGTGCGCGCACAGCGTGGGGTGGCTGAAGCGCGCCGCCATCACCGGCGACAGCGCCAGCAGTGTTCCGCCCAGCACCATGGGCACCGGGCGCGGGGACACCGTCTCCACCAGCCGCGCGCCGAAGTAGCCCATCAGCGCGTAGCACAGGGCCAGCCACGGCCCGGTGTACTGGAAGTCCACGGGCAGCAGCGGCGAGAGGGGCTTGAACAGCACCGCCAGCCACGGGTTGCCGTCCGTGAGCGCCACCGACGAGCCGTACGGGTAGAAGTGGTTGGGCGCCGAGCCCAGGGGCAGCATCCAGTCCGCGTTGCGGAAGAAGAGCCAGCCGAAGATGTGCGCGGCCCAGTCCTCGCGCATCATCCAGTCGATGCGCGTGGGCGGCAGCACCGGCCCGCCGCCCAGCCACAGGAACCAGCCCAGCCCGCCGAGCACCGCCAGCGCTCGCGCCACGGTGAGGGTCCGGTGGGAGAAGGCAGGGGGCGGGGGACTCAGGGAG
>NZ_RAVW01000461.1 GCF_003611585.1 Corallococcus exercitus | reverse complement strand
GTCCCGCCCCGTCTCCCCGGCCGCCCCACCCGGGCGGCCAGGTTCACGGAGTGTTGACAGCGCGACGCGGCATTGGACCCCGGTACAGGTTAACCGCGTTGACAGTGTTCCAGTTTACATTTTGCGCGGGCCCGCCCGTCGGGACCCCTCTGGGCATGCCCTGGAGTGTTGGCAACTCCCTGGAATCACGAAGGGTTTACGAATTTTCAAACGGGGGGATGACAGAGCCGGGATTCGCCTCTACATTGCGTCCGTCGGATTTCACTCAAGAGGTGCTGCGCATGGCTTACGACGGCGAGCTTGTGAAGATGCAGAACGGTCGCTGGGCGCGGTTCCAGCGTTGCCAAGTGTACCGGCCGGGCGTGGCGGACGCCGGTGAGACCATGCTCCTGATCGCGGTCGAACTTGAGGACCGCTACCAGCAGCTGCTCGACGAGGCGGCGGATTCCCTCGCGGAGTACCGCTCCCAGGGCGTGCCCGTGCAGGTGCGGCTGGCGCCGGACGCGCAGGGCCTCACCCTGCACCCGGAGGCCCCTGCCTCCGCCTCGATGAACTAGGCCCCTCCCCGGGGTCGCACGTTGTAAAGCCACGGGCTCCGCGCTTCACTGCGTGGGGCCCGTCGCATTTACAGCGATGACACGTGCGGGGGAGCGTCCACTTTTCAACGCAGCGCGCGCGACCCGCACGGCGCGTGGATGGCGCGCTCAGTCGTGGATCTGGAAGAAGCGGGCGGCGTTGTCCCGGGTGACCCGCCGGACGATGCGCTCGGACAGCTTCGCCTTGCCCAGGAGGTTCGCCGTGCGCGCGAGCCCCAGGATGTCGCCCGCGCCGTCGCCCGCGTCCGAGTCCAGCACCAGGCGCTCGCTGCCCAGCCGCCGCACCAGGGCCACCGCCCGGTCCGCCTGAAGGGCCTCCGGGTGCAGGGTGAGCCCGGCCCAGTGGCCCACCTCCAGGATGGTCCGCACGGTGCGCGCGTTGGCGTGGTCCACCAGCGCGCGCGACGGCAGCACGCCGGACTGGCGCAGGAGCGTGAGGATGCGCCGCGTGTGGCGCTCCTTGTCCTTGAGTGGCGTGTGCACCACCACGCGCAGCTTGAGCTGGCGGGCCAGGGCCAGCTGCTCCAGGAAGGCCTCTTCCTCCTCCTCGCCGCCCACGTGCAGCCCCGTCTCCCCCAGGGCCACCACCCGGCCGCCCTCGAAGTAGTCCGGCAGGTGGCTGAGCACTTCCGACAGCCCCCGGCGCGGGATGCAGCGCGGGTGCACGCCCAGGGCGGCCCAGGCGCGGATGCCCAGCCGCTCCAGCCGCGGCAGCTGCTTCTCCACCAGCTGGTCGAAGTGCTGGCGCAGCCCCTTGGCCGTGGGCTCCGGGAAGTGATGCGCCACCACCAGGGCCCGCTCCACGCCGAAGAAGCGCATGGACTCCAGGTCCTGGTCCGTCAGGGCCTCCGGGTGGAGGTGCGCATCGAAGAGCGGGATCGGCTCGGGCACGGGCTTGGGGTCTCCTGGCGTCAGTCCTGGCCCGTCGCGGCGCCCTCGTTGCGCGGGTCACTGGAGGAATAGCGCAGGTTGGTGCGCGGGTCGCTGTAGACGGCCTCCGCGTCGCCCCAGCCGTCCACCCGGCGAATCTTGTGGCCCTTCGCCTCCAGCACGGACAGCGTCGCCGGCTCCAGGCCCCACTTGTCCACCCACAGCTCATCCGGGAGGTACTGGTGGTGCAGCCGGCCCGTGGCCACCGCGCGCGTCACGTCCATGCCGTGGTCCACCACGTTGCTGATGGCCTGGATGACGGTGGTGGGGATGGTGGAGCCGCCGGGGCTGCCCACCGCCAGCATCACCCGCTTCGGGTCCTCCTTCGCGAACACCAGCGTGGGCGACATGGAGGACAGGGGCACCTTGCCGGCCTGGATGGCGTTGGGCTCCCCGGTGACGAGCCCGTACGCGTTGGGCACGCCCGGCTGCGCGGCGAAGTCGTCCATCTGATCATTGAGGAGCACGCCGGTGCCCTTGGCCACGAGGCACGAGCCGAAGCTGTAGTTGATCGTGGTCGTCATGGCCACCGCGTTGCCGTCCTTGTCGATGACGGAGATGTGCGTGGTGTTCTTCTTCTCCGGCTCCGGAGTGAGGGGCCCCGCGTCCTTCTTCAGCGTGGAGGCCGGCCCGCCTGTCACCGGCGCCAGCAGCGACGCGCTGGCCGTGGCCTTCTTCGGGTCGATGCTGCCCGCCAGGTCCGCGATGTGGCCGGGCGACGTCAGCCGCTCCAGCGGTACCTGCACGAAGGCCGGGTCGCCCAGGTACTTCGCGCGGTCCACGTACGCGCGCCGCACGGCCTCCACGTAGAGGTGCAGCGCCTCCGGGTCGCGGTAGGGCACGCCCTGCGGCCGCAGCTGCTGGAGCATGCCCAGCACCTGCACCACCGCCAGCCCGCCCGCGCTGGGCGGGGGCATGGTGAGGATGCGGTGGCCCCGGTAGGTGGTCTCCAGCGGCGCGGGGCTGCGCGTCTGGTACGCCGTCAGGTCCTCCTGCGTGAGCAGCCCGCCCGCGTCCTTCACCGTCTTCACCAGCGCCTGCGCCACCGGGCCCGAATAGAAGGCCTTCGCGCCGCCCTTCGCGACCCGCTCCAGCGTGCGCGCCAGGTCCGGCTGCTTGATGAGGTGCCCCAGCGGCGGCACGTCCGGCGTCCCCTGCGCGTTGGGCGTGAGGAAGATGCGCGCGGCTTCGGGATCCTGGCGCAGGCACTCCGCCCGGCCCGTGGCCATCTGCTGGTACTTGGGCGTCACCCAGAAGCCCTGCTTCGCCAGCCGGATGGCCGGGGCCAGCACCACCGCGGGCTTGAGCTTGCCGTGCTTGGAGAGCAGCTCCAGGTAGCCCGCCACCGCGCCCGGCACCGCCACGCTCAGGGCGCCGTCCGTGGACAGTCCCGGCACCAGCGCGCCGTCCTTGAGGTACATGTCGCGCGAGGCGCCCTTCGGAGCCACCTCCCGGAAGTCCAGCACCTGGGTGCCTCCCGACTTCGCGTCGTGCACCAGCGCGAACCCGCCGCCGCCTACGCCGGAGTGGTAGGGCCCCACCACCGCCGCCACGAACGCCGCCGCCACCGCCGCGTCCACCGCGTTGCCGCCCTTCTCCAGCATCTGGAGCGCGGCCTCGCTCGCGGGCGGATACGCCGTGGCCACCGCACCTCCCCGGTAGGGACGTGCCGCACCCGCCTGCGTCGCCACCAGCAACACCGCGAGTCCCAGCGCGCGGAACGACCGCCGTCCCACGGCTCCCATGTGTGTCTTCACCACCTGTGGACGCCTTTCCTTGTGATTACCGGCCGTTCCCTAATGCACCATGCGCCGCGCTCGGACCAGGATTTCAACAAGACAACATTTTTTTCCTTGGATTGTGAGCGGAGGCGGGGCAGGCTTGCTCCATGTGCAGCAACGGGCGGTGCTTATGAGTCCTCCGAACCCCGTGGAAAGTCCGGCGTCGGTTCCGACCCCGGCCTCCACCCCGGCGCGGCTGACGACGTTCTACAAGCCGCGCTTCGGCATCACGGTCCAATGCAACACGTTGTGTGTGGCAGTCAGCGCCCGGCCCCCTCCCGAAGCCCCGCGATCGGTTTTGACGTCCGGGCGCGGTTGACGAGTTGATCGGCGGTCCCTAATTCTCCGCCGCATATGACAGCTCTGGCGGCGGTTGTGCTGTGCGCGGGCAAGGGCACGCGGATGAAGTCGGAGAAGGCCAAGGTCCTTCACCCCATCCTCGGCCGTCCCCTCTGCGCCTATCCCTTGAAGCGGGCCCTGGAACTGGGCGCCACGCACGTGGTGCCGGTGGTGGGACATCAGGCTTCGGAGGTGGAGAAGTCCATCCGTGCCCACTTCCCGGACGCGCCCCTGCGCTTCGCGCTCCAGAAGGAGCAGCGCGGCACGGCGGACGCGGTGAAGGCGGCCCAGGACGCGCTCAAGGGCCATGACGGCCGCGTGCTCATCCTCTACGGAGACGTGCCGCTCCTGCGCAAGGAGACGCTCCAGGCGCTGCTGTCCGCGCACGACGCCGCGGGCGGGGTGCTGGCGCTGGTGTCCACCACGCTGGAGGACCCCACCGGCTACGGCCGCGTCATCCGCGAGGGCGGCAAGGTGGCGCGCATCGTGGAGCACAAGGACTGCACCCCGGAGCAGCGCGCGGTGAAGGAGTGCAACGCGGGCATCTACTCCGTGGACGCGGCCTTCCTCTGGAAGGCGCTGGCGGAGATCAAGCCCGTCAACGCGCAGGGCGAGTACTACCTCACCGACCTGGTGGAGATGGCCGCGAAGCAGGGCCCCGTGGGCGCGGTGGACGCGGACGCCACGGAGACCGCAGGCGTGAACGACAAGGTGGAGCTGGCGGCGCGCGCCCGCGTCCTCCAGCAGCGCATCAACGAAGCCCACATGCGCGCGGGCGTGTCCATCCAGGACCCGGCCACCGCGTACATCGAAGAGGGCATCACCATCGGCACCGACACGGAAGTAGGCCCCAGCGTTTCGCTGATGGCCGGCACCGTCATCGGGAAGAACGTCACCATCGGCCAGGGCAGCGTGCTCACGGCCTCTCACGTGGCGGATGGCACCCACATCAAGCCCTACTCCGTGCTGGAGGAGGCGCGTGTGGGTGAGCGGTGCATCATCGGCCCGTTCTCCCGGCTGCGCCCCGCCACGGAGTTGGCAGAGGAAGTGCATCTGGGGAACTTCGTGGAGACGAAGAAGGCCCGCATCGGCAAGGGCAGCAAGGCCAACCACCTGACTTACCTCGGCGACGCGAACATCGGCGCGGGCTGCAACATCGGCGCGGGCACCATCACCTGTAACTATGACGGGGTGAACAAGCACCTGACGGAGCTGGGCGACGGGGTCTTCATCGGCTCGGACTCGCAGCTGGTGGCGCCGGTGAAGGTGGGGGACGGCGGGTATGTCGGCGCGGGCACCACGGTGACGAAAAATGTGCCTCCTGGGAGCCTCGCTGTGTCCCGTGCGCCACAGGTGGTGAAGGAGGGCTGGGTGGCGGCCAAGAAGGCACGGCAGACGAAGGTGAAGGCTGGTTAGCAAGAGTGCTCGCCTGCTGTTCGGTCGGCGGGGCGGGGTTGGGCGTGTTGGGCGTGAACGGGATTCCCGTGGTTTGCTCCGGCGGCCGCGGGACGAGAAAGAGGCAGGAAGAACATGTGCGGGATTGTTGGGTACGTCGGTGACAAGGAATCTGCTCCCATCCTGGTGTCGGGCCTGAAGAAGCTCGAATACCGGGGCTATGACTCCGCGGGTGTCGCGGTGGTCGGCGGCAACCAGCTCAACGTGGTGCGCGCCACGGGCAAGCTGCGCAACCTGGAGAACCGCGTGGTGCAGGACCTGCCGAAGGGCACCACCGGCATCGGCCACACGCGCTGGGCGACGCACGGCCGTCCCTCCGACGAGAACGCCCACCCGCACACGTACAAGAACGTGGCGGTGGTGCACAACGGCATCATCGAGAACCACCTGGCGCTCAAGGCGGAGCTGCGCGCGCGCGGCCACGTCTTCTCGTCGGAGACGGACTCGGAAGTGTTCGCGCACCTCATCTCCGCGGAGGTGGAGCGCGGCGTGGACCTGCCGGACGCCGTCCGCGCGGCCATCAAGCAGGTGAAGGGCACCTACGGCCTCGTGGTGGTGTGCTCCAACGACCCGGGCCGCATCGTGTGCACGAAGGACGCGTCGCCCATGGTGCTGGGCCTGGGCGAGGGCCAGAACTTCGTGGCCAGCGACGTGCCCGCGCTGCTCGAGCACACGCGCGACTTC
This sequence comes from Corallococcus exercitus, assembly GCF_003611585.1. Classification (GTDB taxonomy): domain Bacteria; phylum Myxococcota; class Myxococcia; order Myxococcales; family Myxococcaceae; genus Corallococcus; species Corallococcus exercitus. Next base: position 1,485 of record NZ_RAVW01000461.1, on the reverse strand, counting down.
GTCTACATGGAGGAGGGTGACCTCGCCGTCATCACCGCCGCCAAGGTCGACATCTTCAACCGCGACGGGAAGCTGGTGAACCGCCCCACGCGCCGCATCGACTGGACGCCGATGATGGCGGAGAAGGGCGGCTACAAGCACTTCATGCACAAGGAGATCCACGAGCAGCCCCGCGCCATCGCGGACACGCTGCGCGGCCGGATGCTCCTCACCGAGGGCGACGTCCACTTCGAGACCTGGAACCTCTCGCAGGAGCAGGTCCAGTCCTTCACCAAGGTCACCATCCTGGCCTGCGGCACGTCCTGGCACTCGGGCGTGGCCGGCAAGCACATGATCGAGTCGCTGGCGCGGCTGCCGGTGGAAGTGGAGCTCGCCAGCGAGTTCCGCTACCGCGACCCCATCGTGGAGAAGAGCCACCTGGTCATCGCCATCAGCCAGTCCGGTGAGACGGCGGACACGCTCGCGGCCTTCAAGGAAGCGAAGCGGCTGGGCGCGCACACCATGGCCATCTGCAACGTCATCGGCAGCGCGATGACGCGCGAGGCGAACCTGCACGTCCTCACGAACGCGGGCCCGGAGATCGGCGTCGCGTCCACCAAGGCGTTCACCACGCAGCTGGTGACGCTGTACCTGCTGGCGGTGAAGCTGGGCCGCATGCGCGGCACGCTGTCCGTGGCGGGCGCGCAGGAGCACCTGACGCACCTGACCCAGGTGCCGAAGATGATCGAGGACGTCCTCAAGTGCGAGCCGCAGGTGAAGCGCGTCGCGCGCGAGTTCATGAACGCGCAGGACTTCCTCTTCCTCGGCCGCGGCCCCATGCACCCGGTGGCGCTGGAGGGCGCGCTCAAGCTGAAGGAGATTTCGTACATCCACGCGGAGGGCTACGCGGGCGGTGAGATGAAGCACGGCCCCATCGCGCTCATCGACGAGAAGATGCCCGTCGTGGTCATCGCGCCGAAGCAGCCGCACATCGCCTACGAGAAGATCATCGGCAACATCGAGGAGGTCCGCGCGCGCGGCGGCAAGGTCATCGCCATCCTCGACGAGGACGACAACCAGGCGGACAGCCTGGCTGACCACGTCATCCGCATCCCCGCCGCCTGCGCGCTGCTCGCGCCGGTGGTGGCCACCATCCCGCTCCAGTTGCTCGCGTACCACGTGGCGGAGATGCGCGGGAACGACGTGGACCAGCCCCGCAACCTGGCCAAGAGCGTGACGGTCGAGTAGCGCTTCACGGCGTCCACGCCTGATGCGAAAGAGCCCGGACTCCCTTCACAGGGGGCCCGGGCTTCTTCGTTCCAGCGCGGCGTTACTTCTCGTCCGCCAGCTCCAGGAGCACCTCCAGGTCGGCGGCGGCGTCCAGCGACTCCAGCAGCTCCAGGTTCTCCACCACCTCGCGATCCTCGTCGGTGAGCGGAGGCTCCGTGGGGCGGGTATCAGCCTGTCTCTTATACCCATCTCCGAGCCCACGAGACATGCGCAGAC
>NZ_RAVW01000460.1 GCF_003611585.1 Corallococcus exercitus | reverse complement strand
GGCTGGTGATGGGGGCGGGCGTGCTGCTGGCGCTGGGGACAAGCCCCGTGCGGGTGGAGGTGCTGGAGGACACGCGGGCCCAGGTGGTGCGGACCGACGGGGGGCAGGCGTGCACGGTGGAGCGCTGGCGGCTGCCGCCGGGCGTGCGCGAGGGGGACGTCGTCGTGGACGGCCGCCTGGACCCGGAGCGGACGGAGGCGCTGCGGCGGGAGGTGGCGCGGAAACGGGCCGCGCTGGCGGTTCCCCTTCCTCCGGGCCTTGAGCTGTGAGGTGGGGGCACCGGTGCCCACGGAGGGGATTGGCGTTGACGGCCGATCCAGGATGGTGAACATGCGCGCGATGACGGAGTCCCTGCCCTTCCTCGAAGATGCCCAGCAGGGACTGGTGCGGCACTTCGGCCTGTCGGAGTTCCGCCCCGGCCAGGCGCCCGTCATCAGCTCCGTCCTCAGCGGCCGCAACACCGTGGTGGTGATGCCCACGGGCGCGGGCAAGAGCCTGTGCTACCAGCTCCCGGCGCTGCTGTTGCCGGGCATCACGCTGGTGGTGTCACCGCTCATCGCGTTGATGAAGGACCAGGTGGAGCAGCTCACCGCGAAGGGCATCCCGGCGACGTACATCAACTCGTCCCTGTCGGACGTGGAGCGGGCGGACCGCCTGCGCAAGCTGCGCGCCCGTGAGTACAAGCTGCTCTACGTGGCGCCGGAGCGCTTCCGCAGCGGAAGCTTCCTGGAGCTGGTGTCCGGGCTGGGCGTGGAGCTGCTCGCCGTGGACGAGGCGCACTGCATCTCCCAGTGGGGCCACGACTTCCGGCCGGACTACGCGCTGCTGGGCCAGGTGCGAAAGCGGCTGCGTCCCCCGCGCACGGTGGCCCTCACCGCCACGGCGACGCCGGAGGTGCGCGAGGACATCGTCCGCGTGCTGTTGATGAAGGATCCGGCGGTGTTCGCCCAGGGGTTCGACCGGCCCAACCTCTTCCTGGACGTGGTGAACGTCAGCGGGGACGAGGAGCGCCGGGACGCGTGCGCGAGCCTGGCGGCCAAGGGTGGCAGCGGCATCATCTACTGCTCCACGCGCAAGGCGGCGGAAGGGATGCACTCCGCGCTCGTCACGCGCAAGGTGAACGCGGTGCTGTACCACGCGGGCATGGAGGACGACGCCCGCCGCCGCGCGCAGGAGGACTTCATGTCCTCGAAGGAGGCGGTGGCGGTGGCCACCAACGCCTTCGGCATGGGCATCGACAAGCCGGACATCCGCTTCGTCGCGCACGCGAACATCCCCCGGGCGGTGGAGGCGTACTACCAGGAGATTGGCCGCGCGGGCCGCGACGGCAACCCCGCCACCGCGGTGCTCCTGTTCAACCACGCGGACGTGTACACGCAGGAGCGCCTCATCGAGAGCAGCCACCCGTCCGAGGCCGTGCTGTCGGACGTGTGGGCGCAGCTCCAGGCCGTGGAGGAGTTCGACCGGGGCGTGCACGCCCTCGCGGGCATGGTGGGCGCCAGCGAGTTCGAGGTCTCCGCCGCCCTCAAGATTTTCGAGCGCGAGGGCAAGCTGGAGCGCGGCGGCCGGGGTGAGGGCGAGTACGGCATCACGTTGACGGACAAGGCCGCCAGCGCGCAGCCGCACGCGGCGGAGTCGCAGCGTCTGCTCCGCTCGCTGCTGGAGACCTTCCCCGTGGGGCGGCAGGCCACCACGGAGCTGCCCATCCTCGCGCGGCGCACCGGGCTGACGGAGGACGACGTCCGGCACGCGCTGGGCCTGTTGGAGAAGTCGGGCGTGGTGCGGGTGCGCAAGCCGTTCGCGGGGCGCTCCATCCGCGCGCTGGAGCGCGTGCCGTTCCGCGAGCTGACGGTGGATCTCAGCCGGGTGCGCGAGCAGGAGCGGCTCAACCGGCTGATGCTCAAGCGGATGGCGGACTACGCGTACACGCCGACGTGCCGGCGCGCGTTCATCCTGCGCTACTTCGGGCAGGCGGACGCGGCGGCGGTATGCGGCACGTGCGACCGGTGCGCGGGCAGCATGATGCCCAAGCCCTCCGGTTCAGCCTCGCGCTCCGCGCCGGCCGCGTCCGGGGCGCCGGTGATGGTGTACAGCGAGCTTGCGTCCATGGAGCTGCGCCGCTGGCGCAAGGACCTGGCCAAGGACCTGGGCATCGCGCCCTTCATCATCTTCAACGACGCGACGCTGCTGGGGCTGGCCGCCGCGCTGCCGGTGGACCGGGAGTCCTTCCTCGCGGTGAAGGGCACCGGGGAGAGCCGCTGGGAGCGCTTCGGCCCCAAGGTGGTGGACATCTGCCTGATGGCGCGCGCCGCGGGCCACGAGCCACAGGCGGCGCCCGTGGCCCCACGCATCCGCAAGGCGAAGTCGCGCCGCTAGCCGTTTCCCGGCGGAGGTCCGCTCCCACCGCGGCTGGCGCGCAGGAGCGCCCACCGCAGCACGGCCATGATGGCGCCCACCACCAGGGCGAGCAGGAAGATGACCGCCACGGTGACGATGCCGAAGACGACGCGCACGCCCAGGTCGGTGATGCGGCCGGTGAAGTACGCCGCGCGCAGCGGCTCCATCGCGTGCACCAGCTCCAGCGCCCGCGCCGGCAGCGAGTCGAGCGCCATGGAGAGCCGCTCGAAGAAGGGCGCGTGGTACCGCCGCCGGATGGACTCCACGACGATGCCCATCAGCAGGTAGAGCACCGACAGCAGAAAGGCGTTGCCCCACATGACCTTCAGCAGGGGGGAGGACGGGGGCCGCTGCTCGCTCACGGCCACCACGCTAGCGCGACGCCCGGCGCTTGAGGAGCGGAAGGGCCTTCTTCACCCGGTTCGCCTCCGGGGCCCCCCCGGCGAGCTTCAGGAAGGCCTCGTAGGCCTCCACCGCCCGGGGCAGCTCCGAGGACTCCCGCACCAGCACGTCCGCCAGCGCCAGGTGGGCCATGCCGTCCGTGGGCTCCAGCTCCACGGCCTTGGCCAGCGCCTCGCGCGCGGGGGCCTCCTGCCGCTGCTTGAAGGCCACCAGCCCCAGGGCCAGGTACGCGCGCCCGTTGTAGGGAGCCAGCTTCACGGCCTCGTCCGCCGCCGCTCGGGCCTCCTTCACGGCCCCGGCGCCCAGCAGCACGCGCGCCAGCGTCACCTGGGCGAAGGCCTTGTCCCAGACGGTGGGCGCCTTGTCGGCCAGGTCCTGCAGCGTGCGCGCCGCGCCGCGTCCACCGCCCGGCAGCTGCGTGTACAGCTCACCCACGCGGCCGCACGTCGCGTCCGGCCCCTCGCGCCGCGCCGCCGCGAAGGCCGCTTCCGCGCTCTCCACCTGACCCTGGCGCAGGAACGCCTGGGCGATTTCACAGAAGGTGTCCGGGTCCTTGGAGTCCAGCTTGTTGGCGCGCTCCAGCGCCGCGAAGCCACCCTTCGCGTCGCCGTTGGCGAACAGGAGCGCCGCGCGCAGCCGCTGCCCTTCCGCGTCGTCCGGCGCCAGCTTCACCGCGCGGCCCGACGCGCCTTCCGCCTCCTTGCGGCGGCCGGACTGGTACAGCGCCAGCGCGAAGCCCTTGTGCGCGGCGGCGTTGCCCGGGTTGTCCAGCTGCCAGGCCTCGAACTGCTTCAGTGCCTCCGGCGTGCGGCCCAGCGCCAGCAGCGTGCGGCCCAGCGCGTCGCGCGCCTCGCCGTGCGCGCCGTTGCGCTCCACCGCCTGCGTCAGCGGCTTGAGCGCCATGTCCGGCAGGCCGCGCGACAGCAAGAGCCGCCCCAGCGAGCACGCGCCCTCGTAGTCGCGCGGGTCCTTCAGCGCCTCGTCGAACTGCGCCTGCGCCTTGTCGAGCGCGCGCTCGCGCCAGTACACCTGTCCCAGCGCCACGCGCAGGTCCGTGCGGGGCTTCTTGGCCAGCGCCTTCTCGAGCACGTCGCGCGCCTGGGCGCCGTTGCCCTCGTTCGCGTCCGCCAGCGCGAGCCACGCGACGGCCTCCGGCGGATAGCGGTCGTTCACGCGCGTCTTGCCCAGCTCCACGCGGGCGCGCTTCCAGTCCCCGAGCCGCGCGTACGCGGCACCGCGCACCAGCGACACCTTGCGGCCGCCGTCCGCCTCCAGCCGCTGCAGCGCCTCCTTCTCGCGGTCGCGGTCCAGCAGCGTGCGCCCCAGGCCCTCCTTCGCGGCCTCGCTCTTGGGCTGCAGCTTCAGCGCGGCCTCGTAGGCCTGCTGCGCGGCCTCCAGCCTGCCCGCCGCGCGGCCCGCGGCCCCGAGCGCCAGCTGGAAGTCCATGGCCAGCGGCCCCTGCGTGCCCTTGGAGAGCATCGTGCGCGCTTCCTCGTACTTGCCCAGCGCGGACAGCAGCTCCCCGTGCACCAGGTGCTGACGAGGCTGGAGCGCGGGGGGCAGCTTCGGGTCCTGCGCGAGCGGCGCCACGTCCGCCAGCGCCGCGTCCAGGTCCTGCTCCAGCGCGAGCCGGCTCTCGGCCATCCCGATGCGGGCGGCCGGGTGCTCCTTGGAGACCTCGCGCGCGCGCTTGAACATCTCCAGCGCCTGCGGGAAGTCCTCGGAGGCGAGGTAGTAGTCGCCCAGCGCCACCAGCGCGCGGACGTTGCCCGGCGACGCCTTGAGCGCGCGGTCGAAGCGGTCCAGGGCCTTCTTCTCGTCCTTGGCGGCGATGAGCAGGCTGCCCGCGAGCGCATGCACCTCCGTCACGTCATCCTGCGAGGCGAGCAGCGCGCGGTGCGCGGGCTCTCGGCCCCGGTCGTCGGCGACGAGCGCGTTGGTGGCCAGCACCAGGCCGTTGAAGCCCTCCTTCACGCCCGGCTTCTCCAGCGCCTCCAGCGCGAGCCGGCGGTCGTCGGCGTTGGCGCCGTGGTCCAGGTAGCGCAGCGCGTGCGCGTAGCCCGCGAGCGCCCACGCGGCCGGGCTCGCTTCGTCCATGTCGCGCGCGCGGTCGAGCTGCCGGAGCGCCTCATCCAGCGACGCGCCCGTGTCCTGCGCGATGGCGCGCTTCGCGAGTTCCAGCGTCTCCGACAGCGTCTGGCCGCCCTGGCGGGAGCGGTAGAGGATGAAGAAGCCGGCGCTCGCGCCCAGGAAGATGAGGGCCACGAAGAGGGCCACGGTCTTCGCGCCATATCGCTCGATGAGGGACTGCTTCGCCCGCTCCTTGGCGATCTTCTCGTGCATCTCGCGCTCGTACTTCGCCGCGAGCGCCTCCGTGTCCTTCGCGTTCGCCGCCGCCTTGTTGCGCGCCGCGGCCGCCGCCAGCTCCGTCGCATCCGGGATGTCGTCCAGCAGCGAGCGCTTGCCGCCCGAAGCCGACACCACCGGAGCCGGCGTCACCGGCACGGCCGCGCGAGCCCGCGCCACCTCCAGAGGAGGAAGGTCTCCGAGCAGTCCCCCACCCTGCGACGCGGGTTCGTCCGCCGGAGGGGCGTCAGGAAGGTCCGCCAGCATCCCGGACTTGCGTCCACGGCCAGAGGCGGCACCCGCGGCAGGGTTGGCACCCTGAGCCGCACCGTCCGTCGCGTCGCGCCCCGGCTCCGTGGAGGAATCCGAGCCCGCGTCCGGAGCGCCACCGCGCGACTCAAGGCCGCGCTCCGAACCTGGCTCCTGGCCTGCCGCCGAAGGGCCATCACCAGTCGCGCGACCGCGTCCCGAACCCGGCTCCTGGCCCGGATCCAACGGTCCACCGCTGGCTACGCGACCCCGTCCAGAGCCGGGCTCCTGGCCCGGATCCAACGGTCCACCGCTGGCCACGCGACCGCGCCCCGCTCCGGATCCGTTGCCCGGATCCGCGCCAGCACCCGACGCCGTACGCCCCGACCCCGGATCCGACAGCCCACCGCGCTGCTCACCCGTCGCGGACGGACCACCGGTCTCCACGGAGCCTTCGCCCCGCACGTCCTCCGGCACCGGCGTCCCGGAAGGCGCGATCGGCCCACCGTGCGCCTCGACGGCTCCGCTCCTGGCGACCGCCTGCGCGTCCACGCCGCCCGCCGGCGTCTCCGTCCGGGCGGAACGGCGCGGCTCCAGTCCCGCCGCCGCGGCGGCACGCGCCTCGAACGCGGACGGGTGCGCCTCCGCACCGGGCGCCTCCGGCTCCTCTTCCTCCGCCGGCGCCGCCGGGGTCGCCAGGATGCCCAGATCCTCGAAGATGGGCGCCGGCCCGCCGGACAGCGCCTGCTGGGCCTGATCCAACCACTGCTTCACGCGCCCGTTGTTGGGCTGCAGCGCCACGGCCTTGCGAAGAATCGGCAGCGCGGAGCGGTACAGCCCGCGCTGCAGCAGCACGTCGCCAATGAGGTTGTAGGCGTACGGGTTGTCCCGCTCGATGGCGATGGCCTGGTCGAACTGCTCCATCGCCTCCGCGGGCCGCCCCAGCTGGATGAGGGCCTTGCCCCACAGCACGCGCCCCACGGTGGACGTGGGGTGGTGGGAGATGCCCTGCGTACACACCTCGATGGTGCGCGCCGCGTCTCCCTTCTCCAGCAGCGCCTTCGCCAGCTCCACGAAGACGGAAGAGGTCGGGTCCTGCCGGAGGAGCTGCTCGTAACGCTCCACCATCGACTTGGCCATGTTGAGTCGCGACTCCGGTGTGCTTGGCGGGGGAGCGCGGACCATAGCACTGCCCTCGTCCGTTCCGCCCAGCGGCTGGTAGCGTCGCGCGCATGAAACGCCTGCCTGCCCTGATGTTCGCCCTGGTCCTCGGTGGGGCCTGTGCCCACACGCCACCCAAGTCGGACCTGGAAGAGCTCCGCCCCGTCGTGGAGGGCTTCCACAAGAACCTGCGCTGGAGGAACTACCGCGCCCTGTCCAGCTTCCTCGTCCCCGAGGAGCGCAAGGACTTCGAGCGCCAGCGCCGCGAGCTCCACGACGACCGCGACCTCACCGTCACCGACTTCGAAATCGAGGACGTGAAGCTCGCCGACGACGGCCGCAGCGCCACCGTCCACAGCCGCATCCAGTGGATGCGCCTGCCCTCCGTCACCGAGCAGACCGACACCGTCACCTCGGAGTTCGTCTTCCGGGACGGCGTCTGGCTGCTGGAGAAGCAGCAGTCCGGTCCGTTCGACGGCGAGCTGGAGCCAAAGGAGACGCCGTCCCCGTAGCCCGCAAAAAAATCGCCCACCGTCTCGGGGCCGGCCGAGACGATGGGCGTCGAGGGTTCCCCAATGGAACCCCCTACCAGGGTGACGATGCCGCGCGGTACTTCCGGCCCGCTGCGACCCCGCCGTGTTGCCTGGTCTCTAGAGCAATGCCGGTGCCAACCACCGCGCCCCCCTGCCCCACCCCGGGTTCCCACGGGAAATCAGGCACTTGCCCGGCCTCACTCCCCGTC
>NZ_RAVW01000045.1 GCF_003611585.1 Corallococcus exercitus | reverse complement strand
GCCCATCCCCTCGTGCGCCAGGCCATTGCCCTCGTGCGCGAGGACGTCCCTGGCGACAAGCGCCTCGTGACCTATGTCGTCGCTCAGCCCGAGCAGTCGCTCGACGTGACGTCCCTCCAGGACTTCCTGCGAGAGCGCCTCCCCGAGTTCATGCGTCCCTCGGCCATCGTGATGCTCGATGCCCTGCCGCTGACCTCCAACGCCAAGGTGGACCGCAAGGCCCTGCCGGCACCGGACACCCGCGACGCGTCTGGAGCGGACTTCGTTGCTCCCTCCACGCCCACGGAACAGGCGCTGGCCGCGCTGTGGACCCAGGTGCTCCGCGCTCCCCGCGTGGGCCGGCAGGACAGCTTCTTCGCGCTCGGGGGGCACTCGCTGCTGGCCGCGCAGGTGGTCGCTCGCCTCCGCTCCACCTTCGGAGTGGAGCTGCCCCTGCGCGACTTCTTCGAATCCCCCACGCTGGAAGCCCTGGCACGCACCATCGACTCGCGCGGCGACGCGGCCGTGGGCCCAACGCTGCCGCCCCTGGTGCCGGGTGCGCGTCCGGCGTCCCCACCGCTGTCGTTCGCGCAGCAGCGGCTGTGGTTCCTCGATCAGCTGGAGTCGGGCAGCGCGCTGTACAACATGCCCATGGTGCTGTGGCTGGAAGGGCCCTTGGACCCGACCGTGCTGGAGCGCTGCTTCACGGAGCTGGTGCGCCGCCACGAAAGCCTGCGCACCACCTTCGCGGTGGAGGAAGGCCAGCCCGTACAGCGCGTCGCGCCTCCCACCCCGCTGAGGCTGGAGCGCATCGACCTGGGCGATCTGCCCGAGGCGGAGCGCGAGCCCCACGCCCGGAGGTTCGCGGAGCAGGCCATCCAGCGGCCATTCCACCTGGGCCAGGGCCCGCTCCTGACCACCACCCTGCTGCGCCTGTCCGACGAGCGGCATGCGCTGGTGCTCTGCATGCACCACATCATCTCGGACGGCTGGTCCCTGCCGCTGCTGATGCGCGAGATGGGGACCCTGTACGAAGCCTTCACCCAGGGCCGGCCGTCACCGCTGCCCGAGCTGCCCGTGCAGTACGCCGACTACGCCGTCTGGCAGCGACAGTGGCTGCGGGAAGCGGAGCTGGAGCGACAGCTGGCCTACTGGCGCGAGCAGCTCGCGGACATCCCCTCGCACCTGGAGCTGCCCACGGACCGCCGGCGCCCGTCCGTGCAGACGTTCCGCGGGACGTCCCACCCCGTGCGCCTTCCGCCGGACCTCTCCGCCTCCCTGAGGCTCCTGGCCCAACGCGAGGGCGTCACGCCCTTCATGCTGCTGCTGGCCGCCTTCCAGCTCCTGCTGTCGCGTTACGCGGGACAGGACGACATCAGCGTGGGCTCTCCCATCGCGGGCCGGCGGCTGACGGAGCTCGAGGGCGTCATCGGCTTCTTCATCAACACCCTGGTGCTGCGCACGCGGATCCCGCAGGGCTCCAGCTTCCGTGAGCTCCTCCAGCGCGTGCGAGAGACGACGCTGGGCGCCTACGCGCACCAGGACATTCCCTTCGAGAAGCTGGTGGAGGAGCTGAAGCCGGAGCGCAACCTGGCGCACAGTCCCCTCTTCCAGGTCTGGTTCGTCCTCAACCAGCCAGAGCCGAGGGCCCGCTCCGTCTCGGGCCTCTCGCTGCGCCCGCTGGAGATGGACCTGGGCCTCTCCAAGTTCGACCTGACGCTGTTCCTCTCGGACACGCCCGAGGGGATCGCCGGCAGCTTCGAATACAACACGGACCTCTTCGACCGCACGACCATCGCGCGCCTCGGTGACCACCTGCGCCTGCTCCTGGAGACGGTGGTCGCGGATCCTTCCGCCCGCCTCGCCCGGCAGGAGCTGCTGACGCCCGCCGAGCGTCAACACCTGCTGCGCGACTGGAACGAGGCCCGCCGGGAGCTGCCCGAAGTCCCCCTCGTCCACCGCCTCTTCGAAGCGCAGGTCGCGCGCACGCCCGACGCCACGGCCCTGTGCTCCGGCGAGGAGTCACTCACCTATGCCCAGCTGAACGCGCGCGCCAACCAGCTCGCCCGCCATCTGCGCCGCGTCGGCGTGGGCGCCGAGGTCCTCGTCGCCCTCTGCCTGGAGCGCTCTCCCGACTTCGTCGTCGCCCTGCTCGCCACGCTCAAGGCTGGCGGTGCCTTCCTCCCGCTCGATCCGCACCTGCCCTCCGAGCGCCTGGACTTCATCGTCACGGACGCGATGGCGCCCGTGCTCCTCACCCACTCCTCGCTGGAGCACCTGCTCGACCCTCGTGGCTACGTGCTGCGCCTCGATGTCGACGAGGCCCGCTTCGCACGAGAGTCCGAGGACGACCTGGGCCTTGCTCCGGATGCGCGCTCACTCGCCTACGTCATCTACACCTCCGGCTCCACCGGCCGGCCCAAGGGCACCCTGCTTCAGCACCGCGGCCTGTGCAACACGGCCCTGCAGACCGTGGACGTCATGGCGCTGGACGCCTCCAGCCGCGTGCTCCAGTTCTCCTCCGCGGGCTTCGACGCCTGCGTCTGGGAGGTCCTGCCGGTCCTGCTCGCGGGAGGCGAGCTGCACCTCGCTCCGCGCGAGGACCTGATGCCGGGCACGCCCCTGCAAACGCTGCTGCGGGAGCGGTCCATCACCGCCGCCACGCTCACGCCGTCGGTGCTGCTGCAACTGGACGCGCGCGAACTGGACTCCCTGCGAACCATCACCTCCGCGGGGGAGGCGTGCGCGCCCGAACTGGTGGAGCGCTTCGCCCCGGGCCGCCGCTTCGTCAACGCCTACGGCCCCACCGAGGCCACCATCTGCGCCACCGTCAACGCCCAGGTGGACGCACGCCGCGTCACCATCGGGCGGCCCTTCCACAACGTGCGGGCCTACGTGCTGGACGCCTGGCTGCGCCCCCAGCCCGTCGGCGTCCCCGGCGAGCTGTACCTGGGCGGCGCCGGCCTCGCGCGCGGCTATCTGGGCCGGCCGGACCTCACCGCCGAGCGCTTCATCCCGAACCCCTTCTCCTCCGAGCCCGGCGCCCGCCTCTACCGCACGGGCGACCGCGCTCGCTGGCTGCCGGACGGCGAGCTCGAATCCCTGGGCCGCACCGACTTCCAGGTGAAGCTGCGCGGCTTCCGCATCGAGCTGGGCGAAGTGGAGGCCGTCCTCTCCCAACACTCCTCCGTGCGCGAAGCTGTCGTCCTGCTGCGTGAGGACTCTCCCGGTCTCCAGCGACTGGTCGCCTACGTGGTGCCCGCGCACCCGGAGGCCTCTCCGGACCTCGGCGCGCTGCGCTCCTGGCTCAAGGAGAAGCTGCCCGAGTACATGGTGCCCGCGTCCTTCGTCACCCTGGAGGCGCTGCCCCTGTCCTCCAGCGGCAAGGTGGACCGCAAGGCCCTCCCCGTCCCCGAGGGAAGCGCGCTGGCGCATGGTGAGGACTACACCGCGCCGCGCGACGCGCTGGAGGAGGCGTTGGCCTCGCTCTGGGCGGAGCTGCTGGAGGTGGAGCGCGTCGGGGTCCACGACAACTTCTTCGATCAGGGCGGTCACTCGCTGCTGGCCACGCAGGTGGTGTCCCGCCTGCGGGCCCGCTTCGGCGTGGAGTTGCCGCTGCGCGCCCTCTTCGAGGCCCCCACCGTGGAGACGCTGGCCCGGCGGCTGGGCGCCGCGCTCCAGCAAGGGCGGACAGCCGGGCTCCAGGTGCCGCCGCTCACGCGCGCCCCTCGCGAGGACGGCGTGCCGCTGTCCTTCGCGCAGCAGCGCCTGTGGTTCCTCGATCAGCTGGAGCCCGGAAGCGCCAGCTACAACATCCCCATGGCCCTGCACCTGGAGGGAGTCCTCCAGGTCGACGTGCTCCAGCGCGCCCTGGAGGCCCTGGTCTCCCGTCACGAGGTGCTCCGCACGTCCCTGCGCACCGAGGCGGGCGAGGCCCGGCAGCACATCTCACCGGAGGCCCAGCTGCCGCTGACCTGCGTGGACCTCTCCTCCCAGCCCACCGAGGCGCGCGAGGCGGAGGTGCACCGCCGGATGGATGCGGAAGCCCGGCGTCCCTTCGACCTGGCCCGGGGACCGCTCCTGCGCGTCACCCTGCTGCGCCTCGAGCAGGACGCCCATGTCCTGCTCTTCACCCTCCACCACGTCATCTCGGACGCCTGGTCCCTGGGCGTGATGGTGCGCGAGGTGGCGACCCTCTACGAGGCGTTCGCGAAGGGGGAGCCGTCGCCGCTGGCGGAGCTGCCGGTGCAGTACGCGGACTACGCAATGTGGCAGCGCCGGTGGCTGCGGGGCGACGCGCTGCGGGAGCAGCTCGACTGGTGGAGCCGGCGACTCGCCGGAGCCCCGGCGGTGCTGGAACTGCCCACGGACCGGCCCCGGCCGCCCAGGCAGTCCTTCCGGGGCGCCCGTCACGGCTTCACGCTCTCCCCCGCGACCGCCAGGAGCCTGCACGCGCTGGCCCAGCGCGAGGGCGCCACGCCGTTCATGCTGCTCCTGACGGTCTTCCAGACGCTGCTCGCGCGCTACTCGGGGCAGGACGACATCAGCGTGGGCTCGCCCATCGCCGGCCGCAGGCTGGCGGAGCTGGAGGGGCTCATCGGCTTCTTCGTCAACACCCTGGTCCTGCGCACCCGCGTGAACGCCGAGGCCTCCTTCCGCGAGCTGCTGCGCCAGGTGCGTGACAGCACGCTGGACGCCTACGCGCACCAGGACCTGCCCTTCGAGCACCTGGTGGAAGCGGTGAGCCCCGAGCGCGACCTGAGTGTTCCGCCGCTCTTCCAGGTCATGCTGGTGGTGCAGAACGCCCCGGTGTCCGCGCTGCGCCTGCCCGAGCTGCGCCTGCGGCCGGTGGAGGTGGACAGCGCCACCGCCCGGTTCGACCTCACCCTCCAGTTCGCGGAAGGCGCCGACGGCTTCATCGGGTCGCTGGAGTACAACACCGACCTCTTCGACGCCTCCACCGCGGGGCGCCTCACGGAGCACTTCCAGGTGCTGCTGGACGCCGCGCTCCAGGCGCCGGACACGCGCGTGGGAAGGCTCGCGCTGCTCACCGCCCCCGAACGGCGCCAGCTCCTCACGGAGTGGAACACCCTCCAGACGCACTTCGCCCAGCAGGGCACGCTGCACGGCCACTTCGAGGCCCAGGCGGCCCGCACGCCGCATGCGCGCGCCCTGACCTTCGAGGACACCCACCTCACCTACGGCGAGCTCAACGCGCGCGCCAACCAGCTCGCCGCGTGGCTGCGCGCGCGGGGCGCGGGGCCCGAGTCGCGCATCGGCCTCTACCTGGAACGCTCCGTGGAGCTGGTGGTGGGGCTGCTGGCCATCCTCAAGGCGGGCGCGGCCTACGTGCCCATGGATCCGGCCCACCCGCGCGACCGGCTGGCCTTCATGCTGGAGGACGCGGGCGTTCCGCTGCTGCTCACGCAGACGTCGCTCGTCCCCAACCTGCCGCCCCACTCCGCGCACGTCCTGTGCCTGGACGCGGAAGGACCCGCCCTCGCCACCCTCCCGACGGAAAACGTGGACGCGGGGACGCACGAGGAGCACCTCGCCTACGTCATCTACACGTCCGGCTCCACGGGGCGGCCCAAGGGCTCACTCGTCACGCACGCCAACGTCCTGCGCCTCTTCTCCGCGACGCGGCCCTGGTACGACTTCGGCGAGCAGGACGTCTGGACGCTCTTCCACTCCAGCGCCTTCGACTTCACCGTCTGGGAGCTGTGGGGCGCGCTGCTGTACGGCGGCCGACTCGTCGTCGTGCCCTACTGGGTGAGCCGCTCGCCCGGGGACTTCCACGCGCTGCTGCAACGCGAAGCGGTCACCGTCCTCAACCAGACGCCCTCCGCCTTCCGTCAGCTCATCCAGCATGAGCAGTCCCTGGAGAAGCCCCCGCCGCTGGCGCTCCGCTACGTCATCTTCGGAGGCGAGGCGCTGGACTTCCGCAGCCTGCAACCCTGGTTCGCCCTGCATGGCGACAGCCAGCCGCGGCTGATCAACATGTACGGCATCACCGAGACCACCGTCCATGTCACCTACCGCCCGCTGAGCGCGCGGGATGCCAGCGGCACCGCCAGCGTGGTGGGCGTGCCGATTCCAGACCTGCAAGCCTTCATCCTCGACGCCTCGCTGGAACCGGTGCCCGTGGGTGTCCCCGGGGAGCTCTACATCGGAGGCCGGGGCCTGGCCCGCGGCTACCTCGGCCGTCCGGCCCTGACGGCGGAGCGCTTCATCCCCCATCCCTTCAGCACCACGCCAGGAGCGCGCCTCTACAAGACAGGCGACAGGGCTCGCTTCCGCGCGGACGGGCAGATTGACTACCTGGGCCGCACCGACTTCCAGGTGAAGCTGCGCGGCTTCCGCATCGAGCTGGGTGAAATCGAGGCCGTGCTCGAACAGCAGCCCGGCCTCCGGCAGGCGCTGGTGCTCGCGCGCGAGGACCGCGCGGGAGACAAGCGCCTGGTGGCGTACGTGGTACCGGCGGCGGGACACGCGGTGGACACCGCCACGCTGCGACAGGAGCTCCAGGCGAAGCTGCCCGAATACATGGTGCCCTCCGCCTTCGTCACGCTGGAGGCCCTGCCCCTGACGTCCAACGGGAAGGTGGACCGCAAGGCCCTCCCGGCCCCGGACGCGTCCGCCTCCGTCACTCCGGCGTCCGCGTACGTGGCCCCACGCACGCCCGTGGAGCAACGGCTGGCGGAACTCTGGAAGGACGTGCTGGGAGTGGAGCGCGTGGGCGCGACCGACAGCTTCTTCGAGCTGGGGGGACACTCGCTGCTCGCCGTCCAGGTCGTGTCGCGCATCCGCGCCACCTTCGGCGTCGACCTGCCCCTGCGCGCCCTCTTCGAGCACCGCGACGTCGAGGCGCTCGCCCGGGCCCTGGAGCAGCTCGGCGCGGATGCCCGGGAGGAGGCACCCGCACGGTCCGCCCCGCGCCGTCCCACCCCGGTTGGCCGCGCCACGGGCCCGGCCTCCATGGCGCAGCGACGCTGGCTCAGCTACGCGGGCTCGAACCCGAACCGGCCGAAGAGCGCCGGCAACGTCCCGCGGTGCGTCCGCATCCAGGGGCGCCTCGACGTCGACGCGCTGGAGCGGGCCCTGAACACGCTCGTCGAGCGCCATGAAATCCTGCGGACCCACTACGCCCGGAGCGATGACGGGTTCGCCTTCCAGGTGCCCCCGCTGGCTCCGGTCCAGCTGGAGCAGCTGGACTTCACCGGGCTGCCTCGGGAGCAGTGCGAGGAAGCGGTGCGCCAGCGCGTGTACCAGGACGCGCAGACGCCGTTCGACCTCATGGCCCCGCCCATGTTCCGGGCGTGGCTCTACCAGGTGGGCCCGGAGGAGCACATGCTCCTGATGCTGACGCACCACATCGCCTGGGACGGCTGGTCGGAGGCCATCGTCCTCCAGGAAGTCACCCGGGCCTACCAGGCCTACGTCCGGGGCGAGCAACCCCGGCTGCCCGAGCTGCGCATCCAGTACTCGGACTTCGCGTGGTGGCAGCACGAGCAGATGCAGGGCGAGCACCTCGAGTCGATCGAGTCCTACTGGCGCCGGCACCTGGCCGATGGCGTCACGATGGTCGACTTCCCCTTCGACAGGCCGCGCCCGGCCACCCGCTCGTACAACGCGCTGTCCACGTCCGCGACGTTCCCGGTGGACCTGTCCGCCGCCATCAAGGCGTACTGCCACCGCGAAGGCGTCACGCTCTACATGATGGCGATGGCCGCCTACCAGGCCCTGCTCGCGCTGCGCAGCGGCGCCCGGGACATCACCGTGTTCAGCAACATCGGGAGCCGCGACCACATCGAGGTGGAGAACCTCATCGGGTGCTTCACCAACGTCATGCTGATCCGCACCAACCTGGAAGGGGATCCCACCTTCCAGGAACTCCTCACGCGCGTGCGCGATGCGGTGCTCGGCGCACTCGCCCACTCCGCCCTGCCCTATCAGCGGGTGCTGGACATGATCGGGATGAACCCGGACAGCAAGAGCGCGCGCACCTTCCCCGGCCTGAACATGCAGAACTTCCAGAAGTCCGGAGGCCCGGCACCCTCGCTCGAAGGGCTTCAGCTCGACCGCGTGAACATTCCCCAGGGCTCGAGCCTCATGGTGAACATGTTCTTCTTCGTCTCCGAATCGGAGGACCAGCGCGTCTCGCTGATGGCCCAGGCCAACGGCGACCTCTATGAAGCGCGGACGGTGGACCGCATCGTCGAGGACTTCCAGAGGCTGCTGGCGGCGGGCTGCGCGGATCCGAACCAGCGGCTCTCCGCGCTGCTCCCCTGAGAGGCCCGGGGATGACGGGGTTGAGCATCGCCTCACGAGGCGATGCTCAACCTACGGGGTCTGCCTCTTGTTGTTGAAGGCATGGGCCTTCTGGCGCTTCCAGTCTGGAGACTGACGGACCAGGCGAGCCGTGTCCTCCGGCTTCGCCAGCAACTTCGCGGTGGCCTCCTCGCAGAAGATTCCCCCCTGGGAACCCTTCACGAGCACCGTGTCTCCACGCTTCAGGAGCCCCGCGACGAACTCGCCAGCCTCATACGGTGTGTCGAAACATCTGATTTTATCGTCGCCAAGGCCCGCGGCCCTGGCGGGCTCCACGTACTGCCTGGCCAGCTTCGCGACCGTCACCAGCAGATCGAGCCGTGCGCAGTGGCCACCAATCTGCCCGTAGTACTTCGCCCCGTCCGCGCCCAATTCATTCATCCCGCCCAGGATGGCGATCTTCCGTCCGGGCAGCTCGTACAGGGTATCGAGGGACGCCATCATGGCCTCCGGGCTCGCGTTGTACGAATCGTCGAGGATCAGGCTGCCGTTCTGGCCTTCCAGCGGACTCATGCGGCCCGCGACGGGCTGGATCCGTTCGACGCCGGCCTTGATTTCATCTGGCGTCATGCCCAGCAACGCGCCAACGCCAGCGGCCGCGGCGACCGCTTCAGCCATGTGCCGTCCCACCATGCGAACGGACGCGTCCACCGTGTCTTTTCCCAGGACCAGGGTCCCTTCAAAGCCATCCGCCGCCGAGTAACTCCGGATGCTGTAGCGATACTCACCCTTCGAGGTGCCATAGGTGTGCAGCCTGCTCGCATCCACCGTGCCCAGCTTGGGAGCGAACCGTTCCTCCTCGGCGTTCACCAGCCCTATCTGGCTGAGCTCAGCCAACGAAAACTTCTCGTCTACGATTGCCTCGATGCTCCCGAAGCCCTTGAGGTGCGCGGGCTTGGCGGCGGTGACCACGCCAATCCTGGGCTTGAGAAATGAAAAATACCCGATATCCCCCCTGCGGCCCGCCCCCAGTTCCTGGACGATCACGTCATACAGCAGCGGTTTCTTGAGACGGCGATTCATCTCAAGCACCACGCGCATCCAGCCCTTCAGGTTGAAGACACTGCCGGGCGACTCCAACTCGAAGATGGCCAGCGGAACGCCAAGCTCGCTGTTGTAGTTCCCTGAGTGGGCCTGCACCTTGAATCGCTGTTCCAGGACCTTCGCGATGGCAAGCTTCGTGGTCGTCTTGCCCACGCTCCCGGTGACACCCACGATGACCACCCGTGGATTCCTCTTCAGGTAGCGCACAAGCTGGATCTTCAAGACCCAGGCGATGATACGCGACGCACCTCTCCACACGGTGGATATCATCTGGATGCCTTTATCGTCCGGCCTTCGGGGCACTGCATGCTAGCCAAGGGAGGCGAGGAAAGCATAGATTTCACGACATGCAGGTGAACGAGATCCAGCTCAGCGTCGTCATGCCCTACTACAAGCGCCTGCGGGAGTTCCAACGGGTGCTGCCGCTGAACGCGCGCTATTTCAGCCGGCCGGAGTACGAGGTCGTCCTCTCGCTGGATGAGCCGAGCGAAGAGACGGAGCTGCTGCGCGTCCTCCGGGACTTCCCCTCCATCCGGTGGCGCGTGCTGGTCAACGACTTCGACCATCCGTGGCGGCCGCCGTGCCGCGCCATCAACGTGGGCGTGCGGCACGCGCTGGGGGAGAACGTGCTCGTCGTCTCGCCCGAGTCCGCCTTCATCACGGACGTGCCGGCCCTGGGGCTCGGACACATCGCGGCAAACCCCGGGACCGCCGCGCTGGGCCGCGTGTGCTTCGGGACGTTTGATTCCCTGGAGGCCCATGGGGGCTCGCTGGAGAAGACCAGCGCACCGCCCTGGCACCACTACGGCTCCATCTGCGTGCCCCGGGAGCGCCTGGTCCGGATCCACGGGTACGACGAGGGCTTTGATCGCTGGGGCGGGGACGACGACAACCTGCGCATCCGGCTGATGCAGACGGAGACCTACCAGCATCCGCTGGACGACATGCGCATCCTCCACCTGTCCTTCGAGGCCCGGAAGGTGCGGCAGGCGGCGGAGCCCCCCACGCCGGAGTACGCGCAGCGCATCTTCAACCCCGCCTCCCCCCAGGCCAACCCCGACGGCTGGGGCGAGAGCTTCCAGCGGGTGGCCTTCGACTGGCGCCGGCAGTGAGCCCCGGAACCCTACGCGCAAAGGACGACCGCCCGTGCTCGTCGCCGTGATGCAGCTTCGAAACGAGGAGTACCACCTGGCGGGCTGCCTGGCGCACCTGCGCGACCACGTGGACGCCATCGTCGCGCTCGATGACGGGTCCACCGACGGCACGCGCGCGGTGCTCGCCGCCGAGCCGAAGGTGGCGGACGTCCTCACCAACCCGCCCCGCGCGGAGATGGAGGGATGGGACGAGCTGGGCAATCGCAGCCGCCTGCTGGAGCGCGCCAAGGCGCTGGGCGCCCGCTGGGTGCTGTGCTGCGACGCCGACGAGCGCTTCGAGCAGGACTTCCTCGTCCGGCTGCCGGACACCTTGCGCAAGGCGGAGAAGCGCGACCGGCCGCTGGTCACGGTGCGCTACCGCGAGCTGTGGGACGGCGTGGCGCAGTACCGGTCCGATGGCCTCTGGGGAAAGAAGACGCGCTGCTGCGCCTTCCCCCTGCCGGACACGATGACCTTCCAGGGCCGGCGCCACACGAAGTTCCACGGCGTGTGGTACCCGCAGCAGCTCGAGGGGGCCCGGCACCTGCTGCTGCCGCACAACCTCTATCACCTGCGCATGGTGAAGCCGGAGGACCGCCAGGCGCGGCGGGAGCGCTACGAGCAGCTCGATCCCGGCTCGCAATACCAGCGCCTCGGCTACGACTACCTCACCGATGAGAAGGGCTTGAAGCTCACGCCCCTCGCGCGAGGCGAGGCGTACGCCTTCGATACGCTCCCGGCCGACCTTCGCGCGCGCTACCCCGTGGAAGCTGGCGGTTCGGGAGGCTTGCGCCGGTTCTTCCGCCGCTGGTTCTCATAGGCACACCGGACATGGCCACCATCCTCATCGCCGCGGGCTCCACCCCCGGCCACATCAACCCGGCCCTGAAGATCGCGCGGGCCCTGCAGTCGAGGGGACACCGCATCCACTTCTGGGGCCCGCTGGACGCCCATGAGCCCATCCGCGCGGAGGGCTTCGACTTCGTGCCGCTCTTCCCGGACCTCTTTCCTGAGGGCGACTTGCGGGAGGTCGGCGCGCTGCGCGCTCGCCGCGACCGCTGGGGGCAGCTGCGCCACATGCGCAGGCACATGGGCAGGGTCCGGCGGATGATGGAAGCCATGCTCGCGGGGGAGCTCGATGAGGTCTTCCAGCGGCTGCGTCCCGACCTCTTCCTGTGTGACGTGATCGAGAGGTTCCTGCCCGTCGTCGCCCATGGCAACGGGGTGCCCACGGTCCTCGTGAACACCACGGTGCCCACGGTGCCGCCGCCGCGTCAGCCCGGGCCTTCCTCGCGGTCCCCGGTGGACCGGGCCATGGGCGCGGTGCGCGCGGGCCTGCGGCGGACGCTGGAGCAGGCAGGCGTGGGGCTTGGCATCCTCCCTCCCACGGCGTCGTTCATCACGAACCTGGCGCGCAAGTACGGCTACCCGCTGGATGAAGGCGACGGGCCCGGGCGGCTCCATCTTCCGAGCATGCCCAGGGTGGTGCTCTGCCCTGGGGAGTTCGTCGAGACCGGGGCCACGCCGCGCCCGGAGAACCTCCATTTCCTGGGGCCCTGCATCGCGCTGGACCGCCAGGAGCCGGACTTCGACTGGGCCCGGCTCCAGGAGGGGCGGCCGCTCATCCTCGTCGCGCTGGGCTCCGTGCCCTTCGTCCTGAAGCGACAGCAGGACTTCCTCCGCGTCCTGGGCGACGCGGCCGCCCTGCGGCCGGACTGGCAGTTCGTCGTCTCCGCGGGGCCGCTGACGGACCTGAAGCTGCTGGAGCGCGGGGCGCCCAACCTCATCGCCGCCAGCGAGGTGCCGCAGCTCAAGCTGTTGCAGCGCGCGACCGCCATGGTCACCCACTGCGGCTTCAACAGCACCAAGGAAGCCATCTACTTCGGCGTTCCCATGGTGGCGTTGCCCTTCCAGAACGATCAGCCCCGGGTGGCCCGGCTCGTGACCCATCATGGCCTGGGCGTGCGGGGCTCTCCGTTCGACGTGACCGCGGAAGGGCTGGTGGCCCTGCTGGATCAGGTCGTCACCCAGCCCGGCTACCGGCAGGCGGTCCAGGCCATGAGCGAGCGCTTCCGCGAGGCGGAGTCGCCCCTGGAGGTGGCGCGCACCCTCGAGCGGCTCCTCGCGGAGGCGCGGCGCCCCGAGCCCCGCCCGAACGTCGCCTGACGCAAGCGGCGGAGGCGGGCGCGTTCGCGCTCAGGACGCGGGCCGCTGGCGCTCCGGGAGCTCGAGTCCAATCGCCGGGGACGTGTCCACCAGCCGTCCGGACTCGAGCACGAGCAGCCGGTCCGCCACGTGGAAGTAACGGTTGTCGTGGCTGATGACCAACACCGTCTTTCCCTGCGCCCGCAGGTCCGGCAGGAGCTGGTTGTAGAAGATGTCCTTGAAGGCGGGGTCCTGGTCCGCGGCCCACTCGTCGAAGAGGTAGAAGGGCCGCTCCTCCAGGTAGGCCGTCAGGAGCGCCAGCCGCTTGCGCTGTCCCTGGGACAGGCTCGTGGTGGACAGGGTGCCATCCTCGCTGATGCGGACCTTGTGGCCGAGCTGGAGGCGGGACAGGTACTCCCGCGCCCGGGCGCCCCGGTCGGAGGGGTCCAGGCCGAAGAGGGTGTCGAAGAGGTGGAAGTCGGAGAACACCGCCGTGAAGAGCTGGCGGTACTGCTCGCGGGTGGCGTCCGTGACGCGCTCACCGTCGAGCCAGACCTCTCCGGCATCCGGCACGTAGAGCCCGGTGATCAACTTGGCGAAGGTCGTCTTTCCGCTGCCATTGCCTCCAACGAGGAACACCAGCTCCCCGCGCTGGAAGGTCAGGTCGAGGGGACCCAACACGAAGCGGGTGTCCTCGTTCTCCCGGTAATAGGTATGGGTGACCCCCTTGAACTCCAGCCGCTCGAAGGAGGGAGGAGGCCCCGCGTAGGGCGGGCTGTCGTCCTCCTTCGCGCTCCAGCCCTGGGGATCCAGTTGCTGGAGCCGCTCCAGCGCGACGTTGCCGCGTCCCAGGACGTTGAGGCTGCCCAGCAGGATGTCCAGTGGCTGCTGGAGGTAGAGGATGATCACCATGCAGCTGGTCAGCGTGGTGGCGCTCACGTCCGTGAAGCGGGTCGCGCTGAAGAGCAGCAGCCCGAGGAAGGCGAAGAAGAGGAACGTGGTCCAGCTGGCGTTGGTGCTGAGGATGTTGGAGCTGACGCCCATCAGTCGGCGCAGCTCCTGCGCGGGGGCCTCCACGCCGTTGGCGAGGAACGCCGCGCGCCGGGGTGCGTGCAGCTTCAGCTCCTTGATGCCCTCCATCAGGGAGCGGAACGCCTTGTTGAGGACGTCGCTCTTGGCGCGGGACTGCTGGAAGTACTTCAGGCTCAGCCGCACGGGCAGCCGGTAGATGAGCCCGCCCACGACGATGAAGCCGAGCATGAGCAGGCAGAGCGTGGGCGAGAGCGTGGCCAGGTAGGCGAGGCAGCCGATCAGCGTGGCGCCGCTGATGGCGATGATGGGCAGCAGCGACAGGCTGTTGCTGACGGAGGGGATGTCGTCCGACAGCATGGTCTGGAGGCGGTGCATGCCCGTCTCCTCCAGCTGGCGCAGCGTGGAGGTGAGGACCCGGCGGCTCAGCCGCATCCGCAGCTCCAGGAGCGCTCCCTGGTTGAGGTGGTTGAGCATATACTGCGACGCCAGGCGCGACAGCACGCAGAGCAGCAGGACCCCGCTGAACGTGGCGAGCGTCTTCCCGGTCCGGAAGGTGCCCTGGCTCAACGACGTGTTGAGGATGGACACGAGCGCGCTGCTGCTCGCGCCGCTGACGATGCCAGCGAACGTCGCCAGCGCCAGGAGACCTCGCGAGCGGCTCAGCAGGAAGGCAAGGAGCTTCATCGAGGTGTCTCCGTCACAGCAGGCTCACGGCATGGAGGCCGTTCCATCCCTGCGCGGAAGCATCTTCTCCGAGAGTTCCCGGAAGGAGGGAAATTCGGCCTCCAGAACCGAGCGCCCTCTGGTTCGCGGCCCGGCCACTGGAATCAAAAACAAAGGCCCTGGAGTCACCGGTTTGCACCGGGAACTCCAGGGCCTCTATTTGGTCGGGGCGACAGGATTTGAACCTGCGACCACTTGCACCCCAAGCAAGTGCGCTACCAGGCTGCGCTACGCCCCGAGAACCGCCGTCGTGAAACGGTGCTGCCTTATGCCCTCGCCGCTTTCCTGGGTCAAGCAGGAGGTGACGGGCGCTGGTGAAAAAAACCTACTCGTCGCCCTCTTCCATTCCCTCGTCGAAGTCCTCGCCCCGGGCCTCCGCCGCGTCCGCCGCCGCCTCTTCCTGCGCGTCGATCTCCGCGTGGTTCTCCGGCGGTGCCTCGCCGTTCAGGGCGCTCTTCAACACCTGGCTCGGCCGGAAGGTCAGGACCCGGCGGGCGCTGATCTCGATCTCCTTGCCAGTCTGCGGGTTGCGACCCACGCGCGCCTTCTTCTGGCGCACCTGGAAGTTTCCGAACCCGGAGATCTTGATCTTGTCCCCGCGCTCCAACGTCTCCTTCACGGTGTCGAAGACGAGCTCGACGATCTCCGCCGACTCCTTCTTGGAGAAGCCGACCTTCTCGTAGACCCCCTCGATGATGTCCGCTTTCGTCATGCGAGTCCTCTGGCACCCGTGAATGGCCGGTGAACGCGGGGCATGGTGTCAGCCTTCCCCGAACCGTGTCAACGTCCTGACTTCATTCAGGAATTCAGGCGCGCAGTGCCGCCCCCAGCCGCTGGTTCACCTCCGTGATGATGCGCTGGTGGGCCGCCGTGACCTCCGCGTCGGTCAGCGTCCGCTCGGGCGAGCGGTACCTCAAGGCGTACGCCAGGTTCTTCTTCCCCTCGGGGATGGGCTTGCCCGTGTAGACGTCGAACACCAGCGCGTCCTCCACCAGCGGCGCCCCCACCTCCAGGATGACCCGGCGCACCTCCTCGTTGCGCAGCTCCAGCGGCACCACCACCGCCAGGTCGCGCAGCACCGCCGGGTACTTCGGCAGCCCCGCCGCCTGCGGCACCAGCCGCGCCGCCGCGTATAGCGGATCCGTGTCCAGCTCGAACACGAACACGCCCTCCGGCAGCCCCAGCGCCTTCGTCACGCGCGGGTGCACCTCGCCCAGAAGGCCCAGCACCGTGCCGTCCTTCAGCGCCACCTGGGCGCAGCTGCGCGGGTGGTACGCCGGGGCTTCCGCCGGGGTGAAGGCCACGCCCTCCACATGCAGCGCGTGCAGCAGCGCCTCCACCGCGCCCTTCGCGTCGTAGAAGTCCACGCGCGAGTCCTTCTGCGTCCAGCTCCGGCCGCCGCCACGCAGGCCCCACACCAGGCCCGCCACGCGGGGCACCTCGCGCGCGGCCGGGCGCATCCCCTGCCCGCCCTGCGCGTCCCGGAAGTACGCCCGGCCCGTCTCGTACAGGCCCACCGACTCCACCTGGTGGCGCACGCTGCGCGACAGGTTCTCCAGCAGGCCCGGCAGCAGGCTCGTGCGCATCACCGACTGCTCGACGCTCAGCGGGTTCATCAGCGCGATGGGCGCTTCCTTCCCGCCCAGCACCTCCAGCGACTTCGGCGCCACGAACGAGTAGTTCACCACCTCGGACAGCCCCACGCCGCCCAGCGCATGGCGCAGCCGGCGCTCGGCCTCCATGGACAGGGGCTCCGGCGCCAGCGTCTCCAGCCCGCGCGGCAGCCGCGCCGGGATGTTGTCGTAGCCGTACACGCGGGCAACCTCCTCCATCAGGTCCTCCTCGCGCTCCACGTCCACGCGCGCCCGAGGGACCTCGAACGTCGTCTGCCCCTGCTCCTCCTCCACGGACTTGAAGCCCAGCGCCGTCAGGATGCGCCGGACCTCCGCCTCCGGCACCGCCACGCCCAGCACCTTCTCCACCCGCGCGTAGCGCAGCGCCGCCCGGCGCGGCGCCAGGGGCTCGGGCTGCACGTCCACCCGGCCCGGCACCACCGTGCCGCCCGACAGCTCCGCGATGAGCTGCGCGGCCCGGTCCAGCGCCGGCAGCACCGCGTCCAGGTCCGCCCCGCGCTCGAAGCGGTGCGACGCCTCCGTGTGCAGCGCGTAGCGCTTCGCGGACCGGCGCACGCCGGAGCCGTGGAAGTGCGCGGACTCGATGACGATGCGCTTCGTGCCCTGCGTCACCTCGCTGTCGCCGCCGCCCATCACGCCCGCCAGCGCCTGCGCGCGGTCGCGGTCCGCGATGACCAGGTCGTCCGCGTCCAGCGTGCGCTCCTTGTCGTCCAGCGTGCGCAGCTTCTCGCCCGGCTTCGCGGTGCGGACGACGATCTCCTGGCCCGCCACCTTGTCCAGGTCGAACGCGTGCAGCGGCTGGCCGTACTCCAGGAGGACGTAGTTGGTGACGTCCACCACGTTGTTGATGGCGCGCACGCCGCACGCCTTCAGCCGGTCCTGCATCCACTGCGGCGACGGCTGGATGGTGACGCCCTCCACCACGCGCGCCGCGTAGCGCGAGCAGCGCTCCTTCGCGTCGATGCGCACCTTCACCAGTTCCGCCACCGGCTTGCCGGACTCGGCGGGCTTCGGCTGCGGCACCTTCAGCTGCGCGCCCGTCACCACGCCCACCTCGCGCGCGATGCCCAGGTGGCTGAGCGCGTCCGGCCGGTTCGGCGTGACGTTCACCTCCAGCACGGAGTCATCCAGCCCGATGGCCTCCGCGATGGGGATGCCCAGCTTCGTGTCCGCGGGCAGGATGAGCAGGCCGGACGAGTCCTCCGTGATGCCCAGCTCCTTCGCGGAGCAGAGCATGCCGAAGCTGTCCACGCCGCGCAGCGCGGCCTGCTTGATCTCCATGCCGTTGGGCAGCTTCGCGCCCACCGTGGCCAGCGGCACCTTGTCGCCGACCTTGAAGTTCTTCGCGCCGCACACGACCTGGAACAGCGCGGAGCCGCCGATGTCCACCTGCGTGACGGACAACTTGTCCGCGTTGGGGTGCTGCACCGACTCGCGGATCTGCGCCACCACCACGCCGCGCAGGCCCTCGCCGGGGCGCTCCACGCCTTCAATCTCCAGGCCCGCCGCGGTCAGCTTGCGCGCCAGCTCGTCCACGGACGGCGGCAGCGCGACGTAATCACCCAGCCACTTCACTGAAATCTTCACAGGGTTGTCCTCTCGAGTGGTGGGCCGGAATCAGAACTGCGCGAGGAAGCGCGCGTCGTTCTCGAACATCATCCGCAGGTCGTCGATGCCGTAGCGCAGCATGGCCAGGCGCTCCACGCCCATGCCGAACGCGTAGCCCGTCACCTCCTTCGGGTCGTAGCCCGCGGCGGTGAAGACGTTCGGGTGCACCATGCCGCTGCCCAGCACCTCCAGCCACCCCGTCTGCTTGCACACGCGGCAGCCCTTGCCGCCGCACGACGCACAGGTGACGTCCACCTCCGCGGAGGGCTCCGTGAAGGGGAAGAACGACGGGCGGAAGCGCGTGCGCGTCTCCGAGCCGAAGAACGCCTTCACGAACGCGTCCAGCGTGCCCTTCAGCTCCGCGAAGCTCACGTCCTTGTCCACGAGCAGGCCTTCCACCTGATGGAACATGGGCGTGTGCGTGATGTCCGAGTCCCGCCGGTACACCCGGCCCGGCATCACCGCGCGGATGGGCGGCTTGCGCGACAGCATGTGCCGCACCTGCACCGGCGACGTGTGCGTGCGCAGCAGCGACGGGCTGTCCGCCTTCTTCGCGTGGCCCAGGGTGGGCTCGTCCACGTAGAACGTGTCCTGCATGTCCCGCGCGGGG
The DNA here is from genome assembly GCF_003611585.1 of Corallococcus exercitus. Classification (GTDB taxonomy): domain Bacteria; phylum Myxococcota; class Myxococcia; order Myxococcales; family Myxococcaceae; genus Corallococcus; species Corallococcus exercitus. The sequence continues at coordinate 15,115 of NZ_RAVW01000045.1, read as the reverse complement.
TGGTCCTTGGGCAGGTTCAGCGCCTCGAAGTTGAAGTAGTCGAGCTCGATCTCCGGCCCGACGGCCACCTCGAACCCGAGCCGCGCGAACGTGCGGACGATGTCCTCCAGCGTGCGCGACACCGGGTGCCGTCCGCCGGGCAGCACCGCGCGCCCGGGCAGCGTCACGTCCAGCTTGGGGCCCTTCAGCTGGGCCTCCAGCGCGGCCTCTTCGGCGCGCTTCGTGGCGTCCGCCAGGAGCTGCTCCAGCTCCGCCTTGACGGTGTTGGCGATCTCTCCCAGCGCGCGCCGCTCGTCCGGGGGCAGCTTGCCCATGCCGCCCAGCACCGCGGACAGCTCGCCCTTCTTGCCCAGGTAGCGGATGCGCAGGGCTTCCACCTGCGAGGGCTCCGACACGCCGGAGATCTCCTGGCGCGCCGCGTCCGCCAACGCCTGCAACCGGTCTCGCATGGTCCTCTTCCCGCCTTCCATTCACGCCCCGGTCGCCTCAAGCGCCGGGCAAAAAAAAGGGCCGCCCCCTGGTGGAGGCAGCCCGTTTCAGCTTCGGGGGCCGGCGTCACCGCCGGCCGTGTCTCAGGCTGCCTTCGCGATGTTGGCGATGGCGGCAAAGCCCGCGGGGTCCGCGATGGCCAGATCGGACAGGACCTTGCGGTCCAGGTTGATCTTCGCCTTCGCCAGGCCGGCGATCAGCTTGGAGTAGGACAGGCCCACGGTGCGGGCGGCCGCGTTGATGCGGACGATCCACAGCGAGCGGAAGTTGCGCTTGCGCACCGCGCGGTCGCGGGTGGCGTAGTCCAGGGCGCGCTCGACGGCCTGGTTCGCACGGCGGTAGCAGTTCTTGCGACGGCCGCGGAAGCCCTTCGCAAGCTTGAGAATGCGATTACGACGACGACGAGCCTTGAATCCCTTTTTGACGCGCATGACACACTCCTGACTTCTGAAGGTGGCCCCGGGGCGCTGGCTTCACGCCGCTCCGCCAGGACTCACGGTTGGTTCAAACCCAAGGAACGACTAGGCGCCGTAGGGGAACAGCTCCTTGATGACCTTCTTGGCGTCCATGTCGCGCAGGTGGCCCGTGCCACGGTTGCCGCGCTTCTGCTTGGGCGTCTTGGAGAAGGTGAACAGGTGCTTGCTGAACGCCTTGCCGAACTTCACCTGGCCGCTCTTCTTCACGTGGAAGCGCTTCTTCGCGGCGCTGCGGGTCTTCAACTTGGGCATGATCCCAAACCTTCCTTCTGCTTCCTGTCGGCCGGCAGTCTTCGTGACTGACGGCGGACCGGGGCACACGGTCCCCGGACGCTTTGGGCGAAAGCCTCTATCACTCTTTTGATGCGATGGGGGTAGCGTTTCCTACAACCATCGCGGAAACCACCGCCGCCACCGCCGGCTTGACGTCCGCCGGCCTGCCTTCCTGCTTCTTCGCGGCCGCCTCCACCGCCTGGCGGGCCAGTTCCCGGGCGCGCTGGGCCACCTTCGGGTTGGGGGCCAGGATCATGAACATCTGGCGCCCTTCCATCCGGGGGTTCTGCTCCACCACCGCGATTTCCTTCAGGTCCTTCGTCACGTCGTCCAGGATCGCGCTTCCCAGCTCCTTGTGGGTGATTTCACGACCCCGGAACTGGATGGTGATCTTCGCCTTGTTCCCCTCCTCCAGGAACCGGCGGACGTTGCGGACCTTGAACTCGTAGTCGTGCTCCTCCGTCTTGGGGCGGAGCTTCACCTCCTTGAGGTGGACCACGACCTGCTTCTTCTTCGCGTCCGAGGCCTTCTTCTTCTCCTCGTACTTGAACTTGCCGTAGTCCATGATCTTGCAGACCGGCGGCTTCGCCATGGGGGAGATCTCGACGAGGTCGAGACCATCCGCCTGGGCGCGCGTCAGGGCTGCTTCGAGGGACATGACCCCGAGCTGCTCGGCGTTCGGCCCGACGACGCGGACCTCCCGGGCTCGGATACGGCGATTGGTTCTCTGATCGCGAACGATGGGCGGACCCTCCGGCGACTCGGGGATGAGGGCGAGCCTCAATCCCCGGAAGTCGCGCAAGTAGTCCAGCCCAGACGGGGAGTCAAGTCCCCCACACCGCGGTTCAGGGCAGCGTGGCTTCCCTGGCCAGGAGGGCCTCGAAGTCGGCGTACTTCATGGTCTTCAGGTCCTCGCCGCCGTAACGGCGGGGGGCCACGGCGCCGGCCTCCACCTCGTTGTCGCCCACCACCAGGGTGAAGGGGACCTTCTGCATCTGGGCTTCGCGGATCTTCGCGTTGAGCGTCATGCCACGCTCGTCCAGCTCCACCCGGAAGCCCTTGGCGCGCAGGTCGTCCCGCACCTTGCGGGCGTAGTCCAGCTGACGGTCCGCCACGGTGACGAGGGTGGCCTGCACCGGGGCGAGCCACGCCGGGAAGGCGCCGGCGAAATGCTCGATGAGGATGGCGGTGAAGCGCTCGAAGGAGCCGAAGATGGCGCGGTGGAGGACCACCGGGCGGTGCTCGGCGTTGTCCTCGCCCACGTAGGTGAGGTCGAAGCGCTCCGGGGCCAGGTAGTCCAGCTGCATGGTGCCCAGCTGCCACTTGCGGCCGATGCTGTCGGAGACGGCGAAGTCGATCTTCGGGCCGTAGAAGGCGCCGTCGCCGGGGGCCAGCTCGTACGGGAGGCCCAGCGACTCCAGCGCCGCCTTGAGGCCGCCTTCCGCGCGGTCCCAGAGCGAGTCGTCGCCCAGGCGCTGCTCGGGGCGCGTGGACAGCTTCACCGCGTAGGTGAGGCCCACCGCCTTGTAGACGCGGTCCAACAGCTGCACGAAGCGCCGCACCTCGTCGGTGATCTGGCTCTCCATGCAGTAGATGTGCGCGTCGTCCTGCGCGAACTGGCGCACGCGGGTGAGGCCGCCCAGGGAGCCCGCGGCCTCGTTGCGGTGGAGCACGTCCTGGGTGTGCAGGCGCAGCGGCAGATCGCGGTAGCTGTGCTTCTTGAAGCCGTAGAACAGGTGGTGCGACGGGCAGTTCATCGGCTTGAGGGAGAAGTCGTGCTCGCCGGACTCGCTGTCGAGCACCAGGAACATGTTCTCCTTGTACTTGCCCCAGTGGCCGCTCGTCTCCCAGAGGCCCTTGTTGAACATCAGGGGCGTCTTGATCTCCACGTAGCCGTCACCGGCCGTGAGCGAGCGCATCCAGTTGGACAGCGTCTGGTAGAGCGTGGTGCCCTTGGGCGTCCAGAAGGCGGCGCCCGGCGAGTACGGGTGGAAGTGGAAGAGGTCCAGCTCCTTGCCCAGCTTGCGGTGGTCGCGCTTCCTCGCCTCTTCGATGCGCGTGAGGTACGCGTCCAGCGCCTTCTTGTCGAAGAAGGCCGTGCCGTAGACGCGCTGGAGCATCGGGTTGCGGTGGTCGCCGCGCCAGTACGCGCCGCTGGAGGAGAGGATCTTGATGACGCCGATCTTCCCGGTGCTGGGCGCGTGGGGCCCCAGGCAGAAGTCCACCCAGTCGCCGTGGGTGTAGAGCGTGAGCGTCTTGGCGCCCTTGGCGGCGATGTCCTTGACGATCTCCACCTTGAACTTCTCGCCCTTCTCCTCGAAGAGCTTGATGGCGTCCTCCATGGAGATCTCGGTGCGGACGAACGGCATGTCCTGCTTGAGCTCCGCGTTGGCGGCCGCCTCGATCTTCTCCAGCTCCTCCGGCGTGAAGGGCTTCTCGCGGAAGAAGTCGTAGTAGAAGCCCTCCTCCGTCGCGGGACCGATGGTCACCTGCGTGCCGGGGAACAGCTTCTGCACGGCGCTGGCGACCACGTGCGCGGCGTCGTGGCGGATGAGGTCCAGGCCCTCCGGGCTCTTGGACGTGAAGATCTGCAGCTTCGCGTCCTCGTCGAGCGTCCGGGCCAGGTCCATGTCCTGGCCGTTGACCCGGGCGAACAGGGCCGCCTTCGCGAGCCCCACGCCGATGCTGCCCTTCACGAAGTCCGCGATGGTCGTGCCCCGGGCGGTCTGCTTCTGGCTGCCGTCGGGGAGCGTCACCGTGATGGATTCGGACATGGCGGAAAAACCCCTGCGCTGGAAAAAAGTACGGGCGGCAGGCTTTTGGAAAAGCCGGCCGCCCGCGAGATGGAACGCTTACTGATGATGGGTCGTAGTGGGATCGAACCACTGACCCCTACCGTGTCAAGGTAGTGCTCTACCGCTGAGCTAACGACCCGTCGTGCGGATGGGCGCGGGGAATAACAGCGGGCTCCCGCACCTGTCAAGGAACATGAGCGCGGGCCCTTCTCTTCCCCGCGTTCACGTCTCCAACAACGCGCGGACGCGTTTCATCACCGCGTCGAACATGGCGGGGGTGAGCCTCCCCGTCTGGGTGTTCTGCTGGCTGACGTGGTAGCTGCCCACGAGCCACCGGCCGTCCGGCAGCCGGAACTCGGCGCCATGGCCAAAGGCGGGCCGGGGTGTGGGCAGCGCGCCCCCGGTGCGAGCCACCGAGGCCAGCGCGGCGTTCCACCCGATGGCCCCCAGGGCGAGCAGCACCCGGCCGGGCAACAACGCCATCTCGCGGTCCAGGAAGGGCGCGCAGCGGGCCAGCTCCTCCGGCAGGGGCTTGTTGTCCGGCGGCGCGCACCGGCCGGCGGCGACGATGAAGGCGTCCGTCAGCTTCAGCCCGTCGTCCCGGCGCTCGCTCCCGGCCTGGTTCGCGAAGCCCGCCCGGTGCAGGCCCGCGAAGAGGAAGTCGCCGGAGCGGTCCCCGGTGAACATCCGCCCCGTCCGGTTGGCCCCGTGCGCGGCGGGCGCCAGGCCCACGATGATCAGCCGGGCCCTGGGGTCTCCGAAGCCGGGGACGGGCTTCCCCCAGTAGTCCCAGTCGCGGTAGGCGCGCCGCTTCACGCGGGCCACCTCCTCGCGCCAGGCCACCAGCCGGGGGCAGGCCCGGCACGCGACAATCTCCTGGTGCAGCTTCTCCAGCTTCGTCACGGCTCCTGCACGCTCCCCTTGTAGAGCTGCGTGCGGCGGTAGCGCTGGATGACGACGCTCAGGACGACCTTGAGGATGGCGCTGGCGGGCACGGCCAGGAGGATGCCCACGAAGCCGAACAGCTCTCCGAAGGCGAGCACGGCGATGATGACCGCCACGGGGGCCAGGCCCACCTTCTCCCCCACGACGCGCGGGGTGATGACGAAGCCCTCGGCCAGCTGCCCGATGATGAAGGTCGCGGCCACCACGGCCAGCTGCCACGGCCCCTGCCACGACAGGAGCACGCCCAGGACGGCCAGCACCACGCCGATGCCCGTGCCCAGGTAGGGCACCATGTTGCCGAAGCCAGCGATGAGGCCAATGGCGATGGCCAGGTCGATGCGCGCCACGGACAGCCCCACCGCGTAGAGCACCGACAGGATGGCGCCCACGGTGAGCTGGCCCTGCACGAAGGCGGACAGCACCTCGTCCACCTCGCGGAAGCGCTGGCTCACCAGCGCCACGGAGCGGCGCGGCAGCAGGTCCTGGATGCGCCCCATGAGGCGCGGGTAGTCCTGGAGGAAGAAGAACGCCAGCACCGGCACCACCGACAGGCCCAGCAGCGTGGCCGCGAAGCGCGCGGTGTTGCCGGCGAAGCTCGCGACCAGCCGCGCCGCCGTGGGGCCCGCGCTCTGGAGCAACTCGGAGGCCTTCTCCCCCAGCTCCGCGGTGCGCTGGCTCACCAGGTCCGGCAGCGACACGCCCAGCAGCGACTCCACCTGCGGCACCACCTGGGTGCTGGCGCGCTGGAAGAAGCCGGGCAGCTTCGCCGCCTCGTCGCGGAACACCGGCACCAGGTACAGGCCCGCGCCCACCATCAGCAGCGTGCCCGCGAAGAAGAGGATGGACGTGCCCCAGGTGCGGTCCACGCCGCGCTTCTCCAGGAGCGTGACGAGCGGGTTGAACGCGTACGCGCCCGTCAGCGCCAGCAGCACCGGCACCGCCACCCCGCCGAACACGGACAGGAGCGCGAACACCAGCGCCAGCGAGCCCACCATCACGCCGGACCACACGAAGTCGACCCGGCGGGCCTCCGCCTCGTCCAGGGCCGCGGGGTCGCCGGCCGGGGGCACGGGCTCCGGATGCACGACGTGCAGCACCGGGGAGACTTCCGGGGGCGCTTCCGCTGGAGCGCTGGTCACGGCGGGCTGGGGAACCTTCACCGCGCGCTCACTGCCTCTCTTGCGACGTCCGATGACCGCCTCCTGTCCCCGCCCATCCTACGGTGTCTTCGGCCCCTGATTGCGGTCCACGAACCGGTCAAAGCGGTCGCCCGCCACCTCGCGGTCCAGGGTGGCGGCCGAGGCACGACCGTCCATCAGGGGGAGACGCTGCCGCCCTCGGGCGCCAGGGGCCGGAGCTTGACCTTCAACGTCACCCGCGCCTTCCCGGGCTCGTAGTAGGTCGTGTACGGGTAGAACCCGCGCTTCTTGACCTCCACCTGGTGGAAGCCCGAGTCGACCAGCCGCAGGCTCCGGGACACCCCGGCGAAGTCGTTGCAGGTCCCCTGCTCCACGCCGTCCAGCAACACCTGGGCGTCCGACGGTTCGCACCGGAGCACCAGGTCCCCGCGCTTGGCCGCGCTGGAGGCCATCAACTGCTCCGCGCGGGCCACCGTGGCGGGCGACTCCTGCTTCGCCGCGCAGCCGCCCGTCAGCGCCGCCGCCAGCGTGAACACCGCCGTCCCGCGAAGGCACTTCACGGCGTCACGGCCAGCACGAAGGATCCAAGGGACACCATCATTCCTCGAGCACGTGGGCCAGCGGCGCTACTGCGTGACGATGGCGACCCGGCCCTCGGCCAGGAAGCGCGTGTTCGCCTCGGTGAGCGCGCGGGCCCCTTCCGCGCTCAGCACCAGGTCGGAGCCCTGGAGCTGCGCGGCCTTCACCACCAGGGGCTTGTCGCCCACGCGCGAGGCCTTCCGGGCCGCGTCCAGGCTGTCGAACCAGGCCGCGACGCCCGCCGTGCCGCGCGCCTCTTCCGTGAGCACCGTCGCGCCGTAGAGCGCCTTGCCCGTCGCGTCCACCAGCCTGGGCGCCAGCACCGGCGTCACGCCCAGCCCGCGCGCGTCCACCACGAGGCCCGTGTACTTCGCGGCGCCGTCGTTGAGCACGATGGCCGGCTCCTGCGCGGACGTCAGCGCCGCGGTGAGCGCCGCGAGCGGCACCTCCACGTCCATCTCCACGCCGCTGTCGGAGAAGTAGCGCGTGGCCAGGACCTTGTAGCCGCGGATGGCGCCCTCGATGCGGCCCTTCACCTCGTCACGCGCCAGCTCGTCGCCCACGGTGCGGCCCGCGCTCACCTGGATGCCCTTGGCCTGCTCCAGCAGGTTGCGGAACGCGTCCAGCTTCGCGGCACGCTCGGCGCCCAGCCGGGCCTGCGCGGGGTTGGCGGCCTTGAGGTCCGGAGCCCCGGCGCCCGTGGCGCGCAGGACCTGTCCCTCCCAGTTGATGCCCGGAGTGCCCACGCCGCGCGCGGCTTCAGCGGCGGGTGCTGCGACCTTCGCGTCCTTGCCCTGGCCCAGCGCCGTCAGCGGCACGACCAGCAACAATCCCCACAGCGAACGCCTCACGGAGCACTCCTCCCGTTGTCGCCGCGAAAGGTCGGCGAGCGCACAGGGAACCTCTCCGGTCATTCAAGGGGGTCACTTCGCGCGAAGTCAAGGCGACCCGGGGGACGGTCGGATCCGCCAGACGACCTCTGCGCTCGTACCGCGAACCGCCGGTGGCACCGCGCAATCGCGGTGGCACACGCGGAGGGTAATGCTTTGCGTCAGTTGCCGTTGGTGTGACGGTCGACGTAGGCGTCGATCATCTTGCGGTGCCGCTCGGTGAGCAGCGTGAAGCGCACGCCGGACTGCTCCTTGCGGCCCAGTTCCTTCCACTCGCGTACGACTTCACCCTCGGCGTAGATGATCTCCTCGGAGCCGGGGAGCTGGAACTGGAGGCCCACGCGGCGCGCGTCGTGCTGGGGCTCGATGAGACGCGAGAGGCTGACGCCTTCCTGGCTGATGTCCGCGGCGCGGGTCATGTACGGCACGCCGCCCATGTACTTGTTGAGGTAGATGTCCAGGGGCGCCCGATTGGCCTTCCGCTTCTCGCTCATTGGCTCACGACCTCCGGCTGGTGCAACAGGCTGCTGCGGGGGTGCAGCGACCTGAAGGCACAGTACGTTCAGACGTCATGCGCGCAAGAAAACGGCGCCCTTCAAGCGCGCTAGGCTGGCCACCATGCGCCGCGTTTTTCCGCTCGCTGGATTCTTCGCGTTGGCCTGTGCCTGCGGACTGCCAGCGCACGTGCGGCCGGTGCCCGCGGGCACGCTCGCGCTGGAGGCAGGCGTGGGGGGACCAGCGGTCCGGCTGGAGGGCACGCCCGTTCCCCTGCCCCTGTCCACATTGGGCGCGAGCTACGGGTTGAACGACCGGTGGGACGTGAGCGCCCATGCGCACCTCACGCCGCTGTTGCTGGGTGTCGCGGGGATGGATGTGGGGACGACGTGGCTCGCGCTGGGGCAGGACGGCGCGCGGCCCGCGGTGGCGCTCACGGGCCGTGGCTACGTGTTCAGCGACCTGGACACGGGCGCGCTCTTCCATGGCGAGGCGACGGCCGCGGCGAGCTGGCTCTTGCGCGAGCGCTTCCTCACGTACGTCTCCGGATCCGCGCTGTTCGACGTGGTGGAGTCTGACGTGCTGTGGTCCCTGGCCGCCGGAACGCGGGTGCCCTTCGGGCGCTTCGCGCTCCAGGTCGAGCTGGGCTGGTACTGGCCTGGCTACGACGCGTCGGTCGCTGGCGCGGAGTGGCTCACGCCGGGAGGCCGCGGGGCGTTGGGCCTGGTGCTGGGGGGCAGCTATCGCTTCGGAGGTCCGTGAGGGCGTGCATCACAGCGGCTCTGTCACGCGCACCCGGCTGAAGCCTTCCCGGTCGTCCTCGAAGAGCACCACACCCGCGCTGCCATCCGGACGCGCCACCACGCGGGGCCTCGTGAGCTGGTTGGGGGATGCGCCCGTGTCATCAAGTCGCGCGGCATCGACGAGCGCCGTGCTGGAGACCGGCGACATGCGCGCGGCGCCGAGCCCGCTCTTTCCCGGGGACAGGTCCTGGAACACGACGCGCCATTCATCGTGAATCCAGGCAGCGGAGGGACGGAAGCGGCTGAGGAAGGCGCCGGTGTCCGCGCCTCCAGCCACGAGGGGCAGTGACTCCCAGCCTCCCTGCACCCGCCGCGCACCGCGCACATCGTGATGCCCGCGCCGTTCGCGCAGGTCGTCCCAGACGAGCACCGCGCTTCCATCTGGCGCTGAAGTGAGGCGGGGATCGCTCGCCAGTGTCTCCGCCTCGGAGGGAGGCGACACCTGTCGGGCGGCCGTGAACCCCTCCCCTGCCGATACGGCCGCGTATATCTCCCAGTCCCGTTCGCGGTAGTCGATCCACGCCACCGCCCAGCCTTCAGCGGTCCACGTCAACGTGGGTTGAAGCTGCGAGCCTTCGTGCTGGTCGGTCACGCTGTTGCCCGGATCCACGCGCATCGACGCGGCCCACGTGAGGCCACCGTCCTCCGAACGCGACAGGCGGACCTTGGGCGCGAGCCCTTCACGGAAGTCCGTCCAGGCCAGCGCCACGCGCGTCGTCCCTGGCTGCCACGCGAGCGCCGCTTCCCACTGCGAGGAGTTCGTCACCTCCACCCGCGTGGCCGTGCTGAAGCTCACGCCACCATCCAAGGAGGCCGCCGTCCACAGCACTTCCTTCTCCCCTTCACGCGCCTCCTGCCACGCGACGACCACGCTGCCCGCGGGCCCGGCGGCGATCGCCGGACGCAGCTGCCTGCCCGGGCCCGGTGACACTGGATGCGCGGGCGTGAACGTGCGGCCATCGTCGTCACTGGTCGCGACGTACACCTGGGCACTTCCCTCTCGTGTATCGCTGAAGACCACGTGGAGCCGCCCCGCCGCGTCGTATGCGCCCTCGGGATTCGTCTGCGCCCCCACGTCCACGGGGGCCACCTCCCGCGATGGCAGCCCTTCACCCGTGGGCGTCACCGCCACCTTCGGCCCGGGCCCATCGCCCGCGAGCGACAGGTCCGCCGCGATGAGGCTTCGCGCGTACTTCCCTTCCCGCTTGTCCCCGGAACCTGGAGCCAGCGCCTCGCCCGCTTCACGCAGCCGCGCCTGCCGTGCCTCCAGGGACAGCGATGCATCCACCTCCACCGGATCCGCGAACGTCCACGGCCCCACGTCCACCCAGCCCGTCAGCGGTCGGCTTCCCACGAAGGCGCGCGGCGGCTGCTCCGGCGTGCTCTTGCGCGTCACCCAGACCTGTCCGTCGAACACGAGGTCGAAGAGGTTGCCGCTCAGCATCGGCGCCGCGCTGTACCGGAAGCCGCGGTACTTCTGCGTGTGGCTCCACCCCGACGACAGGATGGTGTCCGGCAACCAGCCGCCCTGCGCGTCCGCGACGGTCCAGCCACTCCACGCCTCCGGCTGCGTCACCAGCTCCGTGCCCACGTCCTCCAGCCGCTGCATGAAGGGCGCATAGAACGCATCGCGCGAGATGGCCGCGCCCACCTTCCCGAACGGCAACGCGAACGCCCCCAGCCGCTCCAGCGACGCGGGGCTCAGGTCCAGGTCCTCCTCCTCCGTCTCCGTGAGGTAGACCTTGTCGCTCCGGCCCGCGAGCGTCCCGTCCGGCGCGTACAGCAGCGCCGCGTTGAAGCACTCCGGCCCGGTGGCCACGTACGCGGGCTCATCCCCTTGCGCGTCCACGTCACGGAACAGGCTCACCGCGTCCGAGTCGCGGCGCGCCTCCACGTACGGCACGTTCGCGGACGTCATCACCCACACGCCGTAGCGCTTCGCGATGCCGCCGAACGTGTGCTCCATGGCCCGCCACGCCGGGTCCCCCAACGCGAGCGTCAGCGACCGGGCCGCGGAGATGCCCGGGAAGCGCCGCCGGTATTCGTCCGCCGCGCGGAACCACCCCGAGTACATCGCGTTGAACGCCAGCTCCGTGTCGCCCGCCCCGCGCGCCAGCATCGCGCGGCGGCCCGTGAACCAGGCGATGAGCCCCGCGTCCTCCGGGAACAGCAGCAGGTTGGGCCGCGTCTGGGACAGGCACGGCGCGATGCGCACCATGTCCTCGCGGAAGGACGCGTCGAAGTGCTCCAGCGAGGCCGCGTCATCCAGCGTGAAGGCATGCCCCACCACGAACACGCGCACGGTGCCCGTGTCCGTGAAGGACAGGCCACACACCGTGTCGTCCTCTGGCACGGTCGGCCCTCCACAGGCCAGGGTGGCGAGGGTTCCCAGCAGCACCGCGAACGCGAAGGATGACCGGCAGCGCATGAGCGGCCCTATAGTCCCCCCATTCTCGTGAAAGGCGGAAGCATGCGTATGCAGTGGAAGGCGGCCCTGGTCCTGATGCTCGGTGCTCCGGGCCTCGCCCTGGCCCAGGCCCCGACGAAGACCTCCAAGCCGGCCGCCGCGCCGGAGGCCGCCGCGAAGGCCGCCCCTGCCCAGGCGCCCCTGGAGCTCAAGACGGATGAGCAGAAGACGATCTATGCGCTCGGCATCTCGCTGGGCCAGAGCGTGACGGCGCTCGCGCTCACCCCGGAGGAGGTGCAGGTGCTCCAGCGCGGCCTCCAGGATTCGCTCAGCGGCACCGCGCCCGCCGTGGATGCGAAGGAGTTCACCCCGAAGATCCAGGCGCTCGCCAAGGCGCGGCAGTCGCAGGTCAACATCGCCACGCTGGACCGCGCCTCCAAGGAGCCCGGCGCCACGCGGCTGCCCTCCGGCGTCATCTACCGGGAGCTCAAGGCCGGCACCGGCAAGTCGCCCCGCGCCATCGACACCGTGAAGGTGCACTACCAGGGCACGCTGGTGGACGGCACGGAGTTCGACAGCTCCTACAAGCGCGGCCTCGCGGTGGAGTTCCCGCTCAACGGCGTCATCCCCTGCTGGACCCAGGGCGTGCAGAAGATGAAGGTCGGCGGCAAGGCGAAGCTCACCTGCCCCGGGAGCACCGCCTACGGAGAGCGCCCGCCCCCGGGCTCGCGCATCCCGCCCAACGCCGTGCTCACCTTCGACGTGGAGCTGGTGGACATCCCCGGCAACACCGCCGCCACGCCGTAGTCCGCCTCACCGGGGGCCCGCATGCGACGGGCCCCCTTTGAAGGCAAGGCGTCACGGTCCCGAAGACTTCACGGACCGGCCGCCAAAGGGCGGGTTGGCCATGATGGCCTGGGCCATCCGGTCCGAGAAGGCGCGCCCCTCCCGCTGGAAGGACTCCGTCTCCTCCGCGTTCAGGCGCACGCGCACCTCGAACTGGACGATGCCGCCCACCACGACCTCGATGGACAGCGCCCCGTCCTTCCCGCGCAGCACGCGGTACAGGAGCGGACTCTGGAGGAGCACCTCCTCGTCGCTCACGGGATCTCCGCCACCTGCGTGTCCGTCACCGGCGCGTTGATGACCATCACCTCCGGCGCGCCGCCGGACGTGTAGCCACCGAACTTGAAGCAGTCCGTGTCCTCCGGCGTGGTGCACTTCCACACGCCGGGATCCGCCTCCACCGGCAGGCGCGTGCAGACCTTCTGCGCCGCCAGGTCCAGCGTCATCATCCGCAGCGGGCCCTCGAAGTTCTTCGCCGGCAGGCCCAGCGCCTGGCCCAGCACCGCGGGGTCGTGCTTGCCGTCCGCCGTCTTCGCCTTCTCCACCGCGCCATGGATGGCCGCGGACGGCGCCGCGAACAGGTAGCAGGCCACGTCGTTGCAGCGGCCGAAGTTCTTCGCGCCCGTCTGCACCACGAACTTCTGGTACGCGCTGTCCGTCATCAGCCACGACACCTTGCGGTCCGGGAAGTTCTTCTCGATGTGCTGATCAATCCCGTAGGGGGCGGCCATCGCGTCCGCCTCCTTGGAGATGCCCTTCTGCGTGTCGTCGCAGTTGTCCACCAGCGACGCGGCCGGAGGCGGTTGCTCCGTCGTCTCCGGGGGCTTCGTGCCGCCCTTCATCGATGCACAGCCCACCACCGTCGACAGGGAGCCCAGCACCAGCGCACGAGAGATGAAATTCACGGTCAATCCTCCAGATAAGCGAAATGGGGAATGGCCGGATATCACAGCGCCGCTTCGGTGGCCCGCAACAAAGCCTCCGCGCTGACGGGAGCGCCGGTGGCGTGGCGCATCCATTCGTCCGGGGTGACGGAGCCGAAGGTGGCCATGCGCTCGAACTCCGCGCCCAGCGGGCCGTGCTGCTTCAGGTGCTCTTCAATCTGGAAGGCGATGAGGTGCCCCAGCGGGTAGTCCGGCAGGTACAGCGGGTAGCTGATCATGTGGCTGTAGATGCCCAGCACGGGGCTGTCCTTCCGCCCCAGCACCGGCGCGTAGTAGCGGTTCCACACGTCGCGCGACAGGCTGGCCACCGCGTCGCGCAGCTGGGCGGGCGTGGCGTCCGGGTGTTCGTACATCCAGTGCCACGTGGCCATGTCCACCAGCGCCACGCCGGCGATCTCCCACGCCTGCCAGAAGTCGTTGAGCACGCGCTCTCGCTCGCTGGCCGCGTCCGGCTTGCCCAGGCCCAAGAGTTCCAGGTCGCGCGCCTGGAAGACGAAGGCCAGGGCCTCCGTGAAGGCGTTGTTGGGGACGCCGGACAGGAGCGTGTGGTCCACCTGGTACAGGCTGAAGACCTGCTCCACGTTGTGCCCCAGTTCGTGCACCGCGATGTTGTAGCCCTTGTAGTCCATGCCCCCCTTCTCCACGCGCGTGCGCAGGCGGGGGAAGTCGCCCCGGCGCAGCGCCTGCTGCGCATGGCCCGCGCCGCGTGACGCATCCACGCGGATGTACGACGCGAGCACGTCCGCCTTCTCCCGCGTGAAGCCCAACCCCTGGAGGATGCGCGGGATGTCGCGCGCGAAGGCGTCCGCCGTGGGGTAGCGCTGGCGCGTCATCGCGTCCAGCTGTGCCTCCGGCACCTTCGAGCCCGGACGGAAGCCGGGATACCAGAGGTCCTGCGGCTCCAGCGGGCGGCCCAGGCGGGTCTGGATCAGCTTCGCCACGCGCGGCACCAGCGGCGACTCCAGGAGCTGCGTGAGCAGCGCGCGCACGCGCTCCTCCGGCAGGCCGCGATCCAGCTCGAAGGCGCGCGCGATGCGCGTGGGCGCCACGGGCGAGTACGGATCCACCTTGCGCGACGCCTGGAACGTGGCCAGCAGCCGCGCATAGCGGGTGTCCGGCTCCGGCGCGGGGTCCGCCTTCGCGGCCCGCTGCGGCGCGTTCGCCTCCACCGTCTCCGGCGGGGCCGCCGTGACCTTGTTGGTGAAGGGGTCCCAGTCCACGCGCGGGTTGTCGATGACGGCGGCGGGGATGGTCTGCGTGACGATGCGCTCCATCACCTGGACGATCATCCGCTGCTTCGCCAGGCCCTTCGGGTCCGTGTAGTCCGCCTTCAATTCGTCGCGCAGGTTCCAGTGGCTGATGAGCCGCAGGCCCTGGGGGAACAGGCGCTGGCCCTTCGCGTCCACCAGGTGGTGCATCCAGACGTTGTACTCGGCGATGTAGAGGTTCGCGTCCGCGATGGCCTGCGACACCTTCTGCTCCACCGCCGCGGGCACGCGCCGGTTGAAGCGCGACGCCAGCTTCGCCTCCGCCCACTGCCGCCGCGTCCAGGACGGGCCCTCCTTCACGCGCTCGGCCAGCGTGGTGAGCGGGAAGTTGAGCAGCACGACGAAGCCCGGCTTCGCCTGGAACAGGTCCGACGTGACGTTGGAGGACGGGTCATACGCCGCGAGCAGCGGCTCCACCGGCAACAGCGGCCCCAGGTCCAGGTCGGTAAACCACTGGAGCTCCCGCCCCAGCTCGTTCATGTGGCCATCGAACTGTTCGAACAGCCCTTCGAAGCGCGTGAACGTCGCGTCCAGCTGGGGGCCCGTGGGCAGGAACTGCTCGCGCGCGAAGGCCGCCAGGTCCCCGTCCTCCGGCCGCCACAGCGCGGCTACCTGATCCACGCCGCGCTCGATGCGCGCGGCTTGCGCCTCGCCGTGCTGCTTCACCAGCTCCTGCTTGAGCGCGGCCAGTGACTCCTTCGTCACGGGGGCGGCCGGCGCTGACGCGGAGGTGGACGCGGCGGCTGGCGGCGTGGGGGCCGTGGAG
>NZ_RAVW01000459.1 GCF_003611585.1 Corallococcus exercitus | reverse complement strand
GGCCTGGGTGGGAGGCGGCGTCTGGGTGACGACGGTGAGTTCGCGCGTCGAGCCCAGCGCGGAGGCCAGCGAGTCCGGCCGAGGCTGCTCCGGCGTGGCGAGGGAGAATGCATGGGCCTCCTCGCGCTGCTCGATGGCGAGGAGGGACTGGCCCACGACGACGAGCCGCACGAAGCGCCGGCCCTCCTCGATGCGCCGCACGAGCTGGGGCGCCGTGCCATCGAGCTTGAGCACGGCGATGCCGCCACGTCCGAGGGCGGCGTACGTCACGCCCTGATGGACGACGGAGTCGAGGACAGGCCCCAGGCCCAGCGTCTCCGCGGCAAGTGAGGCCGGGGACGCGGGAGCCTGGGCGACGATGACGGAGGCGAGGAGCGCGGACACGAGCATGACGGCTGGCTCTATATCGCTCCTGCCTTCCGGCGTTCCTGGCTTTGGGGTGACTAATCGACGAGCAGCCGCTTCACGGGCGCGGGGTCCACGGCCACCATCAGCGGCCGGGTGAAGTTGCTGAAGGACACCAGTGCCTGTCCAGGCGCGAGCCGGGAGACGCGATTCCACAAGCTCTCGTCGATGCTGCCCACCGACTTCTGCATCCGGTTGATGACCGCGCCGTCGGTGATCTTGTGGATGATGAAGTTGTTGAGCAGGGCCAGCACTTCGTCCGGCAGGTGCTGAGGTAGCTGCGTAACGAAGACGAGCCCCAACCACCGCTTGCGGCCCCGCTTGGCGATGCGCGCCACCTGTTCGAACAGCACGGGCATCTGCGAGATGCGGCTGGTGGACAGGAACTCGTGCGCCTCCTCGATGATGATGAGGACGGGGGTGACGGGCTCACCGCGCTCGGCGGCCTGCTGGTAGCGCTTCTCCTGCTGCTCCTGGAGGCCCCGGAGGATGTCCGCGATGACCAGGTTGTTCAGCTGCGGCGAGTCCGTGTTTGACAGGTCGATGACCGACACCCGCCTGGCCTGGAGCATGGAGTCGTAGTCCACGCCAGAGTCGTTCTCGACGTCGAAGACCTTCAGCCGCTTCATCAGTTGGAGCTTGTTGCCCAGCGTCTTCCAGCTCGATTCATGGGAGCTCTTCTGCGCCATGACCCGTGCCTTCACCAGGTTGACCTTGGCCCGGAACTCGCTGAGGAGCGTGAGGCCCCGTGGCATGGCGGGGACATCGTCGACGCTGGCTTCCTCGGCATCCGCATCTTCCTCCTCCGCCCGCCGGCGGCGACCACCGCCACTCTTCGTGTCCGCCTTGCCCTCGCTGCCCAGGGTGTATGTGTACGTGTTTACGACATCCAGGATGTGATCGATGGTCATCCGCGGGTAGCCGGTGTCCTGTTCATCCAGCTCCAGGATCTGCTGCTTCTCGGCTTCGCTTCGGGGGAAGATCTTGAAGTCCTCCAGGAGCAGCTTCGTGACGTCATAGGCGCGCAGGAAGCGCTCCTTCTGCGCGTCCGACATGCTGAGGATCTCCGCGATGGCGTAGGGCGAGAGGCTGGAGAACTTCAGCGAGAAGGCATGCCGGTGCGGGTGGCGGGGATTGCGGCTGTCCCGGCCTGTCAGGTGATGGATGTGCAGATCCTTCACCCCATCCGGCTTCTGCTTCCGCGCGTGAAGCGTCTTGCGCATCGCCTCGTGGTCAGTGGGCTGATCCACATGGGTGTATTCGCCTTCCACGTCGAAGACGATGGTCGCGATACCGGCGAGCTGGGCCCGGTGGATGAGCGTCGCGACGGTCGTGGACTTGCCACCACCCGTGGTGCCGATGATGCCGGTGTGACGGGGGAGGATGGCCTTGTCCCGAGGGTCCAGCCGCGCCTCCATGTGGTCGTACCCTACGACCCGGCCCAGGCTCAGCGGACCACCCACGCCCAGCACCTTCGCGCTCTCCTCCTCGCTCAACACGAAGACCGGGCTCTGGGGGCGGGGCCGGAAGCGGGGCGGTTGCAGCACGCCCCCGACCTCTTGACCCAGCAACTCAATCTCCGCACGACCGTGGTACTCGAAGGTGTACGTCAGCTTCTTGCCGTGCGTGATGACCCCCACGGCCATCGTCGAATTCGCTGGGACGGCGTTGGGCTCCGCGAACGGTCCCCGGACCACGACCCCCAGGTAGTCACGCTTGTCCTCGCGCGACTTCACCCGCACGAGCGTCTGGGACGCCAGCCGGTGCAGGTCGTCGCGGGTCATCAACACGGTCAGGACGTTGTCGTCGCTGTTGGAGGTGTCGAAGTGCGTGAAGCCCACGGCATTCGCCAGCTCGGGGTCTGGCGGGGCATTCAGCCCGGCCCGGTTGCTGATGTCAGCCAACTCATTGAGCGTCCGGG
Source organism: Corallococcus exercitus (assembly GCF_003611585.1). GTDB lineage: Bacteria > Myxococcota > Myxococcia > Myxococcales > Myxococcaceae > Corallococcus > Corallococcus exercitus. Next base: position 5,013 of record NZ_RAVW01000459.1, on the reverse strand, counting down.
CCGGTGTCGGGCTGATGAGTGGCCTTGGGGGCCCCTGCTGGGGGGCGGGCTTGTTGCCGTCCGTCGCAGCAGACTTCGCGCCAGCGGCGGGCGTCGAAGGATGAGAAGCGCCGTTGAGGGCCGACGGGCCCGGTGGATTGGATGGCTTTCCGTTGTTCGACATGGTGTGTGTCTTTCCCCCCTTACCGACGTGATTCGCGCTCAAGCAGATACTGGAGGTGTGCTCCCGCCTGCGCGTAGGCGTCCTGCACGAACCCTTCGAAACCGTCTTCGCCGAATTTGCTCCGGCACGTGAGCTCAGCGACGTCCAGGAGGAGGGGATAGCTCTTCTCCACACGCACGATGCTGTCCGCCATGGCCACGCGGGCGGCCATGTGGACGTGCTCGCGATGGGCGTAGAAGAGGCGCGGTGCCGTGCGATTCGACACCCGGAAGACGCCCAGGAGCACGTCCGGGCAAATGGTGTGTACGAACCTCCGTGTCAGTGGCAGGCGGGGATCGGTCTCCTTCCACGAGCGGAACAGGTTCTTGGTCTGCCGCTCCAGGTTCTCGAAGACGATGTACTCGCCCGCGTCCAGCGCGAGGCCCAGCGTCATCAGCCCCTGCTCCGGCTGCGCGTTGGAGACGAACACGAACTTCTGTTGGACCCGGACAAGGCGCTCCAGCACCTGGAGCGAAGCCTTCAACAAGCCGACATGGCCCGAGCCGGTGAGCAGCTCGTGCGCGAAGGGATTGCCGTGCCCGATGCGCCACTCCGCCGTCACCTTGTCCACCAGGACGGCCCGCTCGGCGTAGGTGCGGATGCCCCGTTGGGCCAGCCGGGAGAGGATCTCCCGGTGGATGGCGGCTTTGGTGTTGTGGCGGTTCGCGATGCAGTCGACGGCTTCCTGCAGCGAATTCGTGTCCTTCGCCGCCAGCTCCTTCCGGAAGAGGTTCTGGGAGAAGGTCCCCGCGCTCCCGTGATAGCCCACGGCCGCGACCCCGATCTGCGTGATGCTCAAGGGCAGACTCTGATGGGACACCGCCGTGCCGAGCACTGCGATGACATTCCCGGGAAAGAGCAGGCCCTCGTGGATGGTGGACAGCTCCCCTGGGAGGGCCCGGAACACGCCTGCCTCCGCCGGGCCGTGCTTGCGTCCCGCGATCCGTGGGAGCAGCTTCTCGCGGATGAGCGCCCGCACGCGGTCTTCCCTCTGGACCGCGGTGGAGATCTCCCGTTGGAACCGGGCCATGATCTCCTTCGGGTCCACGCCCGAACTCCATGTTTCCAGTTTCAGCGTTTGCGCCAGGTCTTCACCGAACGCGGCCTTGAAGTCCTGGTCGCCCAGGAGATTGGAGTCGTCTTCATCCGGCGGAAGGTCGTCAGCCATTGTCATCATTCGTCATCACCGAGAAAGTCGAGCACGGAGAGCTCCGGAGCCCGGCGGCGCTGGCGCAACATCCGGGCGTAGGTCCGCGCAGCCGCGGTCGGCAGGCCGAACCGGGACTCCAATCGCCGGGGCCCTTCCGTGACAGACACCTCGTTGAGCTCCGCGCGCGCCACCGCCATGGGCGCGAGGAATTCCAGAGCCAGGCGGTCCGCCTGCTGTTCCGCCTCCAGCACGGCACCCGAGTCCGCGCCTCCTCCCGCGCCACGGTCCATCAAGTGCACCTGGAGGCCCAGGGGGACGTCGCTGAACCGCGAGTCCATGTACTCATCCAGCCCGGGCTCTCGTTCGCCGTCGAGGACGGGCAGGATGTCCTCCCCGAAGAAGCGCAGCGCCCGGGCCCTGGGCAGAAGGTGGTCGAGCACGTAGTGCGCCACCTCATGGGCCAGGGTGAAGCGTTGCTCTGCTTCGGAGTCGTCGCTGTCGAAGAACAGCGCGGCGGCTCCCGCCCTTGCCACCATGCAGCCGTAGAGACGCCGGTCGGCGCCGCTCAGCTCGCCCGGCAGGTCGCGCTGGACGAGCCATTGCCGCACCCCCTCCACCGTCAGGCCCGGCATTCCCACCAGGTCGAGGGGATGACGCAGCGGGGCGTCCGCCGCGATATCGCGGGGAAACCCCGGCGGAAAGCAGAGCCGGCTCTCCGTGAGGGCCTCCACCAGCCATTGCTCGCTCATGGCTCGAACTCGTCCTCGAAGCGCGCGTCGTCTTCGTCCTCGCGGTCGCGGGCCGCCAGCTGTATCGGACCTCCAGCTTTGCCCTTCGCGGGCTTCTTCAGGGTCCGCAGGACCTGGACGCGCCGGAGCACCGGGACGAGCTTCTGGACGTCGACCTCGAAGCGGGCCGCGATGGCGCGGGTCTGCTCCTCGAAGGCCGGGCCCTCCGGCGTCATGCAGAGCGACAGCCACTGGAGCACTTCGGGCGTACACCCCAGCCGCTGGACCAGCGAGTCCTCCGAAAGTTTCTCCATCTCACGGTACTCGTTGAATACGTGGCCGAGCATTCCCGCTTCGCTCGTGCTGCGCTCCGCCGCTCGCTTCAACCAATCAGGATTCGTCATCGTGTCCCTCCTCGAAGAGGCGCTTTAGCGCCTTCATGAGGCGGTCCTGGTTACGCTTCACCTCTCGCCGGCGCTCGAGCTGGGGCAGGTGCATCAACTCCAGCACCTCCGCCAGCCGGTCCGTGGACCGCTCGCCGGCGAACATGAGCCGGAGACAGGCCTTGTCCTTCTCCGAATGGCCAGCCTGGTCGATCTTCTCCAGAATCAGATGCACCTCCACGCGGGTCTCCATGGCCTTGTTCGGAGGCACGCTCCAAAGTTCGACAAGGCTCCCGAAATCCTGGTCCCGGAGCGTCCTGGAGCTTGCAGCGCGGTAGCGATCCTGGGCCCTGCGCCGGGCAATCTGCCCCAGGTAGGTAATCAAGCTGCTCTTGCGGGGGTCGTACTTCTGGGGCTTTTGAAAGTACGAATACAGAGCATCGAGGGCCGAATCGTTGGCGTCGTCATGGTTGCAGCCCGGGTTTCTTTCCAGGGCCCGGACCAACGGGTCCATGAACGCCCGGAAGACATCAACGGATGCCGCCTTGTCCCCGCTCAAGATCCGTTCGTGAAGATCCCGCCCCTGTTCTCGCGATGGACTGCTCATCCCCCAAACCTCACTGACATGCGCACGCCCGCTTTCGGGTTGGCTACGGTCCGTCAGGACTTTCGCTACAGCCCTGGAGAGTTCGACGGCGGAGCGTCTCCGTCCGAGCCGGGAGGTTGGCGGCAAGGAGGATCGGTGTCTCTACCTCTGAAGTGGTACTGCCTTTGAGGCTAATGGGTCCTTCGCGATCCCCCTGGATCGGAAAAGACACCTGTTTCAATGCAACGCGGGCGGCTCACCGCGGGACTTCTTCCATGCGTCGATGGCCCGCCGCACTTCGTCACGGAGGTCCTGACCGATGCGCGGATACGCGCTGTCATCCAGGTTCGCCAATGACACGCGGGCCGACCAGGGAGGTCCGTCGAAACCACTGCCGTTGAGCAGCACCACGCCGTGCCGCCGGGCCAGCGTGAAGACGATGTCCAACGGGTCGTGGTGCTCCCGGACGAAGCGGACGAAGTCCTCGCCAAGGTGCTCGCGGCACCAGGCCTCCAGGTCGAGCGTCTGGTAATAGGCCGTGCGCAGCGGATCCGTGTGCAGGGGAAGGCCCATCCCTTCGAACAGGGCCTGAAGCCGGTCCTGGCAGATGCGCTGACAGCGCTGCTTGTAGACGCCGTCCTTGTCCAGCAGTGAGAACAGCGAGAACAACGTCATCTGGAGTTGCTGGGGCAGGGACAGGCCCGCCGTGTGGTTCAACGCCACGGCCCGGCTGTCCGCCACCATCCGGTCGATGAACTTCAGCCGCCCCGGGTGCAACGCGATGGCGCCATAGCGCGCCTCCAGCCTCGACCGGACCTTCGCGGGCTGCTTCGCCAGCATCTCATCCAGGATGTTGTCTTCATGCAGCGCCACCACGCCCAGCCTCCAGCCCGTGCAGCCGAAGTGCTTGGAGTACGAGTAGACCAACAGCGTGTTTCGCGGCAGGTCCGCGGCGAGCGAACGGAAGCCATTCACGAACGTGCCGTAGACGTCGTCGGTGATGATCAACAGGTCCGGCCGGCGCTTGCGCACCAGCTCCACCAGCTTGTGCACGGACTCCTTTCGCATGGCCACCCCGCCCGGGTTGGACGGGTTGACGACGAAGAACGCCTTGATGCGCGGGTCCTCCAGCTTGCGCAGCTCCGCGTCCGGGTACTGCCAGGTGTGGCGACCGTCCTTCGTGCTGGCGCTCTGCTGGATGTCCACCGTGCGCAGTTGGAGTTCTTCCAGCCGGGGAATCGCCAGGTACGGCGTGATGAGGGGTGAACCCAGCGCGAGGGTGTCTCCCTTGTGCAGCAGGCCGTTCACCACCAGGGAGTGGAACAGGTAGGTCATTCCCGCGGTGCCACCCTCGACCGCGAAGAGGTCGAACCGCCCGGACGGCGGCCGGCCCGCGAACAACTCCTGCGCCAGGTACTCCTGCACGATGCGCTCGGCGTGGGGGAGCATCCGGCCCGGAACCGGGTAGTTGTCTCCGATGATGGCGTCCGTGAGTTCCCAGACGAACCGGTCCGGGTTGAAGCCGAGCGTGTGCTCCCCGTACTTCAGTGCCCCGCGCAACAGCTGCACGGCGGGCTCGTCGTCACTCGCATCCAGGAAGTCATGCAGGCGTCTGGCGATGCCCGGAGAGCGGGGCATGCCCGCCAGCCCCACGCCGGGCTCGTCCCAGGCCCGACGGCTCTCCGCGAGCGCGAACTGGCCCAGCAGGAAGAAGGCCTCTCGCGGCGTGGTGGCGATCCAGTTGGGATTGCCCCGGCCGGCGTTGAGCATCACCGCCTCGCGGGTCTTCACGGCCTCGTCCGCGACCTGGAGGAGTGCGTCCTTCAGCTCGAAGGGGCTGAGCTTGCGCAGCTCCCGGTCGGAAGGGGCTCCCGGATCCTCGGGCGTCTGCTCGGTCATGGCGTCCTCCTCCAGCGTGCGTCCAAGGTGAATCACCTCCGGGACGGGGACCATGCGCCGTGGGG
>NZ_RAVW01000458.1 GCF_003611585.1 Corallococcus exercitus | reverse complement strand
CCCGGTGGAACCGCCGGCGCCCGCCGTCCGGACGGAGCTGCCCGGACGCCTCCGCGCGCTGGGGCTTCTCGCGGTGGCCCTGGTGCCGTGCGTCCTCGCGGTGCGTCAGCTGGGACGCATCCACCCGGACGAGGTGTTCCAGGCGCTGGAGCCCGCGTACTGGCGCGTGCACGGCTACGGCGTGCTGGCCTGGGAGTGGCGCGAGGGCCTGCGCAACTGGGCCGTCCCTGGAGTCCTGGCTGCCTTCCTCAAGGTGGCGCACGGCTTCGGCATCACCGACCCGCGCGTCTACCGGGGCGTGGTGGCGCTGCCCCAATTCGCCCTCCACGCCTGGAGCCTGTGGGCCGTGTACCGCTTCGCCGAACGCCGCGCGGGCCCGTGGGGCGCGGCGCTCGCGGTGCTGCTCGTGGGGCTGAGCGCGCCGGTGCTCCTCTTCGCCGGACGCACCCTGTCGGAGTCCTTCTCCGCGTCCTTCCTCCTCGTGGCCATGGAAGCCCTGGACCGCCCGGACACCGGGCCGGACTCGCGGGTGCGCCGGGCCGGGCTCCTGGGCGGTATGGCCCTGGGGCTCGCCGTGGTGACGCGCTACCCGTCCGCCCTCTTCGTGGTGGCCGCGCTCGGGTGGCTGGTGGCCGCCCGGCGGTGGCGCCTGCTTGCCTTCGCTTGTGTGGGCGGCGCGGTGGTGGCGGCGGGCCTGGGCCTGCTCGACTGGGGCACCTGGGGCACGCCGTTCCACTCGTTCCTGGCCTACGTGGACTACAACGTCCTCTCCGGGAAGGCCGCCGCCGCGTTCGGCGCCTCGCCGCCGGGCTTCTACTGGGAGCCGCTGCTCCAGGCCGTGCCCCTCTGGGCCTGGGCCGCCGTACCGCTGTCGCTGGTGCCCCTGTTCCGCTTCCGCGCGCTGTCCCTGCCGCTCACCTGCGCGGCCGTCTACACGGCCGTCCTGCTGACGACGCCGCACAAGGAGGAGCGCTTCCTCTACCCGGGGCTCGTGGTGGCGCTGCTCGCGGCCGCGTCCCAGCTGTCCGCGTCCATCGCCGCGCTTCCCCGGCCGGGCCTGCGGGGAGCAGGGGCGGTGCTCGCGCTGTCCCTGGGCTTCGTGCACGGCCAGGGCTTCCCGTCCAACGACCTCCGCGCGGACCAGTTCCGCGCCATCGTCCGGGCCACGCGAGGGGACGCGACGGGGCTGCTCATCGTCAACGAGGGGCTGTGGGGCTCTGGGGGCTACTTCTACATCGGCCGGAACATCCCCTGGCGCACCTGCGACTGGCCCCAGGACGCGGCCTTCCAGGCCTCCATCCGCGACCGCACCTTCAACCGCGCCGTCACCTTCGAGGGCCGGGCGCTGGAAGAGCTCCAGGCCGCCGGCTTCCGCGTCGTCCGCCAGGTGGGGCGCGAGACAATTCTCGCCCGCGACTGAGGCGGGAGCGGCCGGGCAGGGGAGGGCAAGCCCGCAAAGCCGAAGCGCCGGCATCCCCGGAGGGATGTCGGCGCTTCAGGTGAGACAGAACGGCCGGGACACACGCGGAAGTACGCTACCGTTGCTTCCTTCCGGACCTGGCGGGGTTCGCGCCCCCACGTTGTCCCGACCACAAAATCCGTGCTGCTACTTCGAAAATAACAACGGAGAGGGTGGGATTCGAACCCACGATACCCTTTCAGATATACACGCGTTCCAGGCGTGCGCCTTCAACCGCTCGGCCACCTCTCCAGAGACTTTGGAGCGGAGAGCGTAGGATTCGAACCTACGGTACCGTTGCCGGTACGCCTGATTTCGAGTCAGGTGCCTTCGACCACTCGGCCAGCTCTCCAGATATTCAGTTTTCACGTCGCTTCGTGCGCAAGCGCTCGAAGAACGTCTTGAGAAGCTGGCGACTCTCTTCCGCCAGGATGCCGCTTGTCACTTGAAGCCGGTGGTTGTGCCGGGGCTCTTCCACCAGGTTGTACAGCGAGCCGACCGCGCCCGCTTTCGGGTCCATCGTACCAAAGACGAGTCGGGTGACACGAGACTGAACCAGCGCACCGGCGCACATCGCACACGGTTCCAGCGTCACGTAGAGGGTCACCCCGGAGAGTCGCCACGCATCACGTGCCTTCGCTGCGGCTGCGAGGGCCATCATTTCGGCATGGGCGAAGGGGTTCCGGTCGCATTCGCGGCGGTTGTAGCCCGTGCCTACGACGTTTCCGTCCAGCACTGCCACCGCACCTACCGGAACTTCCCCGAGTGAAGCTGCTTCCCGCGCGAGCTCAAGAGCCTGCTGCATGAAAGCGATGTCGTCACTCATGATGTGCGCGCCTGAAGAAGAAGTGGCGCTCCCTGGAGGATTCGAACCTCCGGCCTTCGGATTCGTAGTCCGACGCTCTATCCAGCTGAGCTAAGGGAGCATTTCTTCCGGCTGCTGCTTTACATCAAGTGGCGGAGAGAGAGGGATTCGAACCCTCGATACCCTTTCGAGTATGCAGGTTTAGCAAACCTGTGCCTTCAGCCTCTCGGCCATCTCTCCAACTCTTCTCTGTCAAAGAACCACGAAACTCAAGCTCAAAATCGGAGGCGGTAGGATTCGAACCTACGGAAGGCTTTCACCTTCTGCGGTTTTCAAGACCGCTGCCTTCAACCGCTCGGCCACGCCTCCACAGCCTTTGCCGTCGGTTCCCGTGGGGCCAACCGCGCCCGTGGGGCCGCCCTTCTACATCATTTCTTCCCTGTGGCAAGAGAGATGTTGGCCCCTTTTCACGTCCGGGGCCAGCAGGCCCTGACTACAGGGGGCGAAGTTCCTTCAGGCCGCCCATGTACGGCACCAACGCCTCCGGGATGGCGACGCTTCCGTCCTCCCGCTGGTAGTTCTCCAGGATGGCGATGCTCGTGCGCCCCACGGCCAGCCCGCTGCCGTTGAGGGTGTGCACCATCTGGGGCTTGTCCCCCTTCTGGGCGCGGAAGCGGATCTTCGCGCGGCGGGCCTGGAAGTCGCCGCAGTCCGAGCAGGACGAAATCTCCCGGTACGCGCCCTGGCCCGGCAGCCAGACCTCGATGTCGTAGGTCTTGCGCGCGCCGAAGCCCATGTCCCCGGTGCACAGCAGCATCACGCGGTGGTGCAGCCCCAGCCGGCGGAGGATGTCGCACGCGTCGTCCGTCATGGCCTCCAGCTCGTCCAGGCTCTTGTCCGGCTGGGAGAACTTCACGAGCTCCACCTTGTGGAACTGGTGCTGGCGGATGAGGCCGCGCGTGTCGCGCCCCGCGGCGCCGGCCTCCGCGCGGAAGCACGGGCTGAAGGCGCAGTAGCGGATGGGGAGCTGCTCCCCCTCCAGGATTTCGTCCGCGTGGTAGTTCGTCACGGGGACTTCCGCGGTGGGGATGAGGAAGCGCTCGGGTTCGCCGGACGTCTTGAAGGCGTCGTCCTCGAACTTGGGCAGCTGGCCGGTGCCCATCATCGTCTCGCGCAGCACGAGGTAGGGCGGCAGCAGCTCCGTGTAGCCCTTGGACGTGTGCACGTCGATCATGAACGTGACGAGCGCGCGCTCCAGCCGCGCGAGGGCGCCCTTGTAGAAGGTGAAGCGGCTGCCGGACACCTTCGCGGCGCGCTCGAAGTCGAGCATGCCCAGCGACTCGCCCAGCTCGAAGTGCTGCTTCGGCGTGAAGAGCAGGTTGGGCTTCTCACCCCAGGCCTTCACCTGGACGTTCTCGTCCGCGCTCGTGCCCACCGGGACGGATTCGTGGGGCACGTTGGGGATGACCAGCAGGATGCGGTTGAGCTCCTCCTCCACTTCCTTGAGGCGGGCCTCCTTCTCCTTGATCTCCTGGGAGACGCCGCGCAGGTCGCCGCGCAGCTTCTCCATGGCGGCCGGGTCCTCCTTGGCCTTGCGCTTCATCTCCTCGTTGGCGGCGTTGCGGCGCGCGGCCAGCGCTTCCATGGAGACGTAGAGGTCGCGGCGCTCCAGGAAGAGCGCCTGGAAGGGGCCGAGGTCCAGGCTGCCGCCCCGCGTCTTCAGTCGGGCGACGACCGCATCGAAGTTCTGCGCAACGTTCCGGAGGTCCAGCATAGGGGCTCGCCTTGTAGTCACCCCGGGGTGGGCCGGCAAGGCTCACCACGCGCCGGGTGCTCAGGGCCGGACGCCCCCAGGCCCCGGGGGCTGACCTGGAGGTCTCCCGCCGGTGGCCCGGGCAGGCCTTCAACGGGGCCTGCCCGGAAGGCCCGGCTCAGTGTTCGAGGTCGTAGATTTCGTCCTCGATGTCCTTCTTGTCCGCCGCGTCCGGCTTCTTCACCAAGTACTCCTTGAAGGCCGTGATGGCGTCCTTGCGCTTGTTGCGCTCCTTGTAGGCGAAGCCCAGGTAGTAGAAGGGCTGCGGGTTCTCCGGCTCGGCGGTGGTGGCCTTCTTGTACCAGTCGATGGCCTTCGCGTGCTGGGCCTGCTCCGTGTAGGCGCGGGCGACCTTGTAATAGACGTACGTGAGCTTCGGATCCGCCTTGAGCGCTGCCTGGTAGCGGCGGACGGCGTCGTCCCAGCGCGCGGCGTTGAAGAGCACGTCACCCATGGCGCCCATCACCCGCGTGCGCTGCGGATCCGCCTTGAGCGCCGCCTCGAAGGAGGCGATGGCGCTGTCGAACTCGGCGCGCTCCAGGTAGGCGTGGCCCAGGGCCTCGTGCGCGTCCGCGTAGTTGGGGTCCAGCGCCACGGCGGCCTGCCACTGCTCGATGGCGTCCGGCAGCCGCTTCGCGTCGCGCAGGATGACGCCGTAGGCGTACTTGTAGTCCGCGCGCTTGGGGGCGCGGTCCACGGCGGTCTTCATGCTGTCGAGCGCCTGGGTGTACTCCGAGCGCTTCGCGCGCACGAGGCCCAGGTAGTAGAGGGCCTCGTGGTTGGACGGCTCGTTGCGCAGCGCGAGGCCCAGGTTGCTCTCCGCGCCGGCCAGGTCGCCCTTCTCCAGGAGCACCGCGCCCAGGGTGATGGGCGTGGTGGTGGAGCGGGGGTCCTCCGCCTTGGCCTTCTCCAGCTCCGTCACGGCCTCGTCCAGCCGGTGCAACCGCCACAGCACGAGCCCTCGCTGCAGCCGGCCGTCCTTCAAGAGGTGCGGATCCAGCTCCAGGGCGCGGTTGGCCTCTGTCTCCGCGCGGGCCGCGTCGCCATTGAGCAGCGACACGCGCGACAGGCCCAGGTGGGCGTCCGCCAGGTTGGGGTCCAGCTGCACGGCGCGGTCGAACTCCTGCTGCGCGAGCAGGCTGTTGTTCTCCGCGAGCGCCAGCTCTCCCAGGCCCGCGTGCACGCCCGCGTGCTCCGGCGCCTGCTGCGCGGCGGCCTCCAGGAGGGTGCGCGCGTCCGCGTTGCGGTGCTGCCGCAGGTACAGCCGGCCCAGGTACAGGCCCGCGTCCACCAGCTTCGGGTCGGCGGCGGTGGCGCGCTTGAAGTGGCCCTCCGCCTCCACGGGCTTGTCCAGCGCGTCCTCGATGCGGCCGTAGAGGTACGCGATGCGCGCCTCGTTGGGGAAGCTCTTGCTGGCGGCCTCCACGGCGGTGAGCGCGTCCTGCATCTTGCCCGTCATCACCAGCGCGGTGATGTGGCCGTCCACGAGCTCCAGGTTGCCGCTGTCCTCCGCCGCGAGCGAGGCGAAGAGGGGCAGCGCGCCGTCGTAGTCGCGCTGCGAGCGCAGCACCTGGGCGAGCTGGGCCTTGATGAAGGCGGAGTCCGGGTTGTCCTTGTAGGCCGCCTTGAGCTCGGCTTCCGCTTCCTTGGGCTTGAACTGCTGGAAGAGGGCCACGCCCTTGAGGCCGCGGGCGCGGGCGCGCTCGGCGGGCCCCAGCGCGTCCTGGAGCTTCAGGGCGCTCTCCACGGCCTGGGCGCCCTGCTCGATGTTCGACTTGCGCACGAGCAGCTCCACCGCGGCCAGCTCCACCGCGGAGGCGGCGTGCTGCGGATCCGCGGCGAGCGCGTCCGCGTAGGCCTTGGCGGCCTCGTCGGCCTTGCCCTGCGCCTGGTAAAGGTTGCCCAGCGCGTGGTGCGCCTTGGCGGACTTGGGGTCCTTCTCCAGCACCTTGGTCAGCGTGGCGACGGCGTTGCCGATGTCCTTCTGCTGCGCGTAGGACTCCGCCAGGAGGAACGCGAGCTCCAGGTCGCCCTGGTTGTCCTCGCGGGTGGAGGCGTCCTGCAGGCGGGCCTGCGCCTCCGCGCCCTTGCGGTTGGTGAGGGCGATGGCGGCGGCGGTCTTGATGACCTCCACGTTCTTCTCCCCCAGGAGCTCGATGGCCTCCATCTGCGCGTTGCAGGAGGTGAGGTCGGAGCGATCTCCGTCCGCGTAGCGGCGCTGCAGGTAGGCCACGGACTGGCACCAGAGGGCGCGGACCTCGGGGTACTCCTTGGTGGCCAGCACCTGGGCGCTCTTCTTTCGCGCTTCCTTGTAGCTGGCGTAGGTGTCCGCCAGGAGGCCCTTGCGCGCCTCCTCGACGAGCTTCGCCTCGGAGGAGCCGGCGGACACGCGGGCCGGGAAGAACTTGTGGCGGCCGAAGGCGCCGTAGCGGCCGGCCTCGAAGCTGGCGCCGGTGCCCAGCACGAGCACCGACACGCCCGCGGCGATGATGGCGGGCAGGCGCTTCTTCCACTTGGCCTCGGCGGCGCTGCGGTCCACGACGGACACCGCGGCCATGCGGCCTTCGTAGAGCTGGCGCAGCCGCTCCATGCTGGCCTGCGGGTTGGCGGCGTCCGGGCTGGCGGCCGCGTCCGGCGCCGGTGCGCCCGGGGTGGCCGCGATGGGCACGGCCTTGGACGGGCCCTCCATCAGCCGCTGGATGGCGGCGGCGAAGACGGGCACCGTGCCGATGGCGGACCACGCCTCCGAGTCCGGCGACACGTCCTCGTTGCCCAGGAGCTGGCCGTCCTCGAGCATCTTGACGATGACGCCCTCTTCGAACGGGCCGAACATCTTCCCGGAGCGGCGGCGCACGTGGAAGCGCTTCACCGGCACGCGGCCGCCGGCCTCCTTGCCGGCGCTGTCGTCGATGAAGCTGAGCATCTCCAGGCCGTCCGCGGGGCCCGCGGCGGGCGGGGGCGGCAGCGGCGCGGAGAGGTCCGCTTCCAGGTCATCCATGGGCGCGGCGGTGGGGTCGAACTCCAGCGCGTCCGGCAGGCCCGTGGCCGCGGAGGCCGGGACGGGCGAGGGGTCGCCGAAGTCCACGTCGCCGAAGTCCGTCGCGGGGTTGACGCGCGCCGGCGGCGCGGCGGGGGCCGGGTCGCCGAAGTCCAGCTGGAAGTCCGGAGCGGGCGGCGCGGCCGGAGGGGGCGACGTGAAGTCCACGGCGAACGGATCATCCGTGGGCACGGGGGCCTGTCCGTACGCGGGGGCCTGTCCGTACGCCTGTCTCTTATACACCTCTGACGCTGCCGACGATAAGGCACGTGT
>NZ_RAVW01000457.1 GCF_003611585.1 Corallococcus exercitus | reverse complement strand
GAATGTCGGGGAGGGCGGGGGCCGGAGCGCCGCCGCGCAGACGCTGTTCCAGGAGGGCGCGCTGGGCTTCGGTCAGCTGGGCCCGGCGCTGCCGGAGTTCTTCACGGGTGGGCATCAGTCGTCGGACGCGATGTCAGCGGGGAGGTGGGCGTGAAGGCAACCGGGGACACGGGACGCGCATTCGCGGCGCGTGATTCAAAGGCAGCGCTCGCGGCGCTTTCATGCGGACGGTGCGCTGCGCGTCGAACCCGCCGCGCGCCAGCCTCCATTCCAGATGCGCGCCGTCAGGTATGACGCGCACACGCCGTTCTCGATGAGCATTCCCAGCCATCCTCCCATGGCTCCCCACCCGAGCCGGTAGCCCAACAGCCACATCAGCAATGGCGCACCCAGCCATGCGGTGGCGATGCCCAGCAGCGCGGGCACGGTGGCGTCCCCCGTGCCGCGCAGCACCGCGCCGGCGACCGCGTTCGCGCCGCCCGCGAGTTGCACGAGCGCACCCAACCCAAGCAGTCGGGCCGCGAGTGCGCGGACCTCCGTGTCCTGCGTGGCCGCCGCCGCCAGCGCGGGACCGGCCACCCAGAGCGCGAACGCGACCCCCAGGGTGATGAGGCCGTTGAGCGCGAAGGCCCGCGACGCCACGCGGCGGACCAGGGCCCACCGGCCCGCGCCCACGCCTTGCCCCACCAGCACCGCGGCGGACTCGGCGATCGCGATGACCGGGAGCCCCAGCAGCCGCAGCAGCTGTGCCACCAGCTGGTGCGCGGCGAGTGGCACCGCGCCCAGGGGGGCGATCATCGCCGCCAGGAGCCCGTAGGCCCCCAGCTCCAGGAGGACCTGCACTCCACTGGGAAGGCCCAGACGCCACAGCCGCCCGAAGTGTTCCCGGCGCACCGCGCGGAACGCCACGCCCTCGCGGGCCTGCACGCTGGCCAGCCAGCAGGTCTCCACGGTGTTGGCGATGACCGTGGCCAGCGCCGCGCCCACGACGCCCAGTCCCACGGGGAAGATGAGCACCCAGGCGAGGACGAGGTTGAGCGCGTTGCCCGCGAGCGCGGCCCGGAACGGTGTCACCGCGTCCCCCGCGCCCAGGCGCACCTCCCCCAGGACGACGGTGAGCAGCACCATGGGGGCGCCGTACGAGACGGTGCGCAGGTAGTCCGCGGCGAGCGCGCCGGCCTCGGCGGAACCCGCGAGGTGGGGCAGGAGCGCCGCGACGCCGTGACCCAGCAGGATGCCCACCGCACCCGCCGCGCTCGCCGTGAGGATTCCGAGGCCCGCGTGGGCCCGCGCATCGCTGTCCTGTCCCGCGCCCCGCGCCTGCGCGACCAGCGTCTTGGTGGCCCGGAACAGGCCGAACCAGAAGGACAGCAACACGAAGGACGCCGTGCCGCCCAGCGCGATTCCCGCGAGCGGCGCCGCGCCCACCCTCGCGAGGAAGAGCGTGTCCGTCAGCGTCATCAGGCTGTAGGACAAGGAGGAGAGCGCCGTGGGAAGCGCGAGGCGGATCAACTCGCGCCAGGGCCCCTGTTCCCAGGCGAAACCGCTGTCATCCATCGCGGAGGGCATCCTCGTCCTGGAGCGTCATGTTTCACCGCGCGCCCCATGCGAAACAGGCCCGCTTGCCACGCGAGCGCGCCCGCGAGCAGCGGTGTCAGGAGTTCCGGCTTGTATGTTAATGGAGCGACACCATGCAACAGACCCTGGGCGAGTACCTGCGGCACGGACAGATTCCCTTCCTGCGCTTGCCACTGGCGGATTTCACGCGCGGTGACGCTGTCTACGACGGGGCCTCCGCGGTCTTCATCGGAGTCACGTATGACGGGGGGACGACCTACCAGCCCGGGGCCCGGTTCGCGCCGTATCACGTGCGCCGGGCGAGCGCGTCGGTGGAGCTGGGCCGGCTGTCGGACGAGGCGCCCGCGCTGAAGCGGGCGCTCGACGGCGGAAACGTGCCGCTGCCGCTGCTTCACGCGGAAGGCATGCGCGCCGCAGTGGAGGCGGAGGTGACGCGCATCGTCTCCAGCGGCGCGGCGCCCTTCGTGGTGGGCGGCGACCACTCGGTGACGCTGCCGGTGTTGCGCGCGGTGGCGCGCAAGCATGGCCCCATCGCGCTGGTGCACGTGGACGCGCACTCCGACATGGCGGAGGGCGGCATGCTCGGCGAGGAGCGGCACCATGGCACCACCATGCGCCACGCGCTGACCGAGGGACTCATCGCCCGGGGGCAGCTGCACCAGATTGGCATCCGGCACTCCGGGGACCCGGACCTCATCCGGGAGCACGCCTCGAACGAGTACCGCATCGACGACGTGGAGGACCGCGGCATCGCGGCCATCCTCGCGGAGGTGCGCGAGCGCGTGGGGCAGCACCCGGTCTACCTGACGTTCGACATCGACGCGGTGGACCCCGCCTTCGCCCCCGGCACGGGCACGCCTGTCCCCGGGGGCCTCACCTCGCGTGAGGCGCTGCGGCTGGTGCGCTCGCTGGCCGGCTGCCGGTTGGTGGGCATGGACGTCGTGGAGGTGCTGCCCTCGCTGGACCACGCCGAGGTCACGTCGCTGCTCGCCGCGCAGTTGCTGCTCGAAGCCGTCGCCCTTCTTCCCTGAACAGGAGCCGCGCCCGTATGACGTCCGCCACCGACCTCGTCCACTCCGCCTGGCGCTGCCCGAACTGCCGGGGCAGCCTCTCCGGGGCGGAGGACACCTTCACCTGCGATGCCTGTGGGGACCGCTTCCCCCGGCTGGGCACGGTGCCCGTGCTCGTCCCGGATCCGGCCGCGTACATCGCGAGCAACGCGGTGTCGCTGGCGCGCTATGTCGGCGGGCTCCAGATGCTGCTGGCGCGCGGTGAGGCGCTGGAGCAGGCGCAGCCCTTCCGCAAGACGGCCCTGGAGCAGGCCCGGCGCGCGCTGAGCGCCGACCTGGAGCTGGCGACCGGGCAGCTCTTCGGGCTGGCCGCGCACGCGGACGTCGCGTCGCTCATCCGGCTGGCGGCGGATCCTCCGCCCCAGGCCGCGGGGCTGCCGTTCAACGAGTCGTGGGGCCCGGCGATGACCGGCTTCCTGCGCGCGGACTGGGGCGGCACGCCGGATGGGGAGAAGCAGATCGCCACCATCCGCGACGAGCTGGCGCGCGCGGTCCAGACGCACGCCCGCCGCCGGGGGACCGCGGTGCTGCTGGGGGCCGGCACGGGCCGCTTCGTGCACGAGCTGTCCGGCCACTTCGATTCGGTCTTCGGCGTCGACCTGTGCCTGGCGTACGTGGACTGGTTCCACCGGCTGCTCCAGGGGCCCCTGAACCTGTGGGAGCTGCACTACCCGCAGCTGGGCGGGGACAACGTCGCGACGCCCATCGAGGCGAAGCTGACGCAGGAGGCCGCGGCGCGGATGGACGCGCGCAGCCTGGCGGTGGCGGATGCGTTGAAGCTGCCGGTGGCGGACGGGACGCTGTCCGCGGCCATCGCGGTGCACTTCATGGACTGCGTGCCGGCGCGGCCGCTCCTGGAGGAGCTGCGCCGGGTGCTGGAGCCGGGCGGCATCTTCGTGGGCTACGGGCCGCTGCTGTATCGCGGCGTGGAGGACCCGGCCGACTGGCTCACGCCCTCCGAGTGGAAGCACCTCTTCGCCGAGGCGGGGCTGGAGATGCTGGAGGAGCGCTGGCTGGACCTGCCCTACTGGCAGGGCATGGAGCGGGCCATCCAGACCACACACCGGGTGTGGACGTTCACGCTCCGCAAGCCGTCCTGAGCCCTCAGCGCGGGCCCTGAAGCACCCACACCAGGGATGGCCACCGGGGGCGTCCGTGTTCCTCCGGGGCCGTGTCGCGTGTGACACGACCCTTCCGGGCCGGCCTCGCGCTGGCCCCCAGCGATAGGAACCCAGATGCCCGGACACCTCCGGCCGGCCGAGACGTTGGTGGACCTGCTGCGGCTGCGCGCCGAGTCCCAGGCCGCGCTCCCCGTCTTCACGTTCCTGGGGGAGGAGGACGGCGACGAGGCGTCCATCACCTACGCGGAGCTGGACCGGCAGGCGCGGGCCATCGCCGCGTCGCTGGCCGGGCACGTGCGGCCCGGGGACCGGGTGCTGCTGCTGTATCCGCCCGGGCTCGAGTACATCGCCGCGTTCTTCGGCTGTCTCTACGCCGGGGCGGTGGCGGTGCCGGCCTATCCCCCGGACCCGTCGCGCCTGAACCGCACGCTTCCGCGCCTGGAGGTCATCGTGAAGGACGCGGGCGCGGCCGTGGCGCTCACGTCCGCGTTCATCGCGGAGATGGCGGAAGGGTTGGTGGGCCTGGCCCCGGAGCTGGGGCACCTGCGCTGGCTGGCGTACGAGTCGCTCGTCGCGCCGGGAATGGAATCCGGCTGGAGGGCCCCGGCGCTGGAGTCCGGCTCGCTGGCGTTCCTCCAGTACACGTCCGGTTCCACGGCCGCGCCCAAGGGCGTGATGCTGTCGCACGCGAACCTGCTGGCCAACGAGGCGATGATCCAGGCCGGCTTCGGGCTGGGCGCGCGCGATGTCGTGGTGGGGTGGCTGCCGCTGTACCACGACATGGGACTCATCGGGAACGTGCTCCAGCCCATCCACCTGGGCTCGCGCGGCGTGCTGATGTCGCCGCTCACGTTCATGCAGCGCCCGCTGCGCTGGCTGGAAGCCATCTCCCGTTTCCGGGGCACGACGAGCGGCGGGCCCAACTTCGCCTTCGAGCTGTGCGTGCGCAAGGTGAGCGACGCGCAGAAGGCCGCGCTCGACCTGTCCTGCTGGGACGTGGCGTTCTGTGGCGCGGAGCCCGTTCGCGCGAGCACGCTCGAGCGCTTCAGCCAGGCGTTCGCTTCGTGCGGGTTCCGCCGTGAGGCCTTCTATCCCTGCTATGGCCTGGCGGAGGCCAGCCTCATCGTGTCCGGTGGCGCGAAGGAGGCGCTGCCTCGCGTGCTGCACGTGGACCGCGACGCGCTCTCGCGGGGCCGCGCGGTGGACCAGGAGGCGGGGGCCGCGCTCGTGGGGTGTGGCGGCGCGCTGCTGGACGAGCGGATCGCCGTCGTGGCGCCGGAGTCACGCGAGCGGTGCGCGGACGGTCAGGTGGGCGAAATCTGGGTCACGGGCGCGCACGTCGCCCGGGGGTACTGGAACCGCCCGGAGGAGTCCGTGGCCACGTTCGGCGCGGCGACCGCGGACGGGGAGGGGCCGTACCTGCGCACCGGGGACCTGGGCTTCCTGCGGGACGGGGAGCTGTACGTCACGGGGCGCATCAAGGACCTGATCATCCTGCGCGGGCGCAACCACTACCCGCAGGACCTGGAGCTGACCGTCGAGCGCAGCCACCCGGCGCTGCGTCCGGGCGGCGTCGCGGCGTTCAGCGTGGACGTCGCCGGCGAGGAGCGGCTGGTCGTGGTGCAGGAGATGTCTCCGGGCCGGGGCGAGCCGGAGGTGATGCTCGCGAACATCGTCGAACGGCTGGCGCTGGAGCACGAGGTGCGTCCGCACGCGGTGGTCCTGACGGGGCCGGGCGCGGTGCCGAAGACGTCCAGCGGCAAGGTGCAGCGCCGCGCGTGCAGGCAGCTCTTCGTGTCGGAGGAGCTGGAGGCCCTGGCGGCGTGGCGTGATGAGGGCGCCGGAGCCGTGGCCGCGGGGCCGGACGCGGCGCCCGTGGATCCGCTGCTCGCGCTGGTGGCCACGCGGCTGGGCGTCGCGCCGTCGTCGCTGCGGCCGGAGGCGCCGCTGCTCCAGTACGGCCTGGACTCGCTGCTCGCGCTGGAGTTGCACAACGCGCTGGAGGCTTCGTTCGGCGTCGAGGTGCCGCTCGCGTGGCTGCTCCAGGGGGCGAGCCTGGCTTCGCTTCGGGAGCGGGTGTCGTTGAACGCGGCGCGCTCCGGGCCGGCGTCGGACGCGGCCCGCGGCGTGGCTGCTCCGGCCGAGGTCCCGCTCACGCCCGGACAGGCGGGCCTGTGGTTCCTCCAGCAACTGGCGCCCGGCTCCGCCGCGTACAACGTCGCGGGCGCGGCGCGCATCGAAGGGGCGCTCGACGTGCGGGCGCTCCAGGCGGCCTTGCGGTCGTTGGTGGAACGCCATGATGGCCTGCGCTCGGTGTTCGTCTCGCGCGGGGGCGAACCCGTTCAGCGTGTGCTGGCCCGGGTCGACGTGCCGCTGCGAGAGGTGGATGCCTCGGCGGATGACGAGGGGGCATTCCTGGCGAGGATGCAGGAGGACATCGAGCGTCCTTTCGACCTGGTGGCAGGGCCGCTGCTGCGCGCGTCGTTGTACCTGCGCGCGGACGGGGCTCGCGTGGTGCTGCTGACGCTGCATCACCTGGTGACGGACTTCTGGTCCATGGCCGTGCTGCTGCGCGAGCTGGCGTCGGCCTATGCGCCGGCGGGACAGCAGGCCACCCCGGGCGTGGCGGCTTCGGACCTGGCGGCGGTGCGCCGTCATGAGGTCCGTCGCGCGAGCCGTGCGGCGGGCCAGTGGGCCTATTGGGAGCAGGAGCTCACGGGGGAGATTCCGCCGCTGACGCTGCCGGTGGATCGCCCCCGGCCCCCGGTGTCGACGTTCCGGGGCGGCGCGGAGCGGATCCACGTGTCGAGCGAGGTCGTCGAGCGGCTTCAGGCCCTGGCCCTTCAGGAGTCCACGACGCTGCACGGGACGTTGCTGGCCTGCTACCAGCTCTTCCTGGCGCGGCAGACCGGACAGGAGCGGATGCGGGTGGGGTGTCCCGCCGCGGGCCGCAACGGCGCGGAGGTCATGGACGCCGTGGCCTATCTCGTCAACCCGCTGGTGATCCGCACCGAGCTGGGAGGGGATCCGTCCTTGCGTGAGGTCGTGCGCCGCGCGCGGGAGCGGATGATGGGCGCGCTGGAGCACGCGGACGTGCCCTTCGTGGAGCTGGTGGACCGGCTGGGCCGTGGGCGCGAGGCCGGGCGCGTGCCGTTCGTGCAGACGATGTTCTCGTTGCAGCGCGCACCGCTGGCGGGCCTGGCCGCCTTCGCGTCGGGCGTGAGTGGCGGACGGCTGGACGTGGGGGCGCTGCGGCTCGCGTCGGTCGAGCTGCCGCCGCGCACCACCCAGTTCGACTTGATGCTCCTGCTGGCCGAGACAGCGGACGGCCTGGGCGGCTGGCTCCAGTACGACGCGGAGCTCTTCGACGCCGCGACGGTGCGCCGCATGGCGCGGCGGCTGGAGCTCGCGTTCGAGACGGTGGCCCGTGAGCCGGAGCTGCGCTTCTCGCGCGTCTCCCTCCTGCTGGAGGACGAGCGGCGCGTCCCGGCCCGGCCCGAGCGGGTGGTGCCGGTGCCTCCATCGCTCTGCCTTCACACCTGGTTCGAGAGACAGGTGGAGAAGACGCCGGAGGCGGTGGCGGTGAAGTACGGGCGGGAGGCGGTGAGCTACGGGGAATTGAAC
>NZ_RAVW01000456.1 GCF_003611585.1 Corallococcus exercitus | reverse complement strand
GGAGAGGGGTATAAGAGACAGGCTGCCGTCGGGGGGGGGACAGCCTGGAGATGGGAGCGCGTGGCGGAGGTGTCCGGGGGCAGGCCGTGGGACAGGAGCGTCATCGCCGTGTCGAGCACGCGCTCCAGGCCCATGTCCTCTTCCCAGAGCACCCAGCGCATGCCCAGGAAGTCGCCAATGCCCATCAGGCAGTAGGCGAGCGCCTCCGGGTCCATACGGCGCACCTCGCCGGCGTCCATGGCCAGCGTGAGGCCGCGCACGTAGCCCTTGGCGAAGCGGTCGTAGTAGCGGCGGTAGCAGTCCGCGTCCACGAACTCCGCCTGCCGCACCACGCGGTAGAGGTTGGGGTGCTGGCGCACGAACTGGAAGAAGGCGCGCAGCCCCTCGCGCTCCACCTCCAGACGCGTGGTGCACGCGGCCGTGCCTTCCGCGATGAGGCGGCGCAGGCGCGCGCCCAGCTCGTCCACCACCTCCACGAAGATGGACTGCTTGTCAGGGAAGTACACGTAGAAGGTGCCCAGCGCGACGCTGGCCTTGCGCGTGAGGTCCGCGATGGACGCGCGCTCGTAGCCCTTGTCCCCGAACACCGCCTCCGCGGCCTTCAACAGCTTCTGCCGCGTCCGCTGACCGCGCGGCGTGACGGGGACGCGTTCTGAAGTTGAAGGGCGATTCATCTTTCAGAACGGGTAGCACCCGCTTGGCCGCCCTGTCAAAAGCGGATGGATGGCTCCTTGCGTCAAAGACAGACACGGACGCGCGGCGTCAAAGACCTGCCGTGGCAGCGCCGGGCCGTGAGCGCGGAAGTGTCCACCACGCCCCCTTTTCTCTCGCGGGAGCACTCCCTGGCGGCCCTTCCAGCACCACCTTTCGCCTGCCTGCCAGGGGACGTGCGGAGTCGGGTGGAGCCCCCTCCGGCGGCATCAACCACTTTGCGTACAAACGGACTTGCAATCCATGGCAGAGGCATATAACTTCACCGTCGACTGCCAAGGCCGCTTATAAAAATAAGGTTCTAAGCCCCATGGACGCCCTGGATTATCGAATCGTGGACATGCTTCAGCGCGATGGCCGGGCCACGCAGCTGGAGCTGTCACGTGGGGTGAAGTTGTCCCAGCCGGCGGTGGCGGAGCGCATCCGCAAGCTGGAGGAGAAGGGCGTCATCACCGGCTACACGGCGCGCGTGGACGCGACGCAGCTGGGCAAGGACATCACCGCCTTCATCGGGGTGAGCATCGAGCACCCCAAGCACTTCGAAGGCTTCGCGCGGAAGGTCGCCGAGTTGGAGGACGTGCTGGAGGCCCACCGGGTCGCGGGGCAGGACTCGTACGTCTTGAAGGTGAAGACCGCGAATACGCGGACGCTGGACTCGCTGCTCGTGGAGACGCTGCGCACCATTCCAGGTGTGACCCGCACGAGCACCACCATCGTCCTGTCGACCTTGAAGGAAGACACGCATGTGCGTGTCCCCGATGAGCTGTTGAACGGAGAATGAACATGAGCGCGGACGCTATGAGTGCACCCCTGCCCCCTCCTCCGGCCTACCGGCTGTCCCAGCGCATGTCCCGGATGAAGACGTCCGCGGTGCGTGAGATCCTCAAGATCGCCGAGCGCCCGGACATCCTGTCCTTCGCCGGCGGCCTGCCCGCGCCGGAGCTCTTCCCGAAGGACGCCATCGCCAAGGCGTTCGCGGAGACCTTCGCCAGCGACGCGGACGGGCGCTCCGCGCTCCAGTACAGCACCACGGAGGGCTTCGCCCCCTTGCGCGAGTGGATCGCCGGGCACCTGGCCCGCAAGGGCCAGAACGTCCACGCGGACCAGGTGCTCATCACCAGCGGCTCGCAGCAGGGCCTGGACCTGGCGGGGAAGATCCTCCTCGACCCGGGTGACCTGGTGGTCGTGGAGGACCCCAGCTACCTGGCCGCGCTGCAGACCTTCGGCGGCTACGAGGTGGAGTTCGCCACCGTGCGCAGCGACGACGCGGGCATGGACACGGACGACCTGACGGCGCTGATCAAGAAGAAGGGCCCGCCGAAGCTGCTCTACGTCATCCCCAACTTCCAGAACCCCAAGGGCACCACCCTGTCCCTGGAGCGCCGCAAGGCGCTGGTGCGGCTGGCCCAGGAGCACCGCTTCGTCATCCTGGAGGACGACCCGTACGGCGAGCTGCGCTTCAAGGGCGTGCACCTGCCGTCGCTGGCGTCGCTGGACGACCAGGGCGTGGTGGTGTCGCTGTCCACCTTCTCCAAGACGCTGGCCCCCGGCCTGCGCCTGGGCTGGGTGACGGGCCCCAAGGCGCTGCTCAAGCCGATGACCATCGCGAAGCAGGCCACGGACCTGCACACCGCCACGCTCGCCCAGCGCGCCACGGCGCGGCTGCTGGAGACGTTCGACTACGCGGGCCACATCCAGGCGCTGATGCCCATCTACGCCCAGCGCGCCAACGCGATGCTGGACGCGCTCAAGGCCCACATGCCCCAGGGCACCCAGTGGACCCGGCCGGACGGCGGCATGTTCCTCTGGGTGGAGCTGCCCGGGGGGCTGGACGCGGCGAAGCTCCTGCCCCTGGCCGTGGAGCAGAAGGTCGCCTTTGTCCCCGGCGCGCCCTTCTTCGCCAACGACCAGAAGCCGCAGTTCATGCGGCTGAACTACTCCAACCGCCCGCCCGAGCTCATCGTCGAGGGCATGAAGCGGCTGGGCTCTGTCATCTCGGACGCCCTCTAGTTCCAGCACCCGGCCCCCAACGCACCGCGTCGGGGGTCCGGGCCTCAAAAAAGTTGAAGCTTGATTCAGGTTTCAGCCTCCGCGGCGCTGGCCAGCGCCCGGGCGGTGTGCGTACCCTGCGCGCGTTTTTCGGACACGCCCAAGGAGAGGCACATGCAGCTGAAGGACCTGAAGATCATCGTGACGGGTGGCGCGCAGGGCATGGGCGCGCACTTCGCCCAGCGCATCCATGAGGCGGGCGGCCAGGTGGCCGTTGGCGACGTCAACGAGGAGAAGCTCGCGGCGCTGCCCGCGGGCATCCACCGGCGCAAGCTGGACGTGTCCAACGAGCAGGACGTCACGGACTTCGTGCAGTGGGCGCACGGCGCCATGGGCGGCCTCAACGGCCTCATCAACAACGCGGGCATCCTGCGCGACGCGCTGCTCGTGAAGAAGGACCGCACCACCGGCCAGGTGAAGAAGCTGTCCACGGCGGACTGGAACGCCGTCATCGGCGTGAACCTCACCGGCGCCACGCTGATGGTGCGCGAGGTCGTCTCCAAGATGGTGGAGACGGACCAGCGCCCCGGCGTCATCGTGAACATGTCGTCCATCGCGCGGCACGGCAACCGCGGCCAGTCCAACTACGTGTCCGCCAAGGCCGCGCTCGCCGCCAACACCGTCACCTGGTCGCGCGAGTTCGCGCCGTTCGGCATCCGCGTGGGCGCCATCGCCCCGGGCATGATTGAAACGCCCATGACGCAGGGGATGAACCAGAAGGCCCGCGACGCGCTGGTGGCCGCAATCCCGGTGGGCCGCATCGGCGAGCCGGAGGACATCTGGGTGGCCGTGAAGTTCATCGTGGAGTGCGACTACTTCAACGGCCGCACCATCGACGTGGACGGCGGCCACAACTTCTAGGCCGCCGGTTTCATCCGCGCTCCGGACCTCAGGCGCTCTTGCGCTTCCGGGGCGCGGCCCGCGTGGACTTCGCGCCCACGCCCTTCTGCGCCGGGGCCTTCACGTCCACCCAGCGCTCCGCCCACTTGCCCAGTTCGTCGATGACCTTCCAGAACGCCTGACCCTTCTCCGTCAGGCGGTACTCGGAGCGGATGGGCGGGCCCGGGTCGACGTGGCGCTCGAGGATGCCCTCGGCCTCCAGGTCCTTGAGCCGCTCCGACAGGACGCGCTCGCTGATGGTGCCGATGCGCTCCGTCAGCTCCCCGAAGCGGCAGGGCCCATCCATCAGGATGCGCAGGATGACGCCCGTCCAGCGCCGGCCCAGAAGGTCCGCCGCCGTCAGGAACCGCGAGCACAGCGGGCTCAGGTCGTCATGCATCGTGCCGCCTCCTTCTCCAAGTATAGCGCCCGCCCCCTCCCGCCGGCAGTTACTTACTTTTTGGAAGCAGCTTGCGAAATAAAAGTGACGCGGATAGCCATGGGGTGTTCGCAACGGAAGGACGACTCGCATGGCGACGACGAACACGGCCCTGGACACGGATGCGCTGGAGCAGCTCTTCACCGAGGCGCGCACGCACAGCGCCTGGCAGGACCGGCCGGTGACGGAGGAGACGCTGCGCCGCATCTATGAGCTGGCGCGCATGGCCCCCACCGCGGTCAACAGCCAGCCGGTGCGCCTGGTGTTCGTGAAGAGCCGCGAGGCCAAGGAGCGGCTCAAGCCCACGCTGTCCCCGGGCAACGTGGACAAGACGATGCAGGCGCCGGTGACGGTCATCATCGCGTACGACACCGCGTTCCACGAACAGATGCCCAGGCTGTTCCCGTCGCGCGACATGAAGAGCGTTTTCGCGGCCTGGACGCCGGAGGCGCGCGAGCAGTCGGCGCTCCTCAACGGCTCCCTGCAGGCGGGCTACGTCATCCTCGCGGCGCGCGCGCTGGGGCTCGACTGCGGCCCCATGGGCGGCTTCGACAAGGCGAAGGTGGACGAGGCCTTCCTCCAGGGCACCGGATGGAAGTCGAACATCCTCCTCAACCTGGGCTACGGCGACCCGGCGAAGCTCTTCCCGCGCAACCCGCGTCTGTCCTTCGAGGACGCCTGCCGGATGGCCTGACACCGTCCAATCCCAGACACCACACTGGTCCCGCCGTTCAGTGGCGTCCGGCCGCTACAATCCTGAGTTTCTAGGTTAATCAGGAAGAAGCCGCCCCGGCCGTCTGTTCCACAGGGGTGAACGCGGCAAGCGAGCCTCTTCCCGGTGCGAAGCGTGGGCGCCCCCAACGTGGGTGCCC
This sequence comes from Corallococcus exercitus, assembly GCF_003611585.1. Lineage (GTDB taxonomy): Bacteria > Myxococcota > Myxococcia > Myxococcales > Myxococcaceae > Corallococcus > Corallococcus exercitus. The sequence continues at coordinate 2,447 of NZ_RAVW01000456.1, read as the reverse complement.
GCCTTTCGCGAAGGCGGGTTAGACCGCCGGAGGGCCGCCTTCCGTTACAAGGGAAGCGGGGTCCGGAGGCTGACGCAGGCACGCCGGTCGCGCCGTGGTGGCGCGGGGCCCGTGACGGGAGGCTTTGGAGCAGGACTAGTACAGCTGCTCGAGCGGCATCATCGTGCCCGCCTCGAACTCCGGCGCGCGGCGCAGCTGGTCCAGCACGCGCGGGGCGCACCTGACGTGCAGCATGGGCATGGAACCGCCCGGCTCACTCATGGCGCGAACGGCGCCCACCAACTGGTGTGCCTCCAGCCAGCGCATGAAGCTCTCGCGAAAGCGGGCGTTCTCCGCCTGGCCTTCCTTGTAGATGTCCGCGCGCGAGCGCATGGGGGCCCGCGGGGACGCGGCGGCGCGCTTCGGTGCGGCCGGCTCCCGGGGCATCACCGTGACGTCGATGTCGCCGCCCGGCTGCGCGTCACGCTCCAGGCCACCAGAGCCCGGCAACGCACGCACCGTGCCTCCGCTGCCAGGCAGCGGACGCACGGCGGCGACGGAGGACATCCGGGCCGAAATGTCTTGGGGTTCGCCCGGCACGCCATTCTTCCTGCGCATGGCCACATCCTCCCCAGGTCCGGTGCTCACGTGGCACCGGCCCCGGCAACTACCGCGTCACCTGAAAACAGCCAGGCCCTTCCCCGTCCGGTGGTTCGCCGAGCGAGGGAGCTTGATGGCATTGGCCAGAATCAAATCTCTCACTTCCAATGCCGTCAAGTCAGGGGCACGGCAACGATACAGCGCAGCAATACCCGCGACATAAGGCGCCGCCATGCTCGTGCCACTCATTCGTTCATAGAACGCCTGATTATTGCAGCGGCGTTCAGTAGACGAATACACATTCACCCCGTAGCCCATGACGTCAGGCACGACACGCCGTCCCACGGCGCCGCTGGCCGAGAAAGTGGCCACGTTGCGCTCGAAGTCGACTGCCCCCACAGCCAGGGCCTCGGGAAAGGCCGCTGGGTAACCAACCGTGTTGGGGCCACTGTTACCCGCCGCGACAATGGGCAGGATGTTGCTGTCCAGAAGCCGACGCAGCATGGCCTGCAGGGCGCGCTGGTTGAGCAGGTAGTCCGCCTCGGAGATGCCCGGGGGCGGCTGCAGCGGGAAGCCCAGCGACAGGTTGACGACGGCGGGGCGCGACGCGTTCTCCGGGCGGCTGAACTGGTGCAGCAGCCACTCCATGCCGGCGGCCACGCGGCCCAGGCTGGTGCGGATGGTCTCCGACTCGATGACGGACGCGGCGTACAGGTCCACCTCCGGCGCGACGCCGTGGTGCACGCCCGCGGCGATGCCGCACACGTGGGTGCCGTGGCCGTCCGGGTCGAAGCCGCGCACGTCGCGCGCCGGGTTGTGCGGCGAGTTGGGGAAGAGCGAGACGTAGCGGAACTGGATGGTCTTGCTCGCGTGCTCCGGGTGGTCCGCGTCCACGCCGGTGTCCAGGATGCCCAGCATCACGCCCGCGCCCCGGATGCCCTGGGCGTGCGCCAGGGGGACACCCGACTCGTCAGGCCACTCGCGGGTGGCGAGCGAGCTCATGCCGCGGTTGCGCGGCCCCGTCTGGCCGGCGGACACCGGGCCGGGGAAGGACAGGGGCACCACGTCCGGGATGAACTCGAACTCCTCCGCCAGCTCGCCCCGGGCCGCCTTCTCCGCGTCCTGGGAGTAGAAGTGCGCCATGGTGGCGCCGATGAGGGGCATGAACCGGTAGCTGCCGACCTCCTCCGTGCCGGACTGCTCCGTCACGGGCGCGCCCGGCATGGGCGTGGCGTCGACGTCGCTGGCCTTCTTGCCACGGGCGCCCTTGCGTCCGCGCTGCGCCTGGCCGCTGACCTCCGGCTTCACGCCGGGCAGCGTGGCGGACCGCAGACCGAGAGCGGTGAGGGCATCCGGTGCCTTCTGCCCGGCGCTGAAGCGCAGCGCGGTGCTGCGGCTGAGGACGCGCTCGCCCTGCGCCGTGCCACGCACTCCGGGCCGGGCCTGCGTCTCGATGGACTCCTTGGGTACCAACAGGAAAGACTTCATGGCTGTGCTCCTTGAACCGCCTATCCGCGCCGGGCCCCGAAGGGAGAGCACCTGCGGTACGACCGCGTCCACCTGGGGACCCTGACAAGCCCCTTCGGATCCGGTGGTCCGGGCTCGCGGGCGTCGCCCGGAGCCGTTGCATCACCTGCCCTCCCCTCTCCCCATGCGCTGGGGTCCAACCGGGGGATTTGACCTCGACCCCCTGACAAAAAATCACGGGATTCCCGTAATAGACACCCCTTGTCTGGTGTCTCGGTCCTCACTCGGCTTCCCCGAACCTCTGGAAACACAACGGATTCCCTCCTGGGGACGAGGGCAATGGCGAAGGGCGCACACGGGCTCTGTCCGCCAGCGGATGTGGGGAAGGGGCAGGCAGGAGG
>NZ_RAVW01000455.1 GCF_003611585.1 Corallococcus exercitus | reverse complement strand
CCGGAGCAGCGCCGAGCGCCCCCGCGATGCTCGCGCCCGCCGCTGCTCCGGCGACACCCGCGCCGCCTCCGGCCCTGGACGCCAACGGCCAGGTGCGCCCCATCTACCTCACGCCGCCGCAGACGCTGGCCGGCACGGGCCCCGTCATCGGCATCGACCTGGGCACCACCAACTCCTGCGTGGCGCTCCTGTCCAACGGCCGGCCCGTCGTGCTGCGCTCGCGCGAGGGCTACAACACCATCCCGTCGGTCATCTCGCTGAGCGCGCAGAACAAGCTGCTCGTCAGTCACCGCGCGAAGAACCAGCTGGTGCTGCGGCCCACGCACACCATCTACGGCGCGAAGCGCCTCGTCGGCCGTCCCTACGACAGCGCCGTGGTGAAGCAGGTGCGCGAGCGCTTCCACTACGAAATCACCCCCGACGCCGCCGGCCGCGCCGCCGTGCGCCTGGGCAACGACGTGCTGTCGCTGGAAGAGGTGCAGGGCATCATCCTGCGCGAGTGCAAGGAGATGGCCGAAACCCACCTCAACCAGAAGGTGGAGCGCGCCGTGGTGACGGTGCCGGCCTACTACTCCGAGCCCCAGCGTGAAGCGGTCCGCAAGGCGGGCCACATGGCCGGCCTCAAGGTGGAGCGCATCCTCAACGAGCCCACGTCCGCGGCGCTCGCGTACGGCCTCAACCGCGAGCTCAACAAGAAGGTGCTCGTCTACGACCTGGGCGGCGGCACCTTCGACGCGACCATCCTGCGCATCGAGAAGAACGTCTTCGAGGTGCTGGGCACCGGCGGCGACATCTTCCTGGGCGGTATCGACTTCGACAACCTCATCGTCGACTTCCTCCTGGAGCGCTTCCAGGAGAAGGAGGGCATCGCGTTCAACGGGGACGGCATCGCCCTGTCGCGCGTGGCCGACGCCGCCGAGCGCGCGAAGATGGGGCTGTCCGAGCGCAGCACCTTCGAGGTCCACATCCCCATGCTGATGATGGACAACGCGGGCCGCCCCCGGGACCTGCGCGTGACGATGTCGCGCCAGGACCTGGAGAAGATCTGCGACCCGCTGCTCAACCGCACCATCGACGTCGTGCGCGACGTGCTCCTGGACGCGAAGCTGCGCGCCAACGAGGTGGACGACATCATCCTCGTGGGCGGCATGAGCCGCATGCCGCTGGTGCGCGAGAAGCTGAAGGGCCTCTTCGGCAAGAACGCGCAGGCGAGCGTCAACGCGGACGAGGCCGTGGCGCTGGGCGCGGCGCTGTACTCGGGTTCGGTGGACAAGGTGAGCAGCGTGGTGCTCATCGACGTGCTGCCCATGACCATTGGCGTGGCCATGCCCGGCGGCGGCTTCAAGCGCGTCGTCGAGCGCAACAGCCCGTTGCCCACGCAGCGCTCGTTCGCCATCAGCACGTCGCAGGACAACGAAGAGCGGATGGAGCTGTCCATCTTCCAGGGCGAGGACAACCACATCTCCGCCAACGAGTACCTGGGCACCGTGCGCATGGAAGGGCTCCCGCGAGGCCCCAAGGGCTCCGTGCGCGTGGCCGTGACGCTGAAGCTCGACTCCGAATGCGTGCTGCACGTGGAGGCGCGCGAGTACTCGACGCGCAAGGAAGTGAAGGCGACGCTCGCCACGCGCTACTCGCCGGAGGAGCTCCAGAGGCAGCTCCAGGTGAGCAAGGAGGCGGTGAGCGCCGCCGAGGAGCGCCGGGGCGCGGACCTGAAGGACCGCGCGGGTCGCTTCTGGGGGTTCGTGAAGAAGGCGCTGGGCCGCAAGTAGACTGGCGCCCATGACCGCCTCCGCCCCCCGCTACATGGCGCGCTTCCGCTGCATCGCGGAGGCGTGCGAGGACACCTGCTGCGCGGGGCTGACGGTGCCCATCAGCGAGTCGCGCTGGAGCCTGCTGCGCCAGAAGGTCGCGGGCAGCCCGGACGAGGCGCGCGTCGCGGCGCTGATCACCCCGAACCCGGAAGGCGCCACGGGCCAGCAGGCGGGCATCCTGGGCAAGCGCGCGGACGGACACTGCGCCTTCCTGGACGAAGCGAAGCTGTGCTCGCTCCAGCGCCGGTACGGAGAAGCGGTGTTGCCGGACGGCTGCTCCGTCTTTCCGAGGGTGCTCACGCGTTGGGGCACGCAGGTGGAGATGGCGGGGTCACTCGCGTGTCCGGAGACGGCGCGCCTGTGCCTGCTGGCAGAGGACGCACTGGTGCGTGAGCCTGTGCCCGAGGAACAGGCCCTGCGTCCACAGGTCGCGAGGCAGGTCGCGGCGGGTGACGACGCGTGGACGGCCCACGCGGACACCGTGCGCGAAGCGATGCTGCGGCTCCTGAATCGGCGTGAAGTCCCGTTCGCCGCGAGGCTGTACGCACTGGGCCGCATGGCGCTGGACCTGGGCGACTTCTACTTCCCGGGGACGACGGCGTTCGCGTCCACAGCCGCGGAGGCGTCACCGCATCCCGGCGCGAGCGAAGCCGTGGAGGCCTCCGCGTCCGCAACGCGCGAGCCCGTGGCGGACTCCGCGCTGGATGCAAGCGAGGCCCAAGCGGAAGCGGCCGAAGCGCGGCTCGCGCGCATCCTCCGTGAGTACGAATCCACGGACACCCTCGCGTCCCTGCAAGCTCAGCTGAAAGCGCTGGAGCTGCCCGGAGGCCCGTGGGCCGGCATCTGCGCCGCCGTGCTCCGCTCGCGCGAGGCCGCCGTGAGCAGCCCGCGCTTCCTCTCGCTCGTGCGCGACGTGCACGCGTCCTATGGCGGTTCGAACGCGAACCCTGATGAAGCGTGGCAACTCCACGCTGCCCGGCGCTCCACCTTGGAGTCCCTGCATCGGGAACGCGTGCACCAGTACTTCCTGCACCACGCGCTCAACCACGTCCTGCGCCACCCGTTCACCGAAGCCCCGAGCCTCCTGAACGCCGTGTTCCTGCTCGTGCTGCGCGCCTCCGTGGTGCGCTGGGTGCTGCTGGGTCACCCGGCCGTGGTGGCGCTGCTGGACGCTCCCGGCACGCCCGAGGCCGCGCTGGACGCCGCCGCCGTGGAGGCGTTCCAGGTCGTCGCCAAGCACGTGGAGCAGGCCCCCACGTTCCTGGACTTCGCCAGGGGCCTGGCCGGCGAAGGTCCGGAGACCTTCGCGCGGCTGCTCATCCTGGTGAAGGGCCTGTAGCGCCCGCGCTCAACCCTGCGACTTCGGCTTCGCGCCCAGCTGCTGCATGGCCCGCTGGAACGACGGGTACTCGTGCGCGCCCTGGATGGCCAGCTTGTCGCCCAGGATGAACGTGGGCACCGCACGGATGCCCATCTCCTGGGCCTCGCGCACCGACTCCTCCACCAGCTGCCGGTAGCGGCCCTCTTCCACGGCACGCTGCAGTTCGTCCGGATCCAACCCGGCCTCCACGCCCGCGCCCCGGAGCGTGTCCCACTGCCAGAGGTCCTGCCCCTCGCTCCAGTAGCGTCGCAGGATGGCGGCCTGGAAGGGCTCCAGCCGGCCTTGCGCCCGCGCGTACTCCGCGGCTTCGTGCGCACGGCGCGTGGACGGGATGATGTCCCGTTGCACCATCGTCAGCCCGGCCTTCGCGGCGCGGAGCTTCAGCGGGTTGTTGGGGTCCTTCATCCCCTGGCGCACGTACTCGGGCAACGGCAGCCCTTCCGGAGGCGTCTCCGGGCGCAGGAAGTAGGGGTGCCACTCCACCTGGACGTCGTATTCCTTCTTCAGCTTCTCGACCTCACCGAGGCCGACGTAACACCAGGGTCAAACGAAGTCGGACCAGATGTGGACGACGATGGGTGCGCTCATGGGCTGAATCTCTAGCACCGCGCGTTGGAGCCTTCCACCCCTTCCACCGGGCCCGCATCCAGCGGTGGACAGCCCGCCCTCCCAAGGGCACGGTCCGGGTTCCATCTCTCGGAGGAACCTCACCGTGCCCCTGTCGCTCCTCGCGGCCCTGGCGCTCGGCGCCAACCCGGCGCCCGCGCCCCATCCGTTCAACCAACAGGACCTGGTCACGCTGCGCCGGCTCAGCGGGCCCCGCGTCTCGCCCGACGGCCGCCAGGTCGCCTACGTCCTGCGCTCCACCGACCTGGAGATGAACCGCGGCCGCACCGACCTGTGGCTCGCCAGGCTGGACGGCTCGGCCCCGCGCCAGCTCACCGCCCACCCGGACAGCGACAGCGACCCGGTCTGGGCCCCCGACGGCAAGAGCCTCTTCTTCCTGTCGTCGCGCGGCGGCTCCTCGCAGGTGTGGCGGCTGCCCGTGGATGGCGGTGAGCCGCTGCCCGTCACGAAGCTGCCGCTCGACGTGAACAGCTTCGCGCTGTCGCGCGACGGCCAGCAGCTCGCGGTGGCGCTGGACGTGCGCCCCGACTGCGCGGACCTCGCGTGCAGCACCCAGCGCGCCGCGGAGGCCTCCAAGAAGAAGACCACCGGCCGTGCGTATGATCAGCTCTTCGCGCGCCACTGGGACACGTGGGGAGACGGCACGCGCTCCCACCTGTTCGTCGTCCCCGTGGCCGGCGGCACGCCCGTGGACGTGATGAAGGGCATGGACGCGGATGCGCCCAGCAAGCCCTTTGGCGGCGCGGAGGAGTTCACCTTCACCCCGGACGGCAAGGGCATCGTCTTCGCCGCGCGCGACGTGGGCCCCACCGAGTCCTGGTCCACCGACCTGGACCTCTTCCTCGCGCCCATCGACGGCAAGGCGAAGCCGCGCAAGCTCACGGAGAAGAACCGCGCCACGGACACGAGCCCCACGTTCAGCCCGGACGGCAAGACGCTCGCGTACGTGGCCATGTCCCGCCCCGGCTACGAGTCCGACCGCTTCCGCGTCATCCTGCGCGCGTGGCCGGGCGGCCAGGAGCGCGTGCTCACGCAGGACTGGGACCGCTCCGCCGGCTCGCTCGCGTGGAGCAACGACGGCGCCACGCTCTACACGACGGCCAACGACGTGGGGCAGAACGCCGTGTTCGCGCTGGACGTGGCCACCGGCAAGCCGCGCCGCCTCACGCAGGCGGGCAACGCGGAGGGCGCCCAGCCCGCGGCGGACGGCCAGGTCGTCTACGCGCTGGATGACCTGGACTCGCCGTCGGACCTGTACGCGATGAAGGCGGACGGCACCGGCGCCCGGCAGCTCACCCAGGTGAACCAGGAGGCGCTCGCGGGCCTGAAGTTCGGCGCCTTCGAGCAGTTCAACTTCCCGGGCTGGAACAACGAGACGGTGCACGGCTACGTCGTGAAGCCGGTGGACTTCGACCCGAAGCGCCAGTACCCGCTGGCCTTCCTCATCCACGGCGGGCCGCAGGGCAGCTTCGGCAACCACTTCCATTACCGGTGGAACCCGCAGGTGTACGCGGGCCGCGGCTACGTGACGGTGATGATCGACTTCCACGGCTCCACCGGCTACGGCCAGGCCTTCACGGACTCCATCGCCGGGGACTGGGGCGGCAAGCCGCTGGAGGACCTGCAGAAGGGCCTCAACGCCGCGCTCCAGAAGTACCCCTTCATCCACAAGACGAAGCGGTGCGCGCTGGGCGGCAGCTACGGCGGGTACATGATCAACTGGATCGCCGGCAACTGGGCGGACGGCTTCCAGTGCCTCGTGAACCACGACGGCATCTTCGACGAGCGCGCGGCCTACTACGACACGGAGGAGCTCTGGTTCCCCGAGTGGGAGCACAAGGCGCTGCCGTGGGAGAAGCCGGAGACGTACGAGAAGTTCAACCCGGTGAACCAGGTGGCGAAGTGGAAGACGCCCATGCTCGTCATCCACGGCGGCAAGGACTACCGCGTGGTGGACACGCAGGGCATCGCCACCTTCACCGCGCTGCAGCGCCGGGGCATCCCGTCCCGCTTCCTGTACTTCCCGGATGAGAACCACTGGGTGCTCAAGCCCCAGAACAGCATCCAGTGGCACGACGAGGTGCTGGGCTGGCTGGACCGCTGGACGCGCAAGTAGCGCGCGTCCAGCAGGGCATCCCCTGGGGCTTCAGCCCCGAGCTTCACCGGAGCTTCAGGGGATGCCGAAGCAGTCGTCGATGCAGCTGGCGAGGACCTCCGAGCAGGTGCGGTCGGAGATGCACTCCGAGCACTCCGCGGTGCGCGCGCGGCGGTCGTCCTGCTCGCTCTCCTTCTCGTCCTCCCAGGCGCCAATCTTGTCGGCGCACTTGCCGGTATCCAGGTCGGCTTCGAAGCACTCCTTGCGTTTGTCGCAGATGGCGTCCGCGTTGTTGGAACAGCCGGTGAGCAGCAGCACGGAGACACAGGAGGCCAGGGCAATCAGTCGTGACATGGCGCGGCAGTATGCAGACGAAGACGCCTCCCGGGAATGCACTTCCCAGAAGGCGTCCCGGTCTTCAGCGAAGCTGGATTACTTCGTCTTCGTCGTACCGCCCGTGGTGCCCGTCGAGCCGCCCATGGAGCCACCCGTGGTGCCCGTCGAGCCGCCCATGGTGCCGCCCGTCGAGCCGCCCATGGAGCCGCCCATGGAGCCGTGGTTCATGGTGCCGCCCTGCATGCCGGCGCCGCCCACGCCCATGGCGTCGTCCAGCTTGCCCAGCGTCTGGTAGGCCATCTCGCGGTGCTTGGGCAGCTCCTGGCTGAGCTGGGTCAGCATGGTGGTCATCTCAGCGGGGGCGGAGGTCATGCCCTGCTTCGCCGCCATCACCATGCCAATGGCCGCGTCATGGGCGCCCACCTGGTTGGCCATGTAACACGAGTCGAACGGCATGCCCTTGAGGGTCTGGAGCTTCTCCATGTTCGCCTTGTCGGCGGCCATGGCCTTCTTCTCCATGTCGTTGGCGGGCTTGGGCATGTCCGCCAGCTTCAGGTTCTGCGTCTTCGCAAAGTCCATGACCTGCTTGTCCGCGGCCGTGTGCGAGTCGATCATCATCTGCGCGTAGCTCTTCACGTCCGGGTTCTCGGAGCTCTTCTGCGCGAGCTCGGCCTGCTTGATCTCCGACTGGTTGATGTAGTGCACGCGCTCCAGGAAGGCCTTCGGGTCCGTGGGGGCCATGAAGCCCTTGAACTCGGCCATGCCCTTGGCGGCGGGAGCGGGCTTGGTGGCGGGCGTGGCGGGCGCGGCGCTCTGGGCCAGCGAGACACCGCCGGTGAAGAGGACCGCGGCGAGGGTGACTCCGTGCAGGGTGCGCTTCATTGGGTGCTGCTCCTTTTCAAGGCCTCGGAAGTGAGGCGGGACAAAGTCGGTGGACCGGGCACACCCGGATCCGCGCGGCGCACCTTGGGACAGGGCGCCACGGTGAACCCAGGGCATAGGAGGGCGGACGTATGCCAACTCACGTTGCGCCCGCGGTGGGGTGCGCCAGTGGACAGCGCCACTGACCCGGGGGCGGGGCGCGGACGTTCAGCACCACACGACTGTCAGGGACCGCCATCCGTCCTCCTCGTGCCCGAAAAGCTAGGCATCCCGGGAGGG
>NZ_RAVW01000454.1 GCF_003611585.1 Corallococcus exercitus | reverse complement strand
AGAGACAGCCCCCCGGACGCGGTGGCAAGCCCGGCGCGCGCCCGGAGAAGCACGGCCAGCGCCCCGAGAAGATGCGGCCGGACCGCACGTCGCCGGAGCTGGGCCCGGACGGCACGCCCCAGGTGATGCTCCTGCGCCGCGGCTCCGACCGCTGGCTCGCGGGCCCGCCGTGGATCTACCGCGCGGACCTCAACGGCGACCCCGGCCTCCAGGGCGGTGAAGTCGTGCGCGTGGTGGACGGCCGCGGCTGGTTCATGGGCAAGGCCTTCTATTCGAAGCAGTCCAAGATCTCCCTGCGCTGGCTCACCAACGACGACGTCGCGGTGGACGTGGACTTCTTCCGCCAGCGCCTCCAGTCCGCCGAGGCGCTGCGCAAGCTCGCGCTGCCCGGGGAGACGACGTACCGGCTGGTGCACGGCGAGGCGGACGGCCTGCCCGGGCTCGTGGTGGACCGCTACGGCGACTACCTCAGCGTGCAGTTCCTGGTCCCCGCCATGGAGCAGCGCAAGGCGCTCATCGCGGACCTGCTGGAGGAGCAGTTCCACCCCAAGGGCATCGTCAACCGCTCCGACGTGAGCGTGCGCCACCTGGAGGGCCTCCTCCCGGAGAAGGGCCTCCTGCGAGGCACCCTGCCGCCGGGCCCCGTGTCCTTCGACGAGGGGCTGGTGCGCATGCGCGCGGACCTGCTGGAAGGCCAGAAGACGGGCGCGTTCCTGGACCAGCGCGAGAACCACGTGATGGCGGCGCAGTACGCCTTCGGTGAGGCGCTGGACTGCTTCAGCTACGTGGGCGGGTTCGCGCTCCAGCTGGCCACGCGCGCGAAGCAGGTCACGGCGGTGGAGATTTCGGAGTCCGCCTCCGCGCAGCTGCGCGAGAACGCCCAGTCCAACAAGCTCACCAACCTGGAGGTGGTGACGGCCAACGCGTTCGACTTCCTGCGCGACGCGGTGGACGAGGGCAAGCGCTACGACACCATCGTGCTGGACCCGCCCTCCTTCGCGAAGAACAAAGACGCGATTCCGGCGGCGGTGCGCGGCTACAAGGAACTCAACCTGCGCGCCTTCCAGCTCCTGCGGCCCGGCGGCATCCTGGTGACGGCGAGCTGCACGTACCACGTGGACGAGCAGGCCTTCGAGGAGATGCTCGCCTCCGCGGCCTCGGACGCGAAGCGCCGGGTGCAGATCATCGAGCGCCGGGGCGCCGGCCGCGACCACCCCGTCCTCCTCAACCTGCGCGAAACCCGCTACCTGAAATGTTTCGTGCTGCGCATGCTGTGAGATAGGGTAGGACCCATCCATGGGGTCCATCCACTGGACCCCGACGTGCGGAAACGGTTCAGGGCATGGCACGCCGGGATTGGGACGACGCAGACGACGAAGGCCCCGTGTCGGGTACGCGGGCGTTGGAGCGCGCCATCCAGGAGACGCGCACCGTGTACCGCCAGGCGGACGCGGCGTATGCGCCGTACTCCTGTCCGGCGAGCGGTGAGTGCTGCCAGCTGTCAGTGACGAAGCGGCAGCCCTGGCTGTGGCTCCCGGAGTGGGAGCTGCTCAAGCGCAGCAAGCCCCTCCCTCCTGCTCGCGCGGACGGGGCGTGCCCCTACCTGGACGCGGCGGGCCTGCGCTGCACGGTGTACGCGGACCGGCCGTTCGGGTGCCGCACGTTCTTCTGCCAGCGCATCCAGGGCCCCGCGCGGCAGCCGTCCGAGGAAGTGGCCCGACTGCTCCTGCGGTTGGAGCGGATTTCACAGCGCGTGATGCCCTCGCTCCAGGGGCCACGCCCTCTCCTGGAATGGTATGCCGGGGTCAGTACCGCCCCGGCCCGGGAGGAACGATGAAGTCCCTGTTGCAGACGCGGTGGCGGCTCGCCCACCGGAGTGCCCCCGTGTCCGCGCGGTTCGAGCCCGTGGGTGTCCCAGCATGATCCGCCCGCGTTGGTTGCTGGCGCCCCAGGAGTTCAAGGGCACCTTGAGCGCGGCCGAGGCCGCGGACGCCATGGCGGAGGGGCTGCGGCAGGCCTCGCTCGACGTGGTGCTGGACGTGGCGCCGCTGGCGGACGGAGGTCCAGGCACGCTGGACGCGCTGCTCGTGGGCATGCCGCGGGGCGAGCGCCGCAGGCTTACGGTGCGGGGCCCCCTGGGCGCGCCGGTGGAGGCCTGCTGGGCGCGGCTGGACGACGGGCGCACGGCGGTGGTGGAGATGGCGCAGGCGTCGGGGCTCACGCTGGTGCCGCCGGAGCAGCGGGATGCGCGGGCCGCGTGCACGCACGGCACGGGGCAGCTGCTGCGCGAGGCGCTGGACGCGGGCTGCGAGCGGCTCATCGTCGGGCTGGGCGGCAGCGCCACCACGGACGGCGGCAAGGGCGCGCTGGAGGCGCTGGGCTTCCGCTTCCTCGACGCGGACGGGGCACCGCTTCCTCCCGGAGGCGCGAGCCTCGCGAGGCTGGCGCGCGTGGACGCGACCGGGAAGCACCCGCGCCTGGAGCAGGTGGAACTGCTCATCGCCACGGACGTGACGACACCGCTCCTGGGGAACGACGGTTCCGCGCGCCTCTTCGGTCCGCAGAAGGGCGCGGACGCGGCGGCGGTGGAGGAGCTGGAGACGGCGCTGGCCACGTTCTGCCGCATCGTGGACGAGGCCACGGCGAACCTGCCGGGCGCGGGCGCGGCGGGCGGACTGGGCTACGGCCTCGCGGCGCTCGCGGGCGGGAAGCTGACGTCCGGCTATGACCTGGTGGCGCGGGCGCTGGGGATGGAGCGGCGCGTGCTGCTCGCGGACCTGGTGCTCACGGGCGAGGGGCGCTTCGACCGGCAGACGTCCATGGGCAAGGGCCCCGTGGCGCTCGCGAGGCTGGCGCGCGCGCAGGGTACGCACGTGGTGCTCTTCGCGGGCATCGTGCAGCGAGACAACGGCCCCGAGCTGTCCCTCTTCCGCGAGGTGGTGGAGCTCAGCAGTCAGGCCCGCCCCGGCGCCAGCGCGCGGGAGACGCTGCGCGAAGCCACCGCGAAGTGGGCCCTCGCGCGCCTGGGCGGGTAGCGCCCCCACAACGCCACGGAGGCCGCGGAGAATCCGGCACCGCGAAGCCAGGCGGCGTCGCGGGCTTCATGCTCCGGTCGTCACGCGCAGCCCTTGCTACGGCTCCAGCGGATCCGTCGTCCGCACCACGCGCATCCCGGCGGCGCGGAAACCCTCCAGCGCCTCCTTCGCCACGCGCGGGAAGTCCAGGCCTGGGGGCAGCGGCTGCAGCGGGGGCGCGGGCACGGGGCTCATCGCGTCCTCCAGGATGTGGATGCGCTGGAGCTTCGACCTGTCCGTGCGCTCCAGGTACTGCTGCAGGTCGCGCAGCGTGGACAGCACGCAGTGCGAGCTGGCCTGCCCGAAGACGTACACGCGGTCGAACGACATGAGGTGCTCCATCAGCCGCGCGTTGAACTCACCCACGCGCTGGCCCTTCACCTCCGTCACCTCCGGCGCCATCACGGAGTAGTTCTCCGTCAGCGGGTGCTCGCCCTTCAGCTCGAAGTGCGTGGGCGTGTCCCGCACCAGCGCGTGGAAGAGGCTCGCCTCGTACATCGCCGGCACCAGCGCATGGCTCTGCCCGCCCAGCAGCGCGTGGTACGGCCAGATGGTCAGCACGTACCGGCCGCTCGCCTCCAGCCCCTCGCAGTACGCCAGGCTCTCCTCCGGATGGCGCGTCGCCCGCCAGCGGCCCTCCCGCACGTCCTTCGCGGTGATGACCGTCATGGGCGCGGGCGGACGCCCCTCCGCGTCCTTCCACCACGCCGGATGAAAGATCTGGAAGGCCCGGTGCGTGTCCAGCGAGAAGACCAGGCCCGTCAGCCGGTCCAGGTGCGTGTACAGCCAGCGCAGCGTGCGCTGCGTGTCCTCCACCGCGCCGGGGACGAAGAGGCTGGCGCCCGGAGTGCAGAAGGCCACCTGCGCGTCGATGCCGAACGCCGCGATGCGGACCGTGTCCTCGCGGGCCGGACGCACGCGGTGCTCGGCGGCGTAGCGGTGGGCCTCCTGGGAGACCTCCGCCACGCGCTCCAGGTAGAGCTGGCCGACGCGTGCGTCGTCGTGGAACCGGGGTGGGGGCAGCGGCATGACGTCCTCTCCAGGCCCGCCGGCCGCCGCGCCTGACGTCAGCGGCCCTGCGGGAAGTGGCGCCGGGTGATGGACTCCACCAGCGCCTGCGTGGTGGCAGTGTACCCGATGCGCTGCTCCTCCGGCGTCAGGCCTTCAGCGCCCACCAGCGACGGCGTCGACGCGGCCGACTCCATCAGCGGGAAGTAGCCCTGGGGCGTCGCCTCCCCCGCCTGCCCTACCAGCCCCAGCGGCCCGGAGCCCGTGCGGCGGCGGAACAGCACCGGCGTGCCCGGCACGCTCTGCTTGCCCTCCGCCAGCTCGTTGCCGAACTTCATCACCGGCGTCGCGCCCGAACACGACAGCTTGTAGATGGCCGCCACCCGGTCGCGCGTCAGCGCATGGGACATGGTGCGCGCCACGATGTGGCCGCCGTAGCCGTAGAACTGCGTCGTCGGCTCCCAGCCCACCTGCTTGCGCAGCTCCTCGAACTCGCGCGTCATCTGCGCGTCCAGGCCGTCCTCCAGGATGATGACCGGCTTGATGCCCAGGTCCCTCGCGCGCGTCACCGCGTACAGGTACTGGAGCTTCTTGTTCCCGGAGTCGAACCGGATGGAGTCCCCGCCCTGCGGCTCCTCGGAGATGAGCTTGAACGCCGCCGGGATGCCCGACGTCAGCGTGTCGAAGGTGTCCAGGAGGTAGCTGGAGCGCTGCGGCCGGCGCTCGTGCATCGCGCGGTAGGCCGCGTCGTCGGACCCGTAGCGCTGCACGTGCTCGTGGCCCATCGTGCCCACGGGGATCATGCCCAGCTGCCGCGCGCCCTCCACGTTGCTCGTGCGCTGCACGCCCGCCTCCTGGCACGCGCGCAGGGCCAGCATGTGCTGCTCCAGACAGGTCGCCGCGCGCAGGCCCACCTCGAAGATGCGCGAGGGGTCCTCCACGATGTCCACCAGCTCCTTCACCTGCGCCCGCACACGCTGCAGGTAGCCCTCCGAGTCCACGCGGATGGACACGGCCCGCACGCCCACCTGGTCCAGCGTCTCCAGGGCGATGCGCTTCTCCTCCTCGCACGACACCGTGGCCAGCGTGCGCGCCAGCGCCTCGCGGTCCTGCAGCGCCTGCGTAGCCACCTGGACGCGGTAGTTGAGCTGCAACAGCATCGGCTCCAGCCACGACACCAGCGCGGACGGGCCGGTGATGGTGAGGATGGGCTCGCGCGGCAGGAACAGCGCGCCCCGCGGAACGGCGCGCACGGACAGCCGCTCCTTGCGCAGGATGGCGGCCTTGAAGCCCACGCCCATCTCGTAGTCGTGCCGGGCGAGGAACGCGTAGTCCTCCGCCTGCGGCTCCGGCAGCAGCCCGCGGACCCAGGCCTCCAGGTCCAGTGGCATCACCTGCGGCCCACCCTTGCGGTGCGAGTAGTAGAACGTTTCCTTCCGCAGGGGCCAGCCGGCCTCCGCCATGCTGAACTTGTAGCCATCCGTGGCGAGCAGGGACTGGGGCATCGGGAAGCGACTCCTTATCGTTGACCCCGAGACTATGCGTGCCCCCCATCCGGCACCTAGGGCCAAGGGTTCCGACGGATGCGGGAAACCACGGGTGGCCTGTCACCCGCCTTTCCTCCTAGAACAGACACATTGGGGAATACGCCGGATGCGACAGGTCCGGTTAAGCTGTCACGACACACAACGAAGCAAGGTGCCCATGCCCGCAGAGAACGAGACGCAGAAGGTCGAAGCCGTACTGCGCGAACATGCGATGAGCTACCCCGGCGCCCACGAGGACTTTCCCTGGGGCCACCGCGCGATGAAGGTCAACGACAAGACCTTCCTCTTCATGACCGTCGACGGTGAGAAGTTCAACCTCTCCGCCAAGCTGCCCGAGTCCAAGGACGCCGCGCTCACGCTGCCCTTCACCGAGCCCACCGAGTACGGCCTGGGCAAGAGCGGCTGGGTGACCGCCCACTTCGACGAGGCCTCGCAGGTGCCGGTGCCCGTCATCAAGGCGTGGATCGACGAGAGCTACCGCGCCATCGCGCCGAAGAAGCTCGTGGATCAGCTCCCCGCCCGGGGCACCGCCGTCCCCGGCCCCGCCGCGAAGCCGTCCAAGCCCGCCGCGGGCAAGAAGCCCTCCGCGCGCCAGCCCGCGGCCCCGGTGAAGAAGGCCGCCAAGAAGGTCGTGTCGAAGATGAAGACCGTGGCCAAGAAGGCCGCCGCCCGCGTGAAGACCGTGGCCAAGAAGGCCGCCACGAAGGCCTCCAAGGTCGCCCCCGCCGCCAAGGCCAAGGTCGCTCGCAAGCCCGCCGCTCCGGCCCGTGGCAAGCGCCCCGCCGCCTCCGCGCCCAAGCGCGCCCGCCGCTCCTGAAAGCAGCGCGCGAAAAACAGAACGCGCGGAAAGGGGGGCCGCTGGCCGCTCCCTTCCCGCGCGTCAGGACTGCCAGAAGCGGCTACTTCCCGCCCCGGGCGCCCCGGCCCGATGACGCCTTGCCAGCCGGCGCCTTGGCCGCGGGGGCCTTGCGGCGGGCGGCCGGCGCGGCCTTCTTCGCGGGCTTCGACTCCGGCTCCACGAACAGCTTGTCGTAGTCGCGCATGCTGCGGCGGATGACCTCCATCGCCTCCTGCCGGTCGTAGACCTCCGCGATCTCCACGCTGCGCTTTCCCTCACCGGGAATCTGCTTGTAGGTGAGGAAGTAGTGCTTCAGCCGGTCCAGCAGCGGGCGCGGCAGCTGGGCGATGTACTGGAGCTCGCCGTAGACGAGGTCCGACTCCAGCACCGCGATGATCTTGTCGTCGGCCTCGTTGCCGTCGACCATCCGGAAGCCGCCCACCGGCACCGCGTGCACCAGCAGGTTGCCGTTGGAGACGACCTTCTCCGTCAGCACGCAGATGTCGATGGGGTCGCCGTCGCCGTGGATGTCCTTGTGGCCGGTGCGCTCCGCGCAGCGCTTCGCCACCTGCTCGCCGCAGTACGTGCGCGGGATGAAGCCGTAGAGCGTGGGGCACTGGCTGCTGAAGCGCTGGGGCCGGTCCAGCATGAGGATGCCGGACTCCTTGTCCATCTCGTACTTCACGGCGTCCGTGGGGACGATCTCGATGTACGCGGTGACGACTTCAGGAGCCTCCGGCCCGGGCGAGATGCCATGCCAGGGATGGGCCTGCGACGTGGTCTGGGTTGTCTTCTTCATGGAGTGTCTCCCGAGCGCTGGCGGGCCTCGGCGTACAGCCCGGCCACCGCTTCTTCCAGGCGGCGGGTGAGGGAATCCCGGTCCGCCAGCGTCAGCCCCTGCGTGGGCACGGGCTTGCCCACCACCAGGGCGACCCGCTGGCCCCACTGGATGGC
>NZ_RAVW01000453.1 GCF_003611585.1 Corallococcus exercitus | reverse complement strand
ACTGGATGGCCCGCCCGCCCTTGGGAAGGATGAGCCGCGTCCCGGAGATGGCCATGGGGACGACGGGGACCTGCGCCTGGATGGCCAGCGTGGCCGCGCCCTTCTTGAACGGCCGCAGCTCGCCATCCGGGCTGCGGGTGCCTTCGGCGTAGAACAGCACGCTGACGCGCTCGCGCAGCGCCGTCACGGCTTCCTGGAGCCGGGCCCGGTCGTCCGCGCCGCCCGTGCGCTGCACGGGGATGTTGCCCGCCACGCGCATGGCCCGGCCGAACACGGGCACCTTGAAGAGCTCCGCCTTGGCGACGTAGCGCGTGTGCTTGTCGATGTGCGCGAAGTTCACCATCGCGTCGAAGTGCGACTGGTGGTTGCTCACGAAGACGACGTTGCCTTCCTTCGGGATGTTCTCCAGGCCGAAGGCTTCGTGCCGCACGCCCGCGGCCGCGAGCGCCGAGCGCCCCCAGGCCCCGAGCACCTTGTCCGCCGCCGGGTGCTGATTCAACCCGGACAGCACCGTCACCGTCGCGGACGTCACGCCCGTGAGGCCCACCGTGGCCGAGCCGGCGAACACCGTCTGGAGCACCTTGAGCATCAGACGAACCCGTGCGCGGGGAACAGGAGGACGTCCTCGATGCGCTGGACCCCGAGCAGCAGCATGAGGATTCGGTCGAGCCCCACGGCGATGCCCGCCGAGGGCGGCATGCGGCCCACCGCCTCCAGGAAGCGCTCGTCCAGGGGATACACGGCGCGGCCCAGCTTGCGGCGCAGCTCCTGCTCCTCCACCAGCCGCGCGCGCTGCTCCGCCGCGTCCGTCAATTCGGAGAAGCCGTTCGCCAGCTCCAGCCCCTTCGCGTACAGCTCCACCCGCTCCGCCACGCGGCCGTCGCCGGGCTTCAGCCGGGACAGCGCGGCCATGGACGCGGGGTACTCGATGAGGAAGGTGGGCCGCTCGTGGCCCAGGCCCGTCTCCACCTTCTGCAGGAACAGGTGGAAGAAGACGTCGTCGAAGGACGTCGCGTCCCCGGTGCGCACGCCCGCGGCTTCCACCGCCCGCTTGAGCGACGCGCCATCCGAGTGCACGTGGATGTCCACGCCCGTGGCGCGCAGGACCGCGTCCCGCACCGTCACCCGCTCGTACGGCGTGCGCGTGAAGAAGGCGGGGTCCGCGCCCGGTTCGCCGTCGTTCGCGTCCGCCGCCGCCCGGCCGGCCCGGGCGAGCGCGCCCTCCAGGTCGTCCATGATGGCGTGGTAGTCCGCGTGCGGCCGGTAGAACTCCAGGAGCGTGAACTCCGGGTTGTGCGTCTGGGACACCTCGCCATTCCGGAAGACCTTGCAGATCTGGAACAGCGGCCCGGCCCCTTGAGCGAGCAGGCGCTTCATCGCGTATTCGGGGCTGGTGTGCAGGTAGAGCGTGCGGGCCTTGCCCAGGTCCGTCTCCGGGACGAAGGGCGTCTCGAAGGCGGAGATGTACGGCTCCATGCCGGGGGTGGGCACGAGCAGCGGCGTCTCCACTTCCAGGTAGCCCTGGCCGGCGAAGAACTGACGCAGGGCGGAGTACAGGCCCTGGCGTCCTCGGGCCGCCCGCCATGGGTTTACGTTGGGCATCGGCAGGTCGGAAGTAACATGGGCGGCCCATGTCCCCAAGGATTCCGTCCCTCCTCGCCGCCGCCGTGTGTCTGCTGAGCGCCTGTCACAAGGCGCCACCCCCGGTGGTGGTCCCCCCTCCCAGCGAGGAAGAGCAACTGACCGGGGAGGTGAACGCCCTTTCCACGGAGGCGGCCCTCCTCCTGGAGGAGCAGCACCGGCTGGTCTGGGA
Organism: Corallococcus exercitus; assembly: GCF_003611585.1. GTDB lineage: Bacteria > Myxococcota > Myxococcia > Myxococcales > Myxococcaceae > Corallococcus > Corallococcus exercitus. The sequence continues at coordinate 5,610 of NZ_RAVW01000453.1, read as the reverse complement.
CTACTGGACAGAGGGCAAGGCGGTGGACATCGCCGCCACCTACAGCGGCAAGCAGGCGCTCTTCAGCCTGGAGAACCTGCGCCGCATCGACCGGCTCCGGCACCTGACGAAGGACCCGCGCGAACTGCGCGCCCTCACCGCGCTCCACGGCCACTTCGCCGGTGAGTTCCTGGCGCGCGAGCTGGCCGAGTACAACGACGCGTCCGCCAACCTGGAGGCGTCGCTCAAGCTGAGCGTGGACGGGCGCGAGGTGCGCTACCACGACCTGGAGCGGCTGCTCGCCAACGAGAAGAGCGCCCTCAAGCGCAAGGCGCTCTACGCGGCGGCCACGCCCGCGCTCACCCGTCTCAACCAGACGCTCGTGCGCCGCGAGGCGAAGACGGGAGAGCTGGTGAAGCAGATGGGCTTCGAGTCCTACGAAGCCTTCGGCAGTGAGCTGCGGCAGGCGGACCTGGAGCGGCTGGCGCAGCTGGCGGAGGAGGTGCTCCAGGCCACGCAGGAGCCGTACCGCCTGGTGATGGAGCGGCTCTCCCAGCGCGAGCTGGGGCTGCCCTTCGCCCAGATTACGCGCGCGGACATCCCGCGCCTGTTCCGCTCGCGCGAGGTGGAGGACGCGTTCCCCAAGGGCGAGTCACTGGCGAAGGCACAGGCCACCGTGGCAGGGCTGGGCATCGACCTGAACGCGCTGCCCAACGTGAAGGTGGACGCGCGCGACCTGCCCCAGAAGAACCCGCGCCCGCTGGCCATGGCGGTGAAGGTGCCGTCCGACGTGCGGCTGTCCTTCAAGCCCGGCACGGGCGTGCTGCACCAGGGCCGCGTGCTGCACGAGGTGGGGCACCTCCTGCACACGGCCTTCACCCAGGAGCAGCGCTTCGAGCTGGCGCGGCTGGGCAACCCCACCGTGGGCGAGGCGTACTCCGCCCTCTTCGAGGACCTCCTGGAGGACCCGGTGTGGCTGGAGGAGAACGCGGGCGTGCTGGGGGACGCGGACAAGCGCGCCCAGTACCTGGCGACGTCCAGCGCGCACAAGCTGTACCTCATCCGCCACGCCGCGGGCCGGCTGCTCTACCAGCTGGAGCTGCACCGCCGCACGGACGTGGATCCGCGCGAGCTGTACCGCGCGCTGATGGCGCGCACCGGCGCCATGCCGATGACGGAGGACGACGTGGCGCGCTACCTGGTGGACCAGGAGGACTTCTACCAGTCCGCCGACAGCTTCCGGGCGTGGTTCCTGGCGGGGCAGCTCCAGGGGCAGCTGAAGGCGCGCTTCGGCCCGGCGTGGTGGCACGCACCGGAGGCGGGCGCGTTCCTCAAGGAGCTCTGGGCCCGGGGCACCGCGCCCTCCGCGCGCGAGCTGACGCAGGCCATTGGTGAAAATGGCCTCGCACCGGACGTGCTGCTCCTGCGCCTGAGCACCACGCTCCAGGTGCCCATGAAGCTGGACCTGCGCCGGCTGGACGACTCGCCCACGCCGCCCGCTCCCGCGTCACCCGCGACGACGCCCACCTCGGGGCCGCAGCAGATGCCCCGCGCGCAGGCGACGCCGCTGCCCTCCTAGGCCCAGGCCCTTTCGGGCCCTTCCCGTCCCCGCCGGTTGCACGTAGGGTCCACAGCCATGGTGTCCGTGAAACAGCTCCGTCCCTTCGCGGGGGCCTCGCTGGAGTCCTTCCGGGCCGCGTCCGGCTCCGTGGCCCTCATCCAGCAGCCCGTGGAGTCCGCCTTCAAGTCCGTGGTTCCGGCCATGGTGGGCATGCGCACGGTGGGCATGGCGCACCGCTCGCGCATGGGGGAGCGGCTGCTCGCGATGCTGCGCGACTTCGACAACCTGGAGGTGCACTTCCTCCAGCCGAACCAGGACGGTGAGGAGTTCACCGTGGGCCGCACCGACACGTGCGACCTCATGGTGCCGGAGCCCTCCGTCTCCCAGCACCACGCCACCCTGCGCTGGAACGCGGGCACCGGGGACTTCTCCGTGCGCGACGCGCAGTCCATGAACGGGACGTTCATCAATGGCGCGCCGCTGGGCTTCAAGGCCCAGGTGATGCTGCACGACGGCGCCACGCTGGCCTTCGGCGACGTGCAGTTCCTCTACCTGCGCGCGGAGACGCTGCACGAACACCTGCGCCTCGCCGTGCCGGGCACGCCCGCCCCCTGAAACGCGCGAAGGCCCCGCCTCCCAGTGGGAGACAGGGCCCTCTTCACGTCACGACAGGCGCGGGGACTACAGCAGCTTCATCAGCTCCGCGCGCTTGGCGTTGTACTCCTCGTCGGAGAGCACGCCCGCGTCCTTCAGCTCCTTGATCTCCTTGAGCCGCTGCGCCGGGCTGCGCGTGTCCGCCGGAGCGGCCGCCTGCGCGGGCTCCGCGGGGCGCTGCTGCTGCTGCTGGTTCTGCTGGTTGGCGAACATCTGCGCCATGCCGAACCCCATGCCCATGCCCATGCCCTGCATGGCGCCGTCGGATCCGCCACCGCCCTTGGCCATGCCCTCGGACGCGCCGAGCATCGCCTGGCCCTGCGCGTACTGCTGGAAGCCGCCGGCCAGCCGCGAGTACGCGACGTCCTTGGACAGCTTCTTCAGGGTGACTTCGTCCTCGGGCTTGATGCTGACGACGAAGTTGCCCATGCGGACGATGGTGAGGCCGTAGGTGTCCACGTGCGGCTTCAAGCCGGCGAGGATCTCCTGCTCCATCTCCTCCACGTAGGCGCCGCTCGTCACGTCCAGCAGCGGCCACTTCTTCTTCACCAGCAGCTCGGCGGTGCGGTCGCGCGTCACCTTGAGCACCTGGCCCTTGAACCAGCCCAGGAACTCCTCGTTGGAGGCGCGGCCCATGCCGACCAGGCCCACCACCAGCTTCTCCGGCTCCGTCACGCGGATGGAGAAGTCGCCGTACACCATGGTGCCGATGCCCAGGCCCGTCTCCGGGTCGCGCACGTCACCGATGGGGCCGCCGAACTTCACGCCCGTGTGCTCGCGGTTGGAGACGAAGAAGATCTCCGCCATGAACATGTTGCCGCCGGTGAAGCCCTCCAGCAGGCGCGACAGGAACGGGATGTTGTTGGTGTCCAGCGTGTGGCGGCCGGGCCCCAGCTTCCCCTCCACCTTGCCGTCCTTGACGAACAGCGCCACCTCATCCGCGTCCACGGTGAGCTGCGTCTTCATCCGGACGTTCTTCTCCGGATACTTGTAGACGATCTCGCCCTTCGCGCTGTCCGCGCGGGCGATGAAGTTCCGCTGCGCCTCGCCCTTGATGCTGTCGAAGATCCCCATGTCTGTTTCAGCGCCTCCGTGGCCGCCTGGGCGGCAGGTCTTCAAAGCTTCGTAACCCCAACCCCTAAATGCGGGGCCGCCAGCGCGAAAGCGCCACCGCGCTTCCCCCGGCATCCTCCCCTGGAACATACCAGCTTCACGGGCGCCTGCCCGTCCGGCCGGCCCCCTGGCAGTCCACTCTCCAACCCGCCTGTGACTCAACCCCAGCGGCTGACCAGACGTTCCCGGTCGAGGAGCCGGATGCTGGCCCCCAGCAGGACCAGGTCCAGCACCAGCACCACCGCGCCCTGGATGGCGTAGTAGCCCAGGCCCGCCTTGAGCACGCCCGCCACCTGCCCGCCCACCAGTCCCACCAGCGGCAGCACCACCAGCGCGGACAGCTGCTGCGCCATGCGCGCCTCGCTCACGCGGGCGGAGATGAGCACCGCGACACCGTTGCCAAAGAAGGCGAACAGCGGCGCGAGCACGAACACGCCGAAGCCCCACAGCGCGTTGGGCATCAGCGGCGCGCCCACCAGCGGCCACGCCACCCAGTCCACCCCCACGCAGAACAGGATGAAGGCCAGCCAGGTCATCACCACCGCGGGCACCAGCGCCGCCAGGCTCTTGCCGGCCACCAGCTCCGCCGCGGACACGGGCGACGCGAGCAGAGGCTCCAGCGTGCGCCGCTCCTTCTCCCCCGCCACGCTCTGGGACGCGATGAGGATGGGGATGAAGACGGGCATCACCAGGAACATGCCGAACCAGTCGGTGAGCGACTTGTCGATGAGGAAGCGCGCCGCGCTCGCGCCCAGCGGCAGCGTGGGGTCGTAGAAGAGGGCCACCGTGCGCAGGTCGGAGTGGTCCGGCTGCCGCACGTACGTCCACACCACGCCGATGGGCACCATCACCATCACCAGCGGCAGCACCGCCATGGACGCGAGCAGGCCCACGTTCTTGCGCAGGTCCAGCGAGTCCTTCCAGAACACCGCCAACGCGCGCCGCGGCCGGAAGGCCATGCTCACGTCTCCTCTTCCCGAAGCAGGTCCAGGTACACCTCTTCCAACGGCCGCTGCGCGGGCACCACGCTGTGCACGCGCGCGCCCGCGCCCACCAGGCACGCCACCACGTCCGGCGCCTGCGCCTCGTCCGCCACCATCACCCGCAGGCGGCCGCCCTCCACCAGCACGTTGGGCGTGAACGGCAGCGCCGCCAGCGCGGGCCGGAAGACCTCCGCGTCGCCCTCCACGCGCACGTCCAGGGCCTGCCCCGCGCGGCGCAGCTCACGCACCGGGCCCAGCGCCAGCAGGCGGCGGCGGACGACGGCCACGCGCTCGCACAGGCGCTCCACCTCCGCCAGGTTGTGCGAGCACAGGACGATGGTGCGCCCCTCGGAGGCCAGCTCCGCCACCGCGTCGCGCACGGTGCGCGCGGACTCGGGGTCCAGGCCGCTGGTGGGCTCGTCCAGGAAGATGACGCGCGGGTCGTGCACCAGCGTGCGCACGATGGCCAGCTTCTGGCGCATGCCCTTGCTGAAACCGCCGCACGCGTCGTCCTCGCGGCCGCCCAGCCCGAACCGGTCGAGGTAGTGCTGCGCGCGGGGCCACGCGACGGACTCGTCCAGCTCATGCAGCTTCATGAAGAAGCGCAGGTTCTCCCGAGCGGTGAGCCGGTCGTAGAGCCCGGGCTGTTCGGTGAGCAGGCCCACCACCTTGCGCAGCGACTCGCCGTCGCGCGTGACGGAGTGGCCCCACACCTCCGCGTCGCCACCGGAGGGCTTGAGCAGCCCCGTCAGCATGCGCACCGTCGTCGTCTTGCCCGCGCCGTTGGGGCCCAGGAGGCCGAACACCTCCCCGGGCCGCACGTCGAAGGTGAGGTCCTCCACGGCGGTGCGCTCGCCAAAGCGCTTCGCCAGCCCGCGCACGCGCAGGCCTCCCTCCACGGGGGACTCCACGCGACCAACAGGCAGGGGGCGGCTCACTCGATGGTCACCAGCACGAACTTGTTGTTGATGTCCCGATCGATGAGCGTGACGGTCTTGTCGGAGCCCACCGCGGTCCTCAGCAGGTTCACGCGGTTGTGCTCCACCAGCGCCCACTCGCGGCCGGGCCGCGCCACGTACTGGCGCATGCGCGTGTTGGCGTCGCCCGCACGGAACTGCTCCACCGTGTTGCGCGAGTAGAACGTCTCCCCGCGCCAGTTCATCATGTACGCGGCGATGGGCTCTCCCGCCTGGCGCTGGTTGTAGTAGCGCCAGAACAGGTCGCGCTGCGTCCAGTGGTGGGACAGGTCCACCCAGTGGCCCCAGTTGAACCAGAGCGCGAACGCCGCGGCCAGGCCCCAGAACGTGCTGAACAGCAGCA
>NZ_RAVW01000452.1 GCF_003611585.1 Corallococcus exercitus | reverse complement strand
TGCCCGTCCTGCCACCTGCCCGCCGCCACCCGTGTGCCACGTCCGGGGGGGATGGAGTGGGAGTCTGACTACCGGTGACGCGGGATGTTGCGGGCCACGTGCAGGGCCCACGCCTCCGCGGAGTCCAGCTCCGCGCGGGCTTCCGCGTAGCGGTCCTTCGCGGCGTCACTGTTGTCATTGGCGAAGATGGCGTCGTGCAGCTCCTTCTGCGCCCGGGTCAGCCGCAGGCTGGTCTGCAACCACAGCCGGGCCGCCATGCGCGGCGTAATCACCACCTGGGTGGGATCCCACACCTCCAGGGCGGCGTAGTCAGCGGAAGACAGCTCTTCGTAGTGGGGGGCCTGCTCGGTTTGTGCGTTCATGCCCGGATGTTCGCCACGGATTCCGGGCAGGGCATCCGGGCCACCTGGGCAGGAAGACGGCCACTGGTGAGCAGTCGAGGACAGTTCCTTCATCCCCCGGGGTACTCGCCTTCCTTGATTTGCGGGAAAACTCAATACAGTGAGGCTGGTGAAATGCCTTCCACACTGCAACCGTGGAGGGATTGGGTGGCCTTCTCCTAGAATCCTCCGCTCCATGCGTGACGTGAGAGGGAATCCCTGGACCTGAACACCTTGAACAAGCTGCTCACCGTCGGCGTCCAGAACGGGGCTTCGGACATCCACTTCCGGCCGGGTGATCCGCCCATCTACCGGGTGAACGGGGTGCTCCGGCCGTTGAAGATGGAAAAGCTCCAAGCGGATCACACGAAGCAGGTGGCGCTGCACGTGATGAATGATCCGCTGATGAAGGCGCAGGTGGACAGCGTGCAGGAGTGCGACTCGTCCTACAGCCTTCCGGGCGTGGCGCGCTTCCGCGTGAACATCTACCGGCAGCGCGGCTCGCTGGCGTGCATCCTGCGCATCATCCCGGATGAGATTCCCAGCATCGACGGCATGGGCCTGCCGCAGGTGCTGAAGACGATTGCCGGCAACGAGCGCGGGCTGGTGCTGGTGACGGGGGCGACGGGGTCCGGCAAGAGCTCCACGCTGGCGTCGATGATCAACCACATCAACCACACGGAGAGCCTGCACATCCTCACCATCGAGGACCCCATCGAGTTCATCTACAAGAACGTGAAGTCCTCCATCTCCCAACGTGAGATTGGACCGGACACGCAGAACTTCGCCATCGCGCTGCGTGCGGCGCTGCGTCAGGACCCGGACGTCATCCTGGTGGGCGAGATGCGCGACACGGAGACCATCGACATCGCGCTGAAGGCGGCGGAGACGGGCCACCTGGTGCTGTCCACGGTGCACACCACGGACGCGTCGCGCACCATCAACCGGCTGGTGTCGGTGTTCCCGGCGGAAGAGCAGACCATGGTGCGCATGCGCCTGGCGGACTGCCTCAAGGCGACCATCTCCCAGCGCCTGCTGCCGCGCGCCACCGGCAAGGGCCGCACGGTGGCGCTGGAGATCATGGTTCAGACGAAGACGGTGGAGCAGTACATCCGGGATGACCGCGCCGCGGAGCTGAAGGACGTCATCGAGAAGGGCCGCGACATGTTCGGCATGCAGTCCTTCGACCAGCACCTGACGCAGCTGTACCGCAACGGGGACATCACGCTGGATACGGCGCAGAGCGCGGCCTCCAACCCGGCGGACTTCCAGCGCGCGCTCGAGTTCGACTGAGAGCACGCGCCGGAAGGTGGACCCTGCGGACTACTTCTTCGCGGACGGCTTGTTGATGTTCGCGAAGAAGTCGTTGCCCTTGTCATCCACGACGATGAAGGCCGGGAAGTCGACCACGTCGATCTTCCACACGGCCTCCATGCCCAGCTCGGCGTACTCCAGCACCTCCACCTTCTTGATGCAGTCCTGGGCCAGGCGCGCGGCGGGGCCGCCGATGGAGCCCAGGTAGAAGCCGCCGTGCTTCTTGCAGGCCTCCGTGACGGCCGGGGAGCGGTTGCCCTTGGCGAGCATCACGAAGCTGCCGCCCTCCGCCTGGAACTGATCCACGTACGCGTCCATGCGGCCCGCGGTGGTGGGACCGAACGAACCGGACGCGTAGCCCTCCGGCGTCTTCGCCGGGCCCGCGTAGTAGACCATGTGGTCCTTGAGGTACTGGGGCATGCCCTCGCCCCGGTCCAGGCGCTCCTTGATTTTGGCGTGCGCGATGTCGCGCGCCACCACCAGCGAGCCGGACAGCGACAGGCGCGTCTTGATGGGGTAGCGCGACAGCTCCGCGCGCAGGTCGCTCATGGGGCGATTGAGGTCCAGCTTCACCACATCGCCGGACAGGTCCGTCTCCGCCGTCTCCGGCAGGTACTTCGCGGGGTCCGTCTCCAGCGCCTCCAGGAAGACGCCGTCGCGGGTGATCTTCCCCAGCGCCTGCCGGTCCGCGGAGCAGGACACGGCGATGGCCACCGGGCAGGACGCGCCGTGGCGAGGCAGGCGGATGACGCGCACGTCGTGGCAGAAGTACTTGCCGCCGAACTGCGCGCCAATGCCGGTGCGCTGGGTGAGCTTGAGCACCTCCTGCTCCAGCTCCACGTCGCGGAAGCCCCGGCCCAGCGCGTTGCCGGACGTGGGCAGGGTGTCCAGGTAGCGCGCGGAGGCGTACTTCGCCGTCTTCAGCGCGAACTCCGCGGACGTGCCGCCCACCACGATGGCCAGGTGGTACGGCGGGCACGCGGCGGTGCCCAGCGAGCGGATCTTCTGCTCCAGGAACGCCAGCAGGCTCTGCGGGTTGAGGACGGCCTTCGTCTCCTGGAAGAGGTAGCTCTTGTTCGCGGAGCCGCCGCCCTTGGCCATGAAGAGGAACTTGTAGGCGTCGCCGTCGGTCGCGTAGAGCTCGATCTGCGCGGGCAGGTTGTTGCCCGTGTTGACCTCCTTGTACATGTCCAGCGGCGCCATCTGCGAGTAGCGCAGGTTGGACGTGAGGTACGTGTCGAACACGCCCCGGGAGATGGCCGCCTCGTCACCGCCACGGGTGAGGACGTACTGGCCCTTCTTGCCCATCACGATGGCGGTGCCGGTGTCCTGGCAGGAGGGCAGCACGCCGCCCGCGGCGATGTTCGCGTTCTTGAGCAGCTCCACCGCCACGAACTTGTCGTTGGACGACGCCTCCGGGTCCTTGAGGATGTTCGCCAGCTGCTGGAGGTGCCCGGGCCGCAGCAGGTGCGAGATGTCCCGCATGGCCTCGCGCGTGAGCAGCGTGAGCGCCTCCGGCTCCACCTGGAGGAAGGTGCGGCCGCCCGCCTCGAACGTGGAGACGCCCTCCTTCGTGAGCAGGCGGTAGGGCGTCTCGTCCTTGCCAAGCGGCAGCATGTCCTGGAACTGGAAGTCACTCATCGCGGGAGGGTCTCTTCGAGAAGGGGTGGACGGACGGGGACTCTACTCACCGGGCGGCGCGCGGGGCGGCACTTCGTAGAGGTAGACCGGCGTGCGGTACAGGTCCTGGAGCCGCACGAAGCGCACCGGGTTCCACCCCCGGAGTCCGAAGGTGTGACTGAGGATGCGTGCGCCTTCCGGAAGCTCGGTGGCGAAGCGGGGCGCCAGGCGCGTCATGATGCCCGGGGACAGGTAGCAGACGACGCAGGTTGCGTCCTGGAAGGACGCGGCGAAGAAGTCCCCGCGTACCAGCGTGAGGTTGGGGCGCGGGAAGAGGCGCTGGCGCAGCCGGCTGAAGCACCAGGGCAGCCAGGACAGCTCGTACGCGACGATGCGCGCCTGGGGGCAGTGGTCCGCCAGCGCGAAGGCGACGTCCCCCCACCCCGAGCCCAGGTCCAGCACGGTGCCCCGGGTGTCCCCCGGCAGCATGGCGAGCAGCGCCCGCCGCACCCGGGGCGAGCTGGGCATGGGCGGCGCGCCCGTGCGCAGGGTGGACACGACGATGGACAGCACCCCCACGAGGAGCACCGCCCAGAGCAGCAGCAACAGGAGGAAGGAGCCGGTCGCGCTCACGGGAAGGCGCGCATCATCGCGCGGGGGCGCCTTCGCGTGGGGCCCTACTTGCGAGGATGGCCCGCATCCGCCCGGACGACGCGGGGCGGGTTGGCGTCCGCCCGGGCGGTGCTGGGGGCCGGTGCGGGAGCGGGTTCAGGCGCCTCGAACAGGGTCTGGCCCAACACGAGGCAGAGCGCGGCTCCTACGCAGAGTGCCACCACATGGAAATAGTACGCCATGGGACCTGGGTCCAAGCACGGACCATACCAGCGGCGGTGCTCCTCGGAAGGTGGGGGCCGGTGGGCCCCGGTTGTGTCCTTCCTGGCTACAAGGCCCGGCTCCGGGTGGCCCCCCAGGCAACAGCCCCCTCACCCGGGGTTCAACCCTTCGGACGCGTTGGTTTTCACGCCGCGCCCGTGCGGCCTCAGACGGAGGGCGCGGACTCGGTGGCGTCCTGTTCGGGGAGGGGCGGGCGGTGCTCGGCGGACTCCAGCCGGTCCACGTTGCGCAGCTCCGGGAAGAGCCAGGCCCAGAGGCCCACGACGACCAACGTGCCCACGGCGCCAATCACCACCGCGTGCACGGCGCCCAGGGCCTCGGCGAGCGAGCCCGCGCGGAACTCGCCCAGCTCGTTGGATGCGCCAATGCACATCATGTTCACCGCGCTCACGCGGCCGCGCATGTCGTCCGGCGTGGAGACCAGCTCCAGCGTGTGGCGCACCACCACGCTCACCATGTCCGCCGCGCCACCAATGGCGAGCGCCGCGAGCGACAGGGGCAGGGACGTGCTCAGGCCGAACACCAGCGTGGCCGCGCCGAACACCGCCACCGCGATGAACATCTTCCAGCCGGCGCGCCCGCCCAGCGGGCGGAACGCGAGCAGCACCGCCACCACCGCGGCGCCCGCGGCCGGAGCGCTGCGCAAGAGGCCCAGGCCCCACGGGCCGGTGTGCAGCACGTCGCGCGCGTAGATGGGCAGCAGCGCCACCGCCCCGCCCAGCAGCACCGCGAAGAGGTCCAGGGTGAGGCTGCCCAGCAGCATCCGCTTCTGGCGCACGAAGCGCAGGCCCGCGACGAGCGTCTTCAGGGAGACGGGCTCTCGCGACGCGCTGCCGGTGCGCACCTTGAGCGAGAGGATCCACACGATGGTGAGCGCGCACAGCGACGCGGACGTGATGTAGACGCCCTTGCCGCCCAGCCACCCGTAGAGCAGGCCGCCCAGGGCGGGGCCGGTGATGGTGGCCACCTGCCACGTGATGGAGTTCACCGCCACGGCGCGCGTCAGCTCCTCCTGCGGCACCAGGTAGGGCGTGAGCGCGGAGCCCGCGGGCGCGTAGAAGGCTCGCGCGGTGCCGAACAGCACCAGCACGCCGTAGACGAACCGCACGTCCTGGATGTGGCCCAGCGTGAAGGTCAGGAGCAGCAGGCTGCACACCAGCATCACGCCCTGGCACAGCGCCAGGATGCGGCGGCGGTCGTAGCGGTCCGCGACCTGTCCCCCCAGCAGGCTGAAGGCGAGGAAGGGGACGAACTGGGCCAGGCCCGTGTAGCCCAGCGCGAGCGCGCTCCCGGTGAGCTCGTACACCTGCCAGCCGATGGCCACCGATTCAATCTGCGCCGCGAGCACCGCGCACAGGCGGGCGATCTGGTACAGCCGGAAGTCGCGGTGACGGAAGATGGATGGAGCGGGGGCGGAGGGGCTGTCCATGGAGGTGGCTGCGCTGTAACGCAGCCCGTCCTCCTCCGCCAGCCACAAGGGGCGCACGGCCCCGCGCGCGCCTTATGAGGTCGCGCGCATCCGGTTGAGCCGGTCGTAGTGGCGGTAGCCCAGCTTGTCGAGCGCGGCGGGCGGCGCGAGGCCGATGTCCACCAGCGTCTTGATGTCGTACGTGCCCGCGAGCACCGGCGGCGCGTAGTTGGCCACCGCCTCCGGCGTGCGGAAGCCGGGCAGCGGGAAGAGCACCTGGCTGGTGTGCACGTGCATGAAGTGCGCGGCGGACTGCCGCTGCCACCCGGGCACGCCCGGCGCGGTGATGACGTGCGGCGTGGCGAGGAACGTGCCGCCCGTCAGGATCTCCAGCTGCTGGCCCACCTGCGCCACGATGCAGCCCGCGGGCGCGGTGCCGCGCACCAGCTGGCCCTGCGGCGCGTCCGGCGTCGCGCGCGTGCGCAGGTACAGGCCGCTCTTGTCGTCCGGCTTCGCGGCGGGGCGGCCCTCCGGGTCCAGGAACCGGCCTCCGGGCAGGAGCGTCAGCAGGTTGAAGTCGGTGTGCTCCTCGCCCCAGAGGATGCCGGTGTTCACCTGGGTGGGGCCCAGCGGCAGGTACTGGAGCGCGCGCGTGACGTGGGGCGCCTTCTCGCACGCGGCGGTGAAGGTGTCCTGCGGCAGGTTCAGCGCCAGGGCGGCGCCGCGCAAGAGCTTGAGGCCGGCCTCGTGCAGCGCGCGGCCCAGGGTGAGCAGGCCCTCCTGGAAGAAGGGCGGCGCGTCGTCCGGCCAGATGTTCTCCGGGTACAGCTCCGGGAACTCCATGGCGGACTGCGGGTCCGTGGGGGTGGGCGCCGCGAAGTAGCACTCCTTGAAGTCCGGCTGCCCGTTGCTCGCGACGGCGACCTCCGTGTTGGGAGGCGTCCAGCCGCGCTGGTACCAGAGGTCCGCGCGGCCCAGGGGGCGCTTCTGCGCGTCAGGACGGGCCACGAAGGCGGAGAACGCGTCGTAGAAGCGCTCCAGCGCGGGCGCGTCCACGCCGTGGTTCTTCACGAACACGAGGCCGAAGACGCCAAAGGCCTCGCGCAGGGCCGCCGCGGCGCGCTCGAGGCGTGCCGGTTCACCCGACGCGAGGTCCAGCAGGTCGACCGTCGGAATGTTCATCGAGGAGGTGTCCGCCATGGTGGGCCCAGGTGTATCGCGCCCGGGCCCGGCTGAGGAGGGGGACCGTGCCTGCCCGCCCCCTCCCGTTCCGGGGAAATCCAGAAGGGCCTCTTCCTCCGTGCGCGCCCTTCAGCGGGCGGCGACCGTCACGTCCACCGGGGCGCACGTCACCGGGGTGGACTTGTAGTCGCCGCCGGAGCGGGGCACGTCCTCCTTGCGCGTGGCCACGTCCATCAGCGCGTCGCGGAAGGTGATGCGGTAGGTGCCCGGCTTCTTGAAGTCATACGCCTGCGTCACCTCCACGGTGTTCTCCACCGTCGCGCCCGGGGCGATGGCCATGTAGCTGTCCGCGGACGGGGCGGCGCGCTTCACCATGGGGCCCTGGTACGGCACCTCCTCGCCGTCGCGGGTGACCTGGAACACGGTGCCCAGGATGCCCTCCAGCGGTGTCTGCCACTTGAGCACCCAGACGGGCGTGGCAGCGCGGTTGGTGAGCTTGAAGAGGACCTCCACGGGCTCGCCCGCCTTGGCCTTCGGGTGGACGCTCAGGGCGCACTCCAGCTTCTGTCTCTTATACACACCTCCGAGCCCACGAGACATGCG
>NZ_RAVW01000451.1 GCF_003611585.1 Corallococcus exercitus | reverse complement strand
CCTGGCGCCCGTCCCCCAGAGGTCCCCGCGTGTCCGCCTTCTCCTCCGCCGCACTCGTCGCCGCCACGGGCCTGCTGCTCGCCGTGCCCCAGGCGCGGGCCCAGGCCCCGGAGCCTCCGAAGGCCTCGGAGCCGCCGGTCGTCCAGGTGTCGGAGGAGGGCTTCACGCTGTCGTCCGCGGACAAGGCCTTCGTGCTCAAGCTGCGTGGGCAGCTCCAGGGCGACGGGCGCTTCTTCCTGGAGGACACGGACCGCACCGGCACCAACACGTTCATCGTGCGGCGCATGCGGCCCATCCTGGACGGGACGCTCTTCGGCTTCATCGACTTCCGCTTCATGCCGGACTTCGGCAACGGGCAATCCATCATCCAGGACGCGTACATCGACTTCCGTCCGGGGGAGTGGGTCCGCCTGCGCGCGGGCCGCTTCAAGACGCCGTTCGGACTGGAGCTGCTCCAGTCCGACATGGACAACCCCTTCATCGAGCGCTCGCTCACGGTGGACCTGGTCCCCAACCGCGACGAGGGCCTGGAGCTGCACGGCGAGGGCGGGGGCGGCCGGTGGCAGTACTCGCTGGCAGTGGTGAATGGCGACCCCGACGGCGCCAGCACCGACGCCAACATCGATGACAGCTTCGACCTGGTCGCCCGCGTCTTCGCCCTGCCCTTCAAGGGGCGCGAGCCGTCCTTCCTCCAGGGGCTGGGACTGGGCATCGCGGTGACGCGCGGCCTCCAGTTCGGCACGGCCACCAACACCGGCCTCGCGCCCGCGCGCAGCACGGGCCAGCAGGTCATCTTCAGCTACCTGAGCAACGCGGAGCCCGGGGAGACCGTCACCGCGCACGGCCAGCACCTGCGGCTGTCCCCCCAGGGCCACTTCTATTACGGCTCCTTCGGCATCCTCGCGGAGTACGTGCGCTCGTCGCAGGAGGTGCAGGTCGGGGATGCTCGCGCGAGGCTGCATCACCACGCGTGGCAGACGGCGGTGTCGTGGGTGTTCGGTGGGAAGGCCTCCTTCGAGGGCGCCCGGCCGACGAGGCCCTTCAATCCGAAGACGCTGGAGGGCGGCGCGCTGGAGGTGGCGGCGCGCTACCACGCGCTGGACCTGGACGACGCCGCCTTCCCCCGCTTCGCCAACCCCGCGCGCTCGGTGAGCAACGCGAAGGGCTTCGGCGTGGCCACCACCTTCGTCCTCAACCGGCGCGTGCGCTTCGCCCTGAACTTCCACCGCACGAACTACGAGGGCGGCGCTCCGGACGGCGACCGCGCCCCCGAGAACGTCCTCCTGTCCCGCTTCCAGCTCACGTTCTGAAGCCCGCCCCGCGCCCAGGAACCTCCGGTGACGCCGGGTGTCACGGCGGGCTTCGTCCTGGTGCGTCTTGAAGCGCGCGCGTCAGGTGCACGACGCTCCCGCTGCCCGCGACGCGGGGCCCTTGCCCGGGGGCCCTTCTTCGCGGACTCCCGCCGAGAGGACGCATGCCCGCGAACGTGTACCCGCAGCGCCCGACGTCTGTCCGCTCCCCGTCCCTGTCGAAGGGGCTCACGCGCGCCGCGCTGCTCGCCCTGCTGGGCCTGGGCGCGCCCGGGGCCGCGCAGCAGCCCCAGCCCGCCGTCACGGAGGACGTGCCGCCCCCGGTGCAGCCGCCCCTGCCCGAGCGCCGCGTCTACTTCACCACGCTCAACGTGGTCCGCTACAACCCGCTGGGGCTCGAGTCGCAGAACCGGCTCGTCTACCAGAAGCGCCTCTTCGACAGCCCCTCCATGTTGCTGCGCGACACGTACGCCAGCGCCGGCGCGAGCCTCAAGCTGAGCCCCGCGTTCTTCAAGCTGGGGCCCGTGGTGGAGCTGCAACCGGTGGCGATGTTCAACCTCCGCGCCGGCTACGAGTACGTCCAGTACTTCGGCACCTTCGGCAGCATCCAGTCGTACCCGGACTCCTTCCAGCCCTACGACGACGACCTCCGCAGCCAGACCAACGACGCCGCCTACGGCACCTCCGGCCACCACTTCTTCGTGGAGCCCATGCTCCAGGCGAAGGTGAAGTCCGTGGCGCTGCGCACGAAGCTGGCCATCGAGTACTGGAACGTGTCCCTGCGCGACGGCGGGGCGCGCGGCACGTTCTACGACCCGACGCTGGACACGCTGGTCCCCGGCAAGGGCTGGGTGCTGGCCAATGACACGGACCTGCTCTGGCTGGCCGGACAGTGGACGCTGGGTGCCCGGCTGTCCGCCGTGTGGCCCCGCTACGACGAGGACGCCAGCGCGGTGGAGCCGCTGCCCGGGCGCACCCTGCCCACCAACCAGCACGTCCGCGTGGGCCCCATCGTCGCGTATGCCTTTGACACGAAGCCGGGCGGCGTCATGACCAAGCCCACCGTGCTGCTCATCGCGGGCTGGTACCTCAAACACGAGAACCGCGTGAACGCCATGCCCTACCTGCTGGGCGGCTTCTCCTTCAGCACGGAGCTGCTCTCCGGCCGCTGACGACTGTTCAGCTTGCAAAACCACACTACCCTCCGGGGCAGTGTCCCCGGGTCTGGGTCGTTCCTAACTCGCACTGTCTGTCTTTGGGGACAGCGGGGGTGCACATGGGAATGACACGCGGGGTGATGGGCTGGCGGCTTCTCTGGAGCGTCATGGCGGTGGTGGCGCTCGGAGGATGCGGGCCCGCGGAAGCGCCCGAGACGTCCCCGCGGACAGAGGAGGCGGGGCTCGCGGGGGGTGACTTCGTCTGGGTGAAACACCTGGGCTCCCCCCGGTCCGACCAGGCCCACGCGGTGGCCTTCGACCGCGACGGCAACATCCTCGCGCTGTTCCTCTATCAGGGCTGCGTGGACCTGGGCGCGGGCCCCGTCGGCTCGGGCAACCCCGACAGCTACGGCTTCGCGGTGGCGAAGTACACGACGGCCGGCGCGCTGCTGTGGACCCGCTCCTTCGAAGGCGTGCTGCCGACTGGCGGACAGAACTTCGTCAACGCGGTGGCGCTCACGGTGGACCGGGAGCGCAACGTCCTCATCGCGGGGGCGTCGAATCAGTCCATCGACCTGGGCGGGGGGCTCCAGCCGGCGGGCGCCTTCCTGCTGAAGCTGCGCAAGACGGGGCAGTTCCAGTGGGCCCGGCACTTCACGGGCAACATCTCTCCCCGGGACCTGGTCACCGACTCCCAGGACGCCATCGCCATGACGGGCGCCGCCTTCCGCACGGTGGACTTCGGTCAGGGGCCCAACTCCTCGCAGGTGACGGATGTCCAGACCGCCTTCCTCACCAAGTTCAACGCCGCCGGCACGGCGCAGTGGACCGTGCGCGAGCAGTGGGACCTGAGCGGCGGCGCCAGCGTCGCGGTGGACGAGGCGGATGCCTTCTATTTCAGCGGCATCCGCTACCCCGACCCGGAGGTCTGGAAGGTGGGTCCCACCGGCACGGTAGCCTGGACGCGGCCGCTGGTGGGCGCGGCCGGCGGCGCCATGGGCATCGCCGTCCATGGCAACCGCGTGGTGGCGGGAGGCCAGTTCAGCGACACCTTCACGTTCGCGGGCCAGGCCGTCCCGAATCCCTCCCAGGGCAGCGGCGGCTTCCTCGTCGCGTGGACCCGGGCCGGTGAGGAGCGCTGGGCGCGCAGCTACCCACAGCCCGTGAGCGCGGTCGCCGTGGCCGAGGACGACAGCGTGGTGGTGGGCGGCGCTTCCACCGAGCCCGACACGTCCGCCGGCTACACGCTCTTCACCGCGCGGCTGGAGCGCCTCCAGGGACAGCAGGCCTGGCGGCGCACGTACTCGTCGACCGGGCGCCCGTACTTCACGGACGTGGCGGTGAACAAGCATGGGGAGTTCGTGGGGATTGGCTACTTCTCCGGCACCCTCCACCTCAACGCCGACTACGTCTCGCGCGGCTTCGAGGACGACTTCCTCTTCAAGGGGCTGACGGGCCCCTGATGAGCCTCACCCGAAGCCCTGGGCGCGCAGCACCGCGCCCAGCGGCATGGAGCCCGCGCGGTACGCGTCGAACCACCGCGCGGCCTCCTCCGGCGTCGGCTGCGTCCACCGCCAGCCGCCTTGTCCCGCGCCCGTCTCGCAGCGGATCAACGACGTGCGCAGCTGCTCCGCGTTGGCGAACGTCAGGTGTTCGAAGAGGAGCGGGCTCTGGCTGGTGACGAAGGCCTGCCGTCCGCCCACGTCGTGCACGCACGCGCGCACCAGGTCCGGATGCAGCCCGTCCGCCAGTTCGTCCGCGATGACGAAGGCCTCGTGCACGTCCAGGTAGTAGAGGAAGGACAACAGCCGCTTCTGGCCATGGCCCAGCTGCTCCTGCGTCACCGGTGTGCCGTCCGCGCGTACGAACGCGAAGCGGAAGCCACTGAAGCCCAGCCGTCCGCCCTGGGACAGCGGCGTCGTCTCCGTCACGTCCACGGACAGCGTGCCCGACGCGAAGCCCGCCAGCGTCACGAAGCGCGCGAGGAAGCTCCGGGGCACGGCGTCGTGGCGCAGGAGCAGCGCCGGAGGCACGGGCTCGTGCTCCACCTGCTCACGCAGCCAGCCGGGCATCCAGGTGGGCAGCGCCATCAGGCCCAGCGGGAACAGCTCCTCTCCGCGCTGCTCCATCGCGTAGCGGATGGCGCCGATGCGCTCGAACATGCCCAGGGACTCGTCGAAGCGCGGCGGCGCCAGCAGGAACGTCTCGCGCAGCAGGTCCTTCAGCCGGTCCTTCACGCCGCGCTCCAGGTACTGCGCGGCCATGAAGAGCAGCGTCCACACGGAGCGGTCCAGCACCGACCAGTGCATGCGCTTGGAGAAGCCGGCCGCGCCCGCCACCTCGCACGCGAAGCCCGTGGCGCTCGCGCGCATGACGAGCCGCGCGTCCTCCGCCGCGTCCCACCGCACCGTCGCCACGATGGAGGGCATCAGCCCGTGCGCCAGCGCCCCGGGCGGCAGCGCCAGTGCGGCACCCGGGCCCGTGGGGCCGCCCTCCCCCACCGTGGCGGGCAGCGCCGCGGGCGGCTCGTTGCGCACGGCCACGTCCACCGTCAGCGCGTCGAAGCGCAGCGCGTAATCCAGCGCGAACGGCTCCCGCAGGAGCCCGGAGAAGTCCGAGCACAGCACCGCGGACACCAGCTCCAGCAGCGTCGTGCGGCCGCTGCCCGTCGCGCCCACCACCACGTTGAGCGTGGGGCCGAACGTCAGCACCGTGTCCGGCGCGAGCCCGCGGTAGTGGTGCACATGCAGGCGCGTCAGCTTCATGGCGTCCGGCCCTCCCCATGGACCGCCGTCAGCGTAGGCCCTTGGCCAGCTGATGCGCGAGCCGGTGCAACAGCTCCGTGTTCTCCGCCTCCGCCGCCTTCAGCTTGGGCAGCTGCGCCTTCAGCGCCGCCACGTCCTTGCCCCGGGTGACGAGGTCCTCTTCCCCCAGCTCCAGCCAGCGCCCCAGCTCCTGCGCCGTCAGCTCCAGGTGGAACTGGAAGCCGTAGGACCTCCCCAGCCGGAACGCCTGCTGCGTGTAGCGGTCCGTGGACGCGAGCAGCGTCGCGCCGGGCACCGGCGTGTACGTGTCCCCATGCCAGTGCGCCACCGCCGTGCGCGGCTTCACGCCCGCCATCACCGGGTCCTTCAGCGCGTCCTGCGTCCAGCGCACCGGCCCCACTCCCACCTCGAAGCCGTTCTTGCCCGGCGACACCGTCGCCCCCGCCGCCGCCGCCAGCAGCTGCGCACCCAGGCACACGCCCACGCACGCGCGGTCGTTCGCCAGCCGCTCCCCCAGCAACGCCAGCTCCTCGTTGAGGAACGGGTGGGCGTCCGCCTCGTACACGCCCATGGGTCCACCCATCACCACCACCAGCGGCGCGTCCACGTCCTCGCGCTTCACCGTGCGGAAGCGCCGCACCAGCGTGAAGCCCGCCGCCTCCAGCGCCGGCCCCAGCAGGCCTGGCCCCTCGTGCTCCTCGTGCTCGAACACCACCGCGCGCATCGTCCGCCACCCCTTCTCTGTGTCTTCGTAGGTGCGACACGCAATGCGTGCCGCGTGAAGACTAACGCTGCCGGCCACGGTTGGCCGCGACGCGGCGTGAACCCGGATAGTCGGTAGGCATTTATTTCACAGTATTTCGTGCCATCATGAGCGGGCCCGGTTTCCCCTATAAGCATGCGGACCCGGGCATTCCCCCTTGGGCGTTTTCCGTCGCGTCGTTTCCGAAAGGAAGTTCCTCGTGAGCAAGAGCCTTCGCGGTTTCAAGTGGCTGATGGGCACGGTGGTCGGCGTTTCCCTGCTGAGTGGTTGCGGCGCTCCTCCGGCGGAGGGTGAGACCACCCCGGCCGAGGCCACGGAGCAGGCCCAGGGCGCCCTGACGGCGCAGGTGTCCGCGGGCAAGGCCTCCATGGCCGCCAGCGAGCGCGTGACGGTGGAGGTGACGCTGACCAACACCTCCTCCGCGCCGGTCAGCATCTACCGGTGGGACGCGCCGGGCGAGGGCCTCAACGAGGGCCGCCTGTCGGTGTCCCGCGACGGCCAGCCCGTGGAGTACACCGGCGCGCACTTCAAGCGCGTGCTGGGCCGCTCCGAGGACCTCATCACGATTGCCCCCGGCCAGAGCATCTCCGGCCCGGTGGTCGTGTCGGACGCGTATGACCTGTCCGTCTCCGGCACCTACACCATCCGCTACGAGCTGGAGGCGCGCGAGGGCGTGACGGCGCTGTCGTCCAACTCGGTGAACCTCTTCATCGAGGGCCGCCGCAACACCCGCGACGAGGCCGAGGCCATGCGCCAGGTGACGGGCCAGAGCCTGTCCTACTCCGGCGCCTGCACCAGCTCCGAGCAGAGCTCCATCGCGTCCGCGTTCAGCGGCGCGCAGACGTACTCCAACAACGCGTACTCGTACCTGAGCGGTACGCCGTCCGCGACCAGCCGCTTCACCACGTGGTTCGGCACGTACTCCACCACCAACTGGAGCACCATCAAGACGCACTTCAACAGCATCAAGAACGCGTTCGCGTCCGCCGCCGTCGTGGTGGACTGCAGCTGCAGCGACAGCGGCACCTACGCGTACGTGTACCCGGGCTCGCCGTACAAGATCTACGTGTGCGGCGCCTTCTGGAGCGCCCCCACCACGGGCACGGACTCCAAGGCCGGCACGCTGGTCCACGAGATGAGCCACTTCACCGTCGTGGCCGGCACGGACGACTGGGCCTACGGCCAGAGCGCCGCGAAGAACCTGGCGAAGACCAACCCCACGCGCGCGCGTGACAACGCGGACAGCCACGAATACTTCGCGGAGAACAACCCCTCGCTGCCGTAAGGTGACGACGGGCCGTTGACCTGAAGGGGCGCGGGCCACGAGGCTCGCGCCCCTTTTCTATTCGCCGCACGAACACAAGGAGCGTCACGTGATGGGGCTGGGACGAAAGAACCTCGCATGGCTCGCGGTGCTGTCCACCGCCGCCGGTATCACCGCCTGCACGCCGAAGCCCGCGGAGCCGCCCGCGCAGCAGCAG
>NZ_RAVW01000450.1 GCF_003611585.1 Corallococcus exercitus | reverse complement strand
CGCATGTCTCGTGGGCTCGGAGATGTGTAGAAGAGACAGCTTCCAGCGCCTGGCCGCACAGCACGCAGGTGGCCGAGCGTGGCGGGTTGTAGCCGTCACAATTCGGGCAGACCACCGGGAGCGCGGACAGCAGAAGCTGAGACATGGGCAGTGGGCCAATCTAGGGGGGCGTGAAACGCCGGGTCAATGAAAGCCTCGGACCCCTGTCCAGGGCGCCCGGGCTCCAGCCAGCGCCCGGCGGGGCACGCGATGTTCCAGGGTAACGTTGCCCCTGCTGTTTGAGGCAGTTACGATTGTCACCGCCTCGATGATTCGCCTGAACGACATCCTGCAGCGGGTTGCGTCGTACCACCCGGACCCCGACCTGGACATCATCAAGAAGGCGTACGTCTACTCGGCCAAGGTCCATCAGGGGCAGCTCCGGAAGTCCGGTGAGCCCTACCTGATTCATCCCCTGGAGGTGGCGGGCATCCTGGCGGAGCTGAAGCTGGACGAGGCGTCCATCGTCACCGGCCTGCTCCACGACACCATCGAGGACACGCTCGCCACCGCGGAGGAGCTCACGGAGCTGTTCGGTCCGGAGGTCGCCCAGCTGGTGGACGGCGTGACGAAGCTGTCCAAGTTCTCCGCGTCCGCGACGCTCTCCCAGGAGGAGAAGCAGGCGGAGAACTTCCGCAAGATGATCATCGCGATGGCGCAGGACATCCGCGTCATCCTCGTGAAGCTGGCGGACCGCACGCACAACATGCGGACGCTGGATCACATGTCCGAGGAGAAGCAGGCCCGCATCGGACAGGAGACGCTGGACATCTACGCGCCCCTGGCCAACCGCCTGGGCATCTCCTGGATCAAGACGGAGCTGGAGGACCTGTCCTTCCGCTACGTGAAGCCCCAGGAGTTCTTCGCGCTGGAGGAGCAGCTCAACAAGCGCAAGAAGGAGCGTGAGGCGTACATCGAGGACACCTGCGACCTGATGCGCGCCAAGCTCCAGGAGCGCGGCCTCAAGGGCGACGTCAGCGGGCGCTTCAAGCACGTCTACAGCATCTGGAAGAAGATCAAGTCGCAGGGCATCGACTTCGATCAGATCCACGACATCATCGCGTTCCGCATCATCGCGCCGTCCGTGCCCTCCTGCTACGAGGCGCTGGGCATGGTGCACCAGATGTGGAAGCCGGTGCCCGGGCGCTTCAAGGACTTCATCGCCATCCCGAAGCCCAACATGTACCAGTCCCTGCACACCACGGTGATTGGTCCGTTGAGCGAGCGCGTGGAGGTGCAGATCCGCACCGCGGAGATGCACAAGATCGCGGAAGAGGGCATCGCGGCGCACTGGGCCTACAAGGAAGGCCGCGCGCCCATCTCCAAGGACGACGAGAAGTTCGCCTGGCTGCGCCAGCTGATGGAGTGGCAGCAGGACCTCAAGGACCCCAAGGAGTTCCTCGAGACGGTGAAGGTGGACCTCTTCACCGACGAAGTTTTCGTCTTCACGCCCAAGGGCGACGTGCGCAGCCTGCCGCGCGGCGCGACGCCGGTGGACTTCGCGTACGCCATCCACTCGGACGTGGGCGGACGGTGCGTGGGCGCCAAGGTGAACGGGAAGATTGTTCCCCTGCGCTACAAGCTGAAGAACGGCGACACGGTGGAGGTGCTCACCAGCCCCCAGGCGCACCCGTCCAAGGACTGGCTCACCTTCGTCAAGACGAGCCGCGCGCAGCAGCGCATCCGCGGCTTCATCAAGCAGCAGCAGCGCGACAAGAGCCTGCAGCTGGGCCGCGAACTGGTGGAGCGCGAGTTCAAGCGCTTCCAGCTCAACTTCAACAAGCAGATGAAGTCCGGCGAGCTCAAGAAGGTCGCCGAGGAGCTGGGCTTCCGCGTCGAGGACGACCTGCTGGTCGCCATCGGCTACGGCAAGGTGACGCCGCAGCAGCTGGTGCAGCGCATCGTGCCGCAGGACAAGCTGGCGGCGGCGGAGCCACCCCCGCGCCCCTCGGACGGCAACGGGACGGGCAGCGGCACGGGGAACAACGCCTCCATGCTGCCGGGCCTGTCGCGCATGACGGACCTGGCCAAGCGGCTGGTGGGGCGCAACAGCCGCAGCGGCGTCCAGATTGGCGGCGTGGACGACGTGCTGGTGCGCTTCGGGCGCTGTTGCAACCCCGTTCCCGGAGACCCCATCGCGGGGTTCATTACCCGGGGGCGGGGCGTGACGGTGCACACCGTGGGGTGTGAGAAGGCCCTGGCCACGGACCCCGAGCGGCGCGTGGACGTGTCCTGGGACGTGAAGGGCGACTTCAAGCGGCCCGTCACGCTGCGCGTGCTGACGGCGGACCGGCCGGGCCTGCTGGCGGACATCACCAACACGTTCTCCAAGAAGAGCGTCAACATCTCCCAGGCGAACTGCCGGGCCACCGGCGACGACCGGGCGGTGAACACCTTCGAGGTCACCATCTCCGACCTCAAGCAGCTGACGGACCTGATGCGCTCCATCGAGCGGTTGACGGGCGTCTACTCGGTCGAGCGAATCTAGCCCCGGCCTGTGCTACAGCGCGCGGCGGACCCGCGGCCCCGTCTTCCTTGGACGGGGCCGCCTCAACGCGAGGTGTGCTGCATGGCGCGCAAGGCAATCCACTCCGACGACGCCCCCAAGGCGATTGGCCCCTACTCCCAGGCCGTGCAGGTGGACGCCGGGAAGATGACGTTCCTGTCCGGCCAGATTCCCCTGGACCCGAAGACGATGGAGATCGTCCCCGGCGACGTCGTCGCGCAGGCCGAGCAGGTGATGAAGAACCTGAAGGCCGTGCTCGCCGCCAGCGGCCTGGACTTCACCCACGTCGTGCGCTGCACCATCTTCCTCACCGACCTGGGTGACTTCGCCAAGGTGAACGAGGTCTACGGCCGCGCCTTCACCGGCTCCCCGCCGGCCCGCGCCACCGTGCAGGTGTCCGCGCTGCCGCGCGGCTCCAAGGTGGAGATCGACGCCATCGCCGTGTCCTGACGCGGACGCTGCGGACACGCGCAGCCGCTGGAAACACGAAGGCCGTCGGTTCCCGCTGGGGGAGCCGACGGCCTGTGTGCTTCAGCAGCGCGGGAGGACTACTTCGCTTCCGCCGCCATCACGACGCCGGCCTTCTTCAGCTCCTCGTCGATGACCTTCTTGAAGGCATCGAAGGGCTGCGCACCCACCAGCGTGCGGCCGTTGATGAAGAAGGTGGGCGTGCCGTTGGCGCCCTTGGAGGCACCGTCCGCCATGTCCGCCTCGATCTGCTTGTCGAACTTGCCGGAGTCCAGGGCCGCCTTGAACTTGTTCATGTCCAGCTTCAGCTCCTGGGCGTACTTCTCCAGGCTCTCGCGGTCCAGCGCGCGCTGGTTGGCGAAGAGCTTGTCGTGCATCTCCCAGAACTTGCCCTGCTCGTTCGCGGCCATGGAGGCCTGCGCGGCGAGCTTCGCGTGCTGGTGGAAGGGCAGGGGCTGGTGCTTGAAGGCGATCTTGACCTTGCCCTTGTACTCCTTCTCCACCTGCTCGAGGGTCGGCACGGCGCGGCTGCAGAAGGGGCACTCGAAGTCGGACCAGGCGACGATGGTCACGGGCGCGTTCTTCGCGCCGCGCACCGGGGCGTTGCCCACTTCCACCTTCTGCACCGCCGGCTCGGCGGGCGCCGCGGGGGCGGCCGGAGCGGCGTTGACGTTGTCCTGGTTCAGCTTGGCGTAGAGGTCCTCCGCCTTGGTGCCGGCGGCGAGCGCCTTGTCGGCCTTGGCGATCTCCTGGTCGATGAGGGGCTTGAAGGCCTCGAAGGGCTGCGCGCCGGAGAGGAAGCGGCCGTTGATGAAGAAGGCCGGCGTGCCGTTGGCGCCCACCGCCATGCCGGAGGCGGAGTCCGCGTCGATCTTCGCGGAGAACTTGTTGGAGTCCAGGGCGGCCTTGAACTTGTTCACGTCCAGGCCGATCTCCTGGGCGTACTTCTCCAGGTCACCGCGCTCCAGCGCGCGCTGGTTGGCGAAGAGCTTGTCGTGCATCTCCCAGAACTTGCCCTGCTCGTGGGCGGCCATGGAGGCCTGCGCGGCGAGCTTCGCGTGCGAGTGCATGGGCAGCGGCTGGTGGCGGAACACCACGCGCACGTCCTTGCCGTAGGTCTCCTTGATCTTGTTGATGGTGGGGACGGCGCGGCTGCAGAACGGGCACTCGAAGTCGGACCACTCGACGATGGTCACCTTCGCGGTGGCCGGGCCGACGACGGGGGAGTCCGCGGGGACGTCCACCTTCTTCGCGGCGGCGGGGGGCTCCGCCTGCTGCTGGGCGCGGGCCGGGGCGCGCTCGACGCCCTTCTCCATGATGCGCGCGTACACCTGCGACGGGGCGACGCCGCTCTTCACCAGGCCCTCGGCCTTGGCGAGCTCCTCGTCGATGAGGGCCTTGAAGTTGTCGATGGGCTGCGCGCCGGAGAGGAAGCGGCCGTTGATGAAGAAGGCCGGCGTGCCGCTGGCGCCCAGCTGCTGGGCCAGGGCCTGCTCCTTGTCGATGGTGGCGCCCAGGCGCTCGTCCGCCATGTCCGCCTTCCACTTCGCCACGTCCAGGCCGATCTGCTTGGCGTAGCCCTCCAGGCTCTCCGCATCCAGCTTCTTGTTGTTGGCGAAGAGGAGGCTGTGCATGTCCCAGTACTTGCCCTGCTCACCGGCCGCGAGCGCCGCGAGGGCCGCGGGCCTGGCGTGCGGGTGGAAGGACAGCGGGTTCTGGCGCATCACCACGCGCAGCTTGCTGCCGTAGTCCTTCTGGAGCTGCTCGACGGTGGTGTTCGCGCGGCTGCAGAACGGGCACTCGTAGTCGGAGAACTCCACCAGGGTGACGAGCGCGTTGGCGCTGCCCTTCGTGGGGGCGCCGTCGACGGGCACCTTGAAGACGGTGGGGTCCACGGCGCGCGCGGGCTTGTTGGCCGCCTGCGCGACGGAGGGCGTGTTGGCGGGGGTGGCTTTCGAGCCGCTGGCGGCACGGCCGCCAACGAACCCGAGCACCAGGCCGATCAGCAAGGCCACGATGACATTGGGCTTCATGGGTTGGGAATGCTCCTGCGCCATAGGTCCGACTCCGGGCCCCAAGCGGGTGTCTGGGTAGGGAAAGGGGCGGGGTACTTAACAGAGGGAATTCCAGACACGCAAGCCGCGATACCCGCCTGCGTCCGCCACGAATCCAGAGGCCTCGAAGGGGCGGACAACGACGCTGGGAGGAGCAAAATTCCCTCTCATGGCGCGCGTCGTGCCACTTTGGCGGTCAGGGTTTCGTGACAGGATGCGGGGCCATGGAAGCCGGTGTGCGCGTGGATACGTCCGGGGCCCTCTGCCCGGTGCCCATCCTGGAGATCGCCAAGGCGATGCGCCGCCTTGCGCCCGGGACGCTGGTGGAGCTGGTCTCCACCGACCGCGGGCTGGAGGCGGACCTGCCCGCGTGGTGCGACGCGACGGGCAACACGCTGGTCCGCATGGAGCGCCGCGGCGCCCACTATGTGGGCTGGGTGCGCAAGGCGGGGTGAGCGTCCGTGGGGCGTGGGCCTACAGCAGCTGAAGGACCCGGTCCTCCAGGCGGCGGCCGCGGCTGACGCCGAGGATGAGCACCTGGTGCTGAAGGAGGTGGCCGACGGTGCGGCTGATGACCTCCTCGGCCTTCTGGGCCTGGCCGTCGAAGCGCACGCGCAGCACGTCCGGGCCCTCCATGCGCGCGTCGGTGACGCCGGGCAGGGACGTGATTTCGGGGATGATGACGTCGCCCCGGGCAATCTGGACGCGGAACTCGGCGCCCTGGCCGGTGAGCTCGGACATGGTGCCCGCCTGCGCGAGCGAGCCCTTGTCGAGGATGGCGGCGGCGTCACACAGCTCCTCCAGCTCCTGGAGGTTGTGGCTGGAGACGACCACCGTCTGCGTGCCCTTCATGTCCTTGATGACCTGACGCACCTGCGCAGCGATGCGCGGATCCAGGCCGGCGGTCGGCTCGTCCAGGAGGACGAGGGGCGGGCGGCCCATCAGGGCCTGGGCCATGGCGGCGCGCTTGGCCATGCCGTGGCTGAGCGCCTGCGTCTGGACCTTCCAGGCCTCCATCAGGCCCACCTTCTCCAGGGCGCCACGGGCCTCGTGCTCCGGCTGGGGCAGGTCCGACAGGCGGGCCCAGTACATGAGCAGCGCGCCCACCTCCCAGCCCGGGGGCAGCACCGCGTCCTGGGGCAGCGCCCCCACGCGGCCCTTGAGGGCGCCGGGCGTGGTGGGCGACACGCCCATCACCTGGAGCGAGCCCTCGGACGGGTAGAGGTAGCCGCACATCATGGAGAAGGTGGTCGTCTTGCCGGCGCCGTTGGGACCGATGAGGCCGTAGACGTCGCCCTTCTGGACCTGGAGGCTCACCGCGTTGACGGCGACCTTGGGGCCGAAGCGCTTGGAGACGTTGTTCAGCTGGATGGCCGGGTCGCTCACAGGTCCCTCGTGCGCAGGACGCCGTAGGCGCCGAAGAGGAAGACCGCCGCGAAGGCGGCGTAGGCCGCGCCGCTGACGGCGAACTCGGCCAGCTTCGGGTGCAGCAGGTTGGCTGAGTAGTAGGACGGGGAGAGGTAGCGCAGGAAGCGCAGCAGGTTCTCCTCGCTCACCGAGCGCCCCACGGAGTCCATCAGCCAGAAGACGAAGAGCAGGATGAAGTTGAAGACGAGGCTCACCGCGGGGCTGCGGAAGAGGCTGGAGCACAGGGTGGTGAGGGCCACGTACGCCAGTGAGAAGACGATGGTGGCGCTCCAGAACTTCAGGAGGTTGAGCACCAGGGTCCCGAAGGCGAAGTCGTCGTTGAGGATGCGCGCGTAGACGAAGATGGCCAGGTCGATGACCAGCACCAGCCCCACCAGCAGCGTGGCCTGGGAGAGGAACTTGCCCAGCAGCACCGACGAGCGGCGCGCACGCACGGTGAGGTAGCGCATGGAGCGCGGACCTACTTCGCCGCTCACCTGGTCGAAGCCCATCAGCGCGATGTACGCGGGCAGGAAGAAGAGGGTGATCTTGAAGACGATGAGCACCACGATGGGCACCTGCGCCAGGGCCTCCATCATCGCGGCGTCGTTGCTGGCGAGGAAGCCCAGCACCCCGCGGCGCATCTCCTCCGCGGCGCGCATGGCGATCTCCGGGTCCCCGCCGTTCTCGGCGAGCTTCGCGTTCACCTGGGCCTGCAGCTCGCGGGTGACGAAGCCCACCACGAGCAGCACCAGCGCGGAGAACATGCTGTAGAGCCCGAGCAGCACGATGGCCCGGCCGCTTCTCACGGCCCGGCGCAGCTCGGCTGCCCAGATGACCAATGCCTCTTTGAGTCCGTCCAAGGTGCACAGGACCCTACTGGACCTCCGGTCACCTTCCCAGGTTTCTCCCTGACGAAGAGGGCAGTCGAGGAGGCAAGCCGTGGACAGCGCGCCCTCAGCGACTAGGATCCGGCGGTCTGCTCCCTGCCCCCCCAAGGAG
>NZ_RAVW01000044.1 GCF_003611585.1 Corallococcus exercitus | reverse complement strand
GGGGTCGCTGGCCTGGAGGGTGGACAGTCCGGTAGAGGACGGAACGCGGCCTGCATCGCCGGTCCGGCCATCCCTTCCACACCCACGTGACCATGCCCTTCCGTCCGAAGCCGTCCGCGTTCGCGCTGCTGCTGTGCCTGCTGTGCGCCACCGCCTCGCGGGCCGCGCCCCACCGGCTGGTGGTCTCCAGCGGAGACTGCCGGGACGCGGAGCTGAGCGGCCAGTCCAAGGCGTTCTACGACGCCCTGCGCGCCCGCCCCGAACAGCGCGTGCTGGGCGTCCCCGAGTTCGCCGAGCGCCTCTTCCCCGCGTCCTCGCGCTCCTTCGAGGACCTCCAGCGCCAGCTGGACGCCGCGCAGGACCAGTTCTACGAGGGCCGCAACGCCCGCGCGTCCCAGCTTCTGGACGACGCCCTGCGCGACATCCGCCGCCTGCCGCCGGGCGAGCCGCGCTGGAAGCTCTTCGCCCACGCGCAGCTGCTGCTCGGCCTCAACCAGCGGGCGCTGGGAAAGACGAAGGACAGCGACGCGGCCTTCCTCCAGGTGCTGCGCCTCCAGCCGAAGTACCAGCTGGACCCGGACCAGTACGCCCCCTCCATCCGGCAGGCCTTCGAGAAGCTGCGCCGCGACCTGGCCCGGACGCCCAAGGTGAAGCTGTCGCTGAAGTCCACGCTGCCCGCGTCGGACGTGTACCTGGAGGGCCTGGGCGTCGGGCAGACGCCGCTCACGCTGGAGCTGCCCGCCGGGGCGTACGAGCTGTCCATGGTGAAGGGGGACGCGGTGAGCTTCCCCCGCCAGGTGCAGGCGCAGGGGGCGGACACGCCGCTGCTGGTGGACCTGGCCTATGAGGGGTCGGTGACGGCCGCGCCCTTCCCGTGCCTGTCCGCCACGGACGGCAACGAGGAGCGCACCTTGAGCCACGCGGTGCGCCTGGGCGGCACGCTGGGCGTGGAGGAGGTCATCGTCGTGCGGCTGGAGCGCCCGAGCAGCGGGCCCAAGTGGTTCGCCGCCACGGTGCTCAACGTCGAGGGCGGGCAGAAGCTGCGCGAGGGCGGCTTCAAGACGCAGGGCCTGGACGCGCCCGGGGAGGCGCTCTCCGCGCTGGTGGACTTCGTCACCACCGGACGCTCGCCCTCCAACCTCGTGGTGATGAACAACGCCAACGGCAAGGCGCCCTGGGACGCGGGGAGCAACCGGGGCACGGCGGCGGCCTCCGGCACGGGCGCGGACCTCACCGCCCCCAACCTGCTGTCGGAAGCGGACGTGTCCGGCTCGGTGGCCTCCCCCCGCAGGGGCCTGCGCACGGCGTCGTACGTGGCGGTGGGCGCGGGCGTGGCGGCGCTGGGCGGCGCGGGCGTGGTGCGGCTGCTGGCCCAGAAGGACCTGAACGGCCTGGAGGACCGCCGCGCGGCCAACGGCGGCCAGCTCGTCAGCACGGATGCCCGGGCCGTGGCGCTGCGCGACTCGCTGGTGGGCAAGAGCCACCTCATGACGGGGCTGCTCGTAGGCGGGGGCGCGGCGGTCGTCACCGGGGCGGTGCTCTTCCTCGTGTCCTCCCCCGCGAAGCCGGCGCCCGTGACGCTGGGGGTGGCGGCGGACGGGACGGGCGCGGCGGCGAGCGTGTCTGGATCGTTCTGAGGGGACGTTCCCGGCCGGAGGTTCCTGGCCGGGAGGCACCGGGCGCGTAGAGTCGTGCCCCATGCGCGCTTCCCTCCTGCTGTTGCTGTTCACGGCGAGCACCGCCCTCGCCGCGCCCCGGACGTTCCGCGTCGACTACTTCCACACCGGCAACGCCACCGAGGAGCGCTTCAGCCTGGAGCGGCTGGTGGTGGAGCCGCTGCCCTGGCCGGGCCACCCGGCGCGGGCCATCGACGAGACGAACCTGGGCAAGTACCTCTTCGAGGTGCGGGACCAGCGGACGAACCGGCTCCTGTACTCGCGCGGCTTCGCCTCCATCTTCGGCGAGTGGGAGCTGACGGACGAGGCGAAGGGGGCCCACCGCACCTTCAGTGAGTCGCTGCGCTTCCCCTCGCCGGACCGCCCCGTCCAGGTGATCTTGAAGAAGCGCGACGCCCAGAACGCCTTCCGCGAGATCTGGTCGCTGGTCGTGGATCCGAAGGACCCCTTCGTGGATCCGTCCTCGCCGCCCGCGCCGGGCCCGCTGCTGAAGCTGCTGGAGAACGGGCCACCGCAGGACAAGGTGGACTTCCTCATCCTGGGGGACGGCTACACGGAAGCCGAGCGCGCCAAGTTCGAGAAGGACGCGCGCAAGCTGGTGGAGATCCTCTTCAGCTACTCCCCCTTCAAGGAGCGCAAGGCGGACTTCAACGTCTGGGGGCTGATGCCCGGGGCGGCCGAGTCCGGCATCTCGCGGCCGTCCACCGGCATCCACCGCCGCCCGCCCCTGGGCTCCACCTACGACGCCTTCGGCGCCGAGCGCTACATCCTCACCTTCGACAACGAAGCGCTGCGCGACACCGCCGCCTTCGCGCCCTACGAGTTCGTGGAGATCCTCTCCAACGGCAACACCTACGGCGGCGGCGGCATCTTCAACCTCTTCAGCACCGTGGCCGCCGACAGCCTCTGGGCCCCCTACGTCTTCGTCCACGAGTTCGGCCACCACTTCGCGGGGCTGGCGGACGAGTACTACACCTCCGCCCCCATCTACGGCGCCGCGCCCGCGGAGCGGGTGGAGCCCTGGGAGAAGAACGTCACCGCCCTCCACGACCCCGCCCAGCTCAAGTGGAAGGACCTGGTGGCCCCCGGCACCCCGCTGCCCACGCCCTGGAACCAGGCCACCTATGACGCCCATGCCCTGAAGGTGCAGCAACAGCGGCAGAAGATTCGCGCGGAGCGTCAACCCGAGGCGCAGATGGACGCGCTCTTCGTGGCGCAGCGGGACTGGGAGGAGAAATTCCTGGGCACGCAGAAGCTCTCCGGGAAGGTGGGCGCCTTCGAGGGGGCCCACTACGAGGCGAAGGGGTACTTCCGGCCGCAGACGGACTGCATGATGTTCACCCGGGACCGGGTGCCCTTCTGCGCGGTGTGCCAGCGCGGCATCAGCGAGGTCATCGACCTGTACGCGGGTCCCACGTCCGCTCCGGCGCGGAAGAGTCCCTGACTTCCTGCGATTCCCAGGCCCCTGGGCGTCGTTTGGGGTGACAGGGACGTAGCAGGTGGTTGGGCAAATGGACGCCCCTCTGTTTTCGGGTGTAAGGGGGACCGCATCTGCAGTCTGGACCCCATGGGAGGCATTCACATGCTGAAGCGGAGCCTGAAGCGCAGCTGGCTGCCGGCACTCGTCACCACCGTGTTCGTCACGGTTGGCACGGGTTGCGGCGACGAGTGTGTCGATCAGTTCGACTGTCGTGACAAGGGCACGCCCCCCGAGGGGCAGGTCTACGCCTGCGTGGAGAACAAGTGCGAGCTGCGCACGCTGACCACGCCGGAAGTGGACGCGGGCACGGACGCGGGCACCGGGACGGACGCGGGCTCTGACGCCGGCACGGACGCGGGCACCGGGACGGATGCCGGCACCGACGGCGGCACGACCCCCCAGGCGTGCAGCCCGGCCTGCTCTCTGACCGAGTCCTGCAACATCGAGACGAACACCTGCACGCCCTCCAGCGTCACCACGCCGCTGGCGGAGACGAGCGCGCAGATCGCCGCGTTCGTCGCGGCTCCGGTGGGCGCACCGGCCACGCCGCTGCCCGTCAGCGGCGCGTTCGTGACCTTCATCAAGCCCGCGGTGGCGGGCAGCGCGGCCACGGAGGCATCCGGCTTCTTCCTGCAGGCCGAGGCCAACGGCCCGGCGATGTTCGTGCGGGACTCCGCGTCCACCACGCCGGTCGCCGTGGGTGACCGCGTGACGCTGAACGTCACGGAGAAGGAGATCATCAGCGGGCTCAACGTGGCGAAGACCGTCACGGACCTGACCGTGGTGAGCAAGAACCACGGCGTGTGGAATCTGAGCACCGCGACGCCCGCGGGCCTGAAGGTGGACGTGAACGCGGTCAGCACCTTCGAGGACGCCGGCACGACCAACGTCTACGAGAGCCGCATTGTCACCGTGTCCGGCAAGCTGGCGGCGGGCAACAACAGCGGCACGGCCTTCACCGCCTTCCCGGTCATCACCACGGGTGAGCCGTCCCCCAGCCCCCTGCTCCTGCGCGTGCCCTCCACCGTGTCCACCTACCTGGACATGGTCTCGGGCTGCGACGTGGCGGTGCCCACCGGCATCGTCTGGCGCTTCAACGCCCAGCCCCAGGTGTCCGTGTTCGCGCCGGAGCAGCTCACCGTCACCGGGTGCCCCGCGCCGACGCTGGCGAGCGCCTTCGCGACGGCGCTCACGCAGGTCAAGGTCTCCTTCAGCCGTTCGGTGGACGCGGCCAGCGTCACCGCGGTGCCGACGCAGTTCACGTTCAGCGGCGGCCTCCAGGCGCAGAGCGCGACGGTCATCGGCAGGGACGTCCTCGTGACGACCACCGAGCAGGTCCCGGGGACGGACTACACGGTGTCGGTCGCCAACTCCGTGAAGGACACGGTGGGTGGCGCGGTCACCACCCCGAACTCGGCGGCCTTCAAGGGCTACCGCACGGGCGCCGTCCTGCGCATCACCGAGGTGCAGCCCAGCGCGGCGAACAAGCTGGACCTCGTGGAGCTGCAGGTCGTCACCGCCGGCACGACGGCGGGCCTCCTCCTGCAGCAGGACGTGAACTCCGCCGTGACCCTGGCCACCTTCCCGGACGTGGCCGTGGCCGAGGGCGACATCATCGTGGTCCACATCGCCGGCACGGGCGAGAGCGAGACCACCGCGAAGAACCAGTTCCCCACCAGCAGCACCCCGGCCAACTTCGACACGGCCTGGGACTTCAAGGGCGGGACGACGGATATCACCTTCTCCAGCCGCATCATCCTGGTGCGTGACGCACAGAACGCCATCCAGGACGCGGTGCCCTTCGCGCGCAACGCGCCGAACCAGCCCGGGGCCTTCCCGGGCAACCTCCAGGCCATCCAGGCCGCCGGTCAGTGGCTGCCCGCGGACTGCGGCGGTGCGCTGTGCACGACGACCTCCACGCCCACCGCGGCGGCTGTCTCCGCGGACTGGACCAACGTGCCGTCGTCCGGCGCGACGCCGGCCAGCAACACCGTCCGTCGCGTCAGCGCCACGGACACGAACACGGCCGCCGACTGGGCCGTGGGTGCTCCGTCCTGGGGTGTCGCGAATCCGTAGTCGCCGTCACTGACACCTTGTTGTGACTTGGGGCCGCGCTCCTCCACCTGGGGGGCGCGGCCCTTCTTCTTGGATGACAGGGGGATGTGTCACTCTTGGAAACATGGGGATGCACCGCCCGTCATCGCGATGGACCGTGGTCCCGTTCCGGCGTCTGGACCGGATGGCTTCCATGTCCCTCCCTCGCATCGTCGCGCCACTGCTCGCCCTGCTGCTCGCCGCGTGTCCCGGCTCCACGCCTTCGAATCCGGGCGTGCCCTCCGACAGCGGTGTGCCTTCCGATAGCGGCATCCCGGGTGACGGCGGAGTGCCCGGTGATGGGGGTGGCTTCACCGACAGCGGCGTGCCCGGCGATGGCGGTGCCTCCACCGCCGACAGCGGCGTGCCCGACGACGGTGGCGCGTCTGGCGACGGAGGTGCCTCCACCGACAGCGGCGTGCCCGGCGATGGCGGCCTGCCTTTCGACGGCGGTCTGCCTTTCGACGGCGGTCTGCCTTTCGATGGCGGCATGCAGGGCGATGGCGGCGTGCCTTCCGACGGCGGCCTGCCTTCCGATGGCGGCTCGCAAGGCGACGGCGGCCTGCCGGATGGCGGTGGGGTTCCGACGCTGACGGTGAATTCCCCGGGGCTTGGGGACGGACGCGTGGGGCAGCCCTATGCCGCGCAGCTCAGCGCCTCCGGCGGCCGGGCGCCGTTCACCTGGAGCTTCACCGGGACGCTGGCGGCGGGGCTCACCCTCTCCGCGGACGGCGCCCTGTCCGGCACACCCACCGCCGCGGGCACGACCATCTTCACCGCCATCGTGCGCGACGCGGATGGCGGGACCGCGTCCCTGCAGGTGGTGGTGATCGTGCAGCCCCCGCTCACGCTGTTCACCGTGGGGCACTGGAACCTGGAGTGGTTCGGCGCGCCCAACCAGGGCCCGGTGAACTCCACCTCCGACGGCGGCTGGTCCGACGACCTCCAGGTCACCGGAGCGACGAACGTCATCGGCGGAGCGAGGGCCCACGTCTGGGGCCTGGTGGAGATGGTGGACACCGCGGACTTCAACACGCTCCTGGCGGGACTGCCCGGCACCTACAGCGGCTTCCTCGCCAACAACAGCACGTACGTCCTCAGCGGCGCGTCGCAGTACTCCGCCGGCGAGCAGAAGCCCGGCATCCTCTACGACACCAGCACGCTCACCTACCGCAGCGCCCAGGTCATCCTCACCGCGCAGGCCGCGGACTTCGGCGGACGCCCGCCACTGCGCGTGGACTTCACCACCCGCATCCACGGCGAGGACGCGCCCCTGGTCGTCATCGTCACGCACATGAAGGCCTTCGAGGACCGCACGTCCTACGACCAGCGCCAGCGCTCCGCGGCCGCCCTCAAGAACTACCTGGACCAGTCGCTGCCCACGGCCCGAGTGCTCGTCATCGGTGACTGGAACGACGACCTGGACCACTCCATCACCACGGAGAACGGCGTCGCGCTGTCCTCGCCCTACCTGAACTTCCTGGGCGACCCCACGCACTACACCTTCCTCACGCGGGTGCTGACCGACGCCAACAGCCGCACCACCACTGAATACGACGACGTCATCGACCACACGTTGGTCACCGACGAGGTGGCCGTGGACGCCGTGCCCGGCGGCGTCCAGGTGCTCCGGCCCGACGTGACGATTCCGGACTACTCGCGCACCGTCAGCGACCACTACCCCGTCCTCACCCGCTATGACCTGAGCGGCGTTCCCGGTCCGCGCGTGCGGCTCACCGCGCCCCTGGGCGGCACGTTCGTCGCGGGCACTCCGCTGGCGGTCACGTGGCGCTCGGTGGGGATGAGCACCGTGCGCATCGAGGCCTCCTACGACGGCGGCCACACCTGGAATGTCGTGGCCTCTTCCCTGAGCGCGACCGCGGGCACCTTCACGTGGACCGTGCCCGGCGTGGAGAGCGACCTGGTGCTGGTGCGCGTGGTGGACACGGCCAACGCGTCGTGCTTCGACATGAACCCCGGCCGCATCTGGTTCACGCGCACGGCGCCCCGCGTGGTCATCAACGAGGTGCTCGCCAACGAGCCCGCGCTCCCTGGCGGCACCGCTCACGAGTTCGTGGAGCTCTACAACGCGAGCCCCGTCCCGGTGGACCTGTCCGGCTGGAGCCTGTGGGACGCCCTGAACTGGCAGCACGTCTTCGCCCCGGGCACGGTGCTGCAGCCGGGCCGGCCCCTGGTCGTCTTCGGTGGGCCGGAGGGCTTCACGCCCGGCACGCCCGACACGGTGGCGTCCTCCGGAGGGACGCTGAGCCTCAACAACACGTCGGACATCGTGCAGCTCAAGCGCACGGACGGCGGCGTCGTGGACAGGGTCGAGTACTTCAGCACCGTGGACGCGGTGTCCATCAACCGCTCCCCGGACCTGTCGCCGGACGCGGGCTTCGTGCTGCACACCACGCTGACGCCCGGGCTGAAGTCCTCGCCGGGCCGGCGCGCGGACGGCGGCGCGTTCTAGTCAGCGCAGCGGCGGGGACTCGGGGTCGGGTCCGGGCGTCTTGCGCGCGGGCACCGCGTCCACGTCCCGGGCGATCCACTCCTGGCCCTGGTCCTCGTAGGTGACGCGGATTTCATCGCCCTCGGACAGGTCGCGCAGCTGGGCGTTCTCGTCGCCGCGCTTGAGCCGCGTGGCCTCGTCCACGTGGACCTCCTGCTCCTGGCCGTGGCCGTCCACGAAGAGCACCTCGTCGTCGCCCACCCAGGACACCCGGCCCGCGGCCCAGCCCATGGGCCGTGGCTGCTGACCGGAGCCGCCCGTTCCCTCAGGGGCCGGAGCGGGGCCCGGCGCCCCCTTCGCCTCCGCGCCCGCGTTCTTCAAGGCCTTCGGATCCACGGTCTCCTTGGAGGCCATCAGCCCGCGCAGCACCTCCGAGCGCCCTTCGCGGTGCTTCGCGGAAGGGCCGTCCGGCCCCGGCTCGCCGCCGTTGCACGCCGACAGCCCTCCGAGTCCCATCAGGCCCAGCACCAGCAGGCCCGCCGTCCCGCGCATTCCCCGCATTGGCCACGTCCTCCCGCGTCGTGCGAAGGGGCCCGCGTCCTCCATGGACTCCTCCACGGCGGCACGGGCCCGGTCTCCTCACGGTCAAGATGCGGCCCCCCTGCCCCGCCGGGAACCACGAATGTCCGGGTCTGGATGCGGCCACCGGCAATGACCTCCCTCCCGGCTGGAGGGCAGGCGGGCGCGAGCCCCCCTGGGCCCTGGCGCGCGGCGCTAACGCGGCGCCTGTCCGCCCAGGAGCCAGTCACGCACCGCGACGAAGCGCGCCGTGGGTGCCGCGGCCTTGCGCCATGCGACCCAGAGCGTGCCCCGGGGGCGCCTCGCGGAGCGCCGGCCCGGCTCCGGCGTGAGCGTCACCACCCGCTTCTCCCGCACGGCGGGCGCCACCAGGTAGTCGGGCAGCACCGCCAGCCCCGCGCCCGCCTCCACCAGGGCCAGCATCTCGTCCAGGTTGGCGATGCGGCACACCACCTGCGCCGGCAGAGGCTCCTTCGGGCCGAAGGCGGAGCGCCACCAGGGCGCCAGCATCGCCAGGTCCGCGTCGAAGGCGATGAAGCGATGCGCGCCGTAGTCCCGGGCCGTGCGCGGCGCTCCCCACCGCTTCAGGTACGAGGGCGCGGCCACGGCGACGAACTCCTCCTGGGCCACCGGCCGGACCTCCAGGCCCGGAGCGTCCGGCAGCAGCCCGAGGATGCCCAGGTCCAACGCCCCCTCCAGCAACAGCCGGGACACGCGGCTGGGCACGTCGAAGCGCACGTCCAGCCGCAGCTCCGGGTGGCGCGCCAGCAGGCCCGGCAGGCGGGGCCGGAGCCAGTACCGGAAGAAGGGCCAGGGCCCGCCCAGGGACACCTCGCCACGCACCGCGCGCTGGGCCTCGGAGGCCGCCTCCAGCGCCGCGTCCAGCGCCGGCAGGTGCTCCCCCAGCCGCGCGACGAGGGCAGCACCCGCCGGGGTGAGCCGCGCCCTGCGCCCCACCCGTTCGAACAACGCCACGCCGGCGTGCCGCTCCAGCGCCTTGAGCTGCTGGCCCACGGCGGAGGCGGTGATGCCCAGGCGCGCGGCGGCGGCCGCGTGCGTGCCCGCCCGGCTCACCTCCCACAGCGTCCAGAGCGCTTCGTGATTGCCAAGCATGGCTTCAGTTTATGTGAAGTGACTCGCGGTTTTCTTGGGCACGGCCCGGACGTATTCCTCACCCATCGCCCCATGGACAGGGGCTTGAAGGAGACACCCCATGGAAGCGCTGACCGCCGTGAAGGTCCTGCTCATCGTCACCAGCCACTCGCAGTTCGGGAGCACCGGGGAGAAGACGGGCTTCTGGTTGGAGGAGCTCGCCGCGCCGTACGAGCAGTTCACCCGGGCCGGAGCGCAGGTGGACATCGCCTCGCCGCTGGGTGGCAAGGCGCCCGTGGATCCGCGCAGCGAGAAGGAGGCGACGGAGGACACGCGCGCCTTCCTCGCGGATGCCGAGGCGACGAAGAAGCTGGCGAACACGAAGGTGCTCGCCCAGGTGAAGGACACCTACGACGCCTACTTCGTGGTGGGCGGGCACGGCGTGATGTGGGACCTGTCGCAACACGCGCCCACGCACCAGCTGCTCTCCGCGGGCTACGCGCGGGGCGCGGTGGTGGCGGCCGTGTGCCACGGCCCGGCGGCGCTGGTGGGCGTGAAGGGCCCGGACGGCAAGCCGCTGGTGGCGGGCAAGCGCGTGGCGGGCTTCAGTAACGCGGAGGAGCAGGCGGCGAAGTTCGACGCCATCGTCCCCTTCCCGCTGGAGACCCGGCTGCGCGAGCTGGGCGCCCGCTACGAGTCCGGCCCGCTGTGGAAGAGCTTCACGGTGCGCGACGGGCGGCTCGTCACCGGGCAGAACCCGGCGTCCTCCGCCGCCACCGCGCAGGAGGTCCTCGAGGTCCTGGCCGAGAAGAAGCAGTCCCCGGCCCCCAAGGGCTGAAGGCCCGCGCTGCCGTCAGCCGAACTGGTAGCCGGAGATGCGCGTCCCCATCATGGCGCCGGCCCAGGTGGTGGTGCCCCGGTCCTCACCGGCGGCACCCGCGGCGACCATCAGGGGGAGCAGGTGCTCCTCGCGCGGATGGGCGAGCCGTGCGTAGGGCGCCTGCGTCCACTGCGTGAGCATCTCGTCACGCACGGACGCGGGGGCGGTGGCCGCGTCCTGGACCCAGGCGTCGAACTTCGCGGAGACCTCGTGCACGCGCGGGTCCCCGAAGGCGCGCAGGTTGTGGAACGTCAGCCCGCTGCCGATGATGAAGATGCCCTCGTCGCGAAGCGGCGCGAGCGCCCGGCCCATGGCCAGGTGCTCCGCTGGATCCAACCCCTGCTTCAGCGAGAGCTGGACGCAGGGGATGTCCGCCTCCGGGTACGTGAGCTTCAGCGGGATGAAGGTGCCGTGGTCGTAGCCACGCGCGGGGTCTTCCGCCGTGGCGAAGCCCGCCGTGGAGAGCAGCTCGCGCACGCGCGCGGCGAGCCTCGGGCTGCCCGGCGCCGGCCAGGTGATGCGGTACGACTCCGGCGGGAAGCCGTAATAGTCATACAGGATGGGCGGCGCCTCGGACGTCATCACCGTGGCCACGGGCTCCTCCCAGTGGGCGGAGATGACGAGCAGCGCCTTCGGCGGCGTCGCGAGGCGCTGCCCCACCTGACGCAGGTACGTCGCGAGCGACTGGACCTCCGCTTTCGGAAGGCCCATCTCCACGAACGGCCAGGGGCCGCCGCCGTGCGGGATGAAGACGACGGGCAGGCGCGAAGTGCTGGAAGGGGCGGTCGGCATGGTGTCTCCGGTGTAACGCCCATCCGGCCTCCGCGCATGCCGTCGAGCCAGGCGGCCCTGGGTGCTAGGCTTCGCGCCCATGCCGACGAGCGCCGACGTGGACTGGGCCCAGATCGTGCGCTTCCCCGCCACCCATCCCCACTCCGCTGAATACGAGCGCCTCTGCCGCGAAGCGCGGCTGCAGCCCGCGTTCATCCAGGACTCGTGGGCGCTCATCATCCGGGGACTCCAGCGGCGCGCCGAGTTCATGGCCGCCAGCGCCTGGAACCTGCCCGTCCCCGAGTTCCTCGCGCTGGACCGGCTGCTCAGCGCCAGGGCCCGGGACCTGCTGATGCCCACGGCCCGGGGCACGCCGCTGGCCCTCTGGTCCGGAGGAATCCAGGTCAGCGAATACGTGCGCGCCCGGGGCTACGACACGCTGGAGAGCACCGTGTACGGCGGCATCCTGGACAAGCTGACCAACCCCCGGTTCAAGGTGTGGCTGGGCAGCGACGACTGGGGACCGCAGGGCGCGCTCTGGGACACCCTCTCCACCCGGTACGTGGAGGCCGCCGCGGGCTGCCGCGACACGATGCACGTCTTCCTGCGCACCCACGACCTCGAGTCCACGTTCTATGGCGAGGAGCTGATCAACTGGCGCAAGGCGAAGCGCAAGCAGGAGCACGAGCCGGATGGGCTGACGTACCACGTCCTCGTGGGCCTGGACTCCTTCGGCCTGGAGCGGGTCTTCCACCGGGAGCGGGACGCGAAGCTGTTCCTGCTGGGGTTCCTCGGGCAGATCCAGCAGCGGTTCGAGCGGGGCATGCTCGAAGAGGGCGTGAACCACCGCTACCGGAGCGAGGTGTGGAGGGACAACGCGCGGGCCTTCGAGGACACCCGCCGCAAGAAGACCTACGCGGCGTACCGCCACTACATGAAGCACCCGCTCCGGGAGCTCGTCGAGCAGTTCTGCGAGGCGGAGCAGGAGCGCTCGCCGGACCGGGACTTCGACCCGCGGAAGTTCTCGTCCGTGATGGACGAGCTCCTGCTCAAGACCCGGGCCCGGCGCGACCGGGACGGGTGACCCCTCCAGCATCAGGCCTCGGGCCCTGCACCAGGGGACACGCACCACCGCACTCCGAATGGAGGTCCGCGTGCGCTGGAGACACGGCGTCTTCTGGTATGAATTGGCGCGGGGACCGCCATGGGGGCTTCATGAAGAACATCATCGGCTGGGCGCTCGCCGCGTTCGGCGTGTTTGGCATTGGCAGCGAAATCGACAAGCTGATCAAGGGCACCGTGGACCAGACGGTCGCGGGGCTCATCCTCGGCGCCGTCTTCGTCCTCGCAGGCCTGGCCCTCATCCGCTCCGCGCGGCGCGCGAAGCTGCCGCCCGAGTTGAGGGATGCCCCCGGGGTGCGGGCCGCGCTGGACTCCCGCGACGTCGAGCGGATCGTGCTCGCCTGCGCGAAGCAGCACGGAGGCCGCGTCACCATCGCCGAGGTGGCGGCGAGCAGTCAGCTCTCGTTCACCGAAGCCAAGGAGGTGCTGGAGGGGCTGTCGCACGCGGGCGCCTGCACCGTGGATGTCACGGAGAACGGCGCGTTCATCTACGCGTTCAGCGGCCTGATGCCGCGTGAGACGGCTCGCGCGGCCCTCGAGCCCTGAGCCTACCGTCCCAGCTTGAGGGTGACGGTGGCGGTGTCCTCCACCGTCCCCTTCAGCGTGAAGCGCAGCTCCCAGACGCCGGGCATGAAGAGGTCCGCGTCGGACACCTCGAAGGTCCCGGGCTCCCGAGCGGTGACGCGGGGGACCTCGGAGATGCCGTGGCCCATGGCGGGCATCCAGGGCTGGACGGTCAGCACGACACCGGGCACCGGCTTGCCCGACCCGGCGTCGGTGACGCGCACCTGGAAGGTCTGAACGCCTCGTCGCAGGGCCGGCATCGCGGAGAGGACCTCCACGCGGAGCCGGCCGGAGGCGCTGGCCGCCGTCCCCACGGAGGTTCGCGCGCTCACAGTTCCCGCGTCTGGACCGGCGGAGGGCGTCGCGCCCCACAACAGCATCCCCATCAGCAGTGCCTTCATCATTCCCGCCATGTAGCGGAAGAGGTCGGCCTGCGTTCTGCGACAAGGTGTCGCATCGCGCATGCGGCCCGGATGCGAGAGGGTGCGCCGGCATGTCCGCTCCTCCGTCCTCGTCATGGGTGTTCGTGGTGCTGGGAGCCGCGGGGTTGACCGTGTCCGCGCTCGCGTGCGCGGGGCTCGTGGCGGTGCTGGACTTCGCCTGGTCGGAGGCGCCTGCCCCGAACGACACCTGGGAGCTGGAGGTCCCGCCCCCGGTGTATGGCCCGCTGCCCGCGCTCACGCTTCGCGATGACCGGGGACAGCCGCTGGACACCGGGCAGCTGCATGGACAGCTCACCCTGCTCCAGGGCGTGTTGAAGCCGGAGGCGCAATCCCTCTCCGTCCTGCGACGCATCCAGGAGCGGCTGGAGGCGGACGGCGTCCCTGTCCGGGTCGTCATCGCGGCGTCGCGGGACGAATCCACGGAACTCCACCCGGGCTGGCAGCGGCTCTGGGAGCGCGGACGCCTCCTGTTGCTGGTGGATCAACGCCTCCAGGTCCGGGGCGCGTACGACTCGAGCCAGGACCTCCCCACCTCCGAACGCGTCATCGCGGACGCACGCTGTCTGCGCACCTGCCGCCTCCCATGAACTCCATGTCCCCTCCTCGCAAGTCCCTTCCCTGGCTCGCACTCGCGGGGGTGCTGGCAGTCGCGCTGGTGCTCCTCGCATGGCCGCGTGTTCAACGCGAACGCGCGCGCATCGCCGCGGAGAACCTGCCCCGGTACGGGCCGCTCCCGCGCTTCGAGCTGACGGCGCAGACGGGACGCTCCTTCTCCGACGCCGACATGCGAGGCCACCTCTACGTGGCGGACTTCTTCTTCACCCGCTGCCCCACCGTCTGCCCGCTGCTCACGGAGAAGATGCTGCGGGTGCAGCGTCAGGCGCGGGAGCGGGGATTGGACCTGCGCTTCGCCTCGTTCAGCGTGGATCCGCGTCATGACACGCCGGAGCGGCTGACCACCTATGCGCGCGACCACCGCATCGACACGTCCAACTGGACGCTGTTGACGGGTCCGTTGGATCAGGTGGAGACGACCGTGCTGGAGGGCTTCCGGGTGATGATGGGTCGCGACGCCGACGCGGGCGAGGACGACTTCTTCAGCGTCTTCCACGGCGAGCACTTCATCCTCGTGGACGCCGGGGGACAGCTTCGCGGCTACTACCGCGTCACCGAGGGCGAGGAGGGATTGGAGGCCCTGCTCCGGGACGCGCGGCTGCTGGCACAAGCGCAGGAGTGACGGCGCGGGCCGCCTCCCGTACCGTGCCCTGGAGATGACCCGTCCCGATCCTGCCGTCATGGCCCTGCTGGAGCGCGTCTACAGCTCGCGCAACAGCGCCTTCGATGACGACGGCCGCTACAGCCACCGGATCCCCTCCACCTTCACGGAGGCGGATCATCAGCAACTGAAGGCGGCCGGGCTGGTGCCCAACGCCTTCATCCAGTGGGGACATGACGAGGCCATCGACACGCTGCGCCGGTCCGCCGCGAAGGTCGACCTGCGCCCGGCGGCCGATGCGTTCGTGGCCTCGATGGTGTCCGCCGACCTCGCCTGGTTGAGCGTGCTGCCCGCCGCCATCCTGGGGAGGGCCATGCCGGCCCACGCCGAAGAGCGCATGGGAGGAGGCAGCTGCCGTGTCTGCTTCTTCAACGCAGGCGCCATCGACGTCACCTCCGTCGCGTATCTGCGTCACCTGTCGGGCGGGGACTGGGGTGTCGACCATCCGGTCAACGGCGCGCTCGCCCTGGCCGCGGCCCTCGACAGCCCGCCTTCCTCCTGGCCCACGCCCACGCCCCGGGATGTCTGGGTGTTCCACCAGGTGCTCGAGCTGTTGCGCGGCCTTCCCCCCGCGACGCGCTACAGCCAGGCGCGCACCGCGCTCCACAAGGCCCGGCTCTTGAGCGCCAACC
The DNA here is from genome assembly GCF_003611585.1 of Corallococcus exercitus. Classification (GTDB taxonomy): domain Bacteria; phylum Myxococcota; class Myxococcia; order Myxococcales; family Myxococcaceae; genus Corallococcus; species Corallococcus exercitus. The sequence continues at coordinate 18,586 of NZ_RAVW01000044.1, read as the reverse complement.
GTCCCTATCGCTGCGAGACCGTGCTGGAAGCGCTCGCGTTCATCGGCATCCTCCAGACACCGGAACATCCGGGCCTGATGACCCGCTTCACGCCAGCCATCGAGCGCGACCGTCGTCCCTCGACCCACGTCGAGGTGCCGGCGCCGCTGGCGTGGTGGTCCGCGAAGGAGGGCCTCCAAGAGACGCTGGTGGCCACGCTGTTCGGCCATCTCCCACGGCCGGAGGCGGAGCCCCCCGCACCCATCGCAACCGCGCCCGCGCGCCGCAAGACGGCCAGCCCGGCCGGCTCCCGGCCCAGGTCCATCACGGGCCCGCCGACGCCGGGCAGCGTGTACGCCATCCGCTTGCGCGAGGACCTGTGGGGGGCGGCCTATTGCCATGAGGTGCGCACCGACGGCCGGGGCATCCTGCGAGGCCGGATGGAGTACCTCGACCTGCTCTCCCCCGCGCCGCCCACGGCGGAGCAGGTGGTGGGCATCGGCTTCCGGGATCGTCTGAGTGGCGAGCGCTGGCAGACCTGGTGCGGCGGGCTCGACAAGACCCCCGGGGTCAAACGCATCGAGGTAGACGTGCCCGCCCCTCCGCACGGCCAGCCCGTGCCGGAGCGCATCCCCACGGGAGGCGCGAGCGAGCTGCGGCACCTCGCGGGTTGGAACTTCAAGCTCTAGGGTGAGAGCACGGGTCGCAGCAGGCCCGCTCGAGCCAACAACTCACGCACACGCCGCGCTAGCGTAATGTGCTCGGGGTTGGCGACCGTGAAGCGCTCGGGGGTCAGGATGATCAATGTGCCCTTGTCCTCCACCTGCTCGATGCGCACGGGGGCGGGAAGTGGCGGCACCGTGCCCAAGCGAATTGATAGGTACGTAAACCACCCCAGGGAAAAGGGCGCCGAGTCTGGCTCCGGGTACTGCATCCTGTATGCGCTGGAGCCTGCCAACGCCCAATCCGGCTCCCAAGAAGACACCATGCCGCGCACAACGTCCGTCAGCACTGGCGTAGTGAGCAACCGGCCCGCATTCAGCCCTTTCGATGGCAGGGAAAGTACGCAGTGGTTGGAAACGGCTTCTGAATACATGCCGCCATTGATGCGCAGACTCGCGTAATCACCACCGGTCCCACCGTTGTCAAAGGAGAAGCGAAAGCCCAATTGCTCGATGATCGGCCCTCCCTTCTCGCGGTTAACGCCTCGTCGGAACAGCTCGGTCAAGGTGGGCACATCAGGCGGCATGAGGGGCGCATTGCGCGCGTCCTTGCGTGACTTGGCGGGCTTGTACCATTGAGCCAGAAGGGGGTCGCACGAAGCCAGGAGGTTGAGGAAGGTTGCCGTTCGCCGAGCACACTCCTCGGGTGACTCCTTACGCGGGCCCCAGTAGGCGCCAGCATTGTAGGTTTCAGGGTAGCTCTCAGGCTCGGACTTACCGGTCACGATGTTCTCTCCTCAGAGCGCCGGAGTGCTGATGATCTTGATTCCTTTGACTTCCGCGTCCTCAAGCAGCTTCCGGATGGCATTCGCGGCATGCGTCTCCGAGACGTGCCACTCGATGGGGATGCCCATACCCCGTACCTTGTCGCTCTGTCGCTGGGCTTGGTCAATGAGCCCCTGTGCTCCGGAGTTCCGGAACCACTCCTTGGGCTCCAGTCCCTCGAAGAACTTCGCGTAACCGGGTCCCTTGGCCTCCAGCAGTACCCCGTCCTTGAAGCCGTCGAACTTCACGCCTCCGCTGTTCGGGCCCACGCCTCCGACCCAGTACGCCTCATCCGCCGAGTGCCCCGTGATCTGCTCCTGGTAGCGCCGAGCAGGCGGCTTCAAGGACTCATTGGCGGACCCCCATTGCCCAGGCCCCATGGAGGGCGCAGCGCCCGTGCCGGTCGTGTTGGACCGCAGGAGGATGACAGCGGCTCCAGGGCCTCCGCCCAGCACCGCCGCCGCACGTCCCACTGGCACCGCGACGCGCTCCAGCGCCAGCGCTCCTTCCGCCGACAGTGAGAGCACTGGCACCGAGACTTCCGCCCCCAGCGCCATCCCCTTCAGCGTCCGTGTCGTGGCCGAGGCCGCGCCCCAGGTGACGAACAGGCCCGTCGTCAGTCGTGACGCTTCGCGGATCTGCTCACCACGGGTCATGGACTGGAAGCGCTCCCAGTACGCGGGCGATGAGGCGATGAGTGCAGCTACGCCCGCAGGCAGGTTGCGGAGACCCGCGACGCTATCCACGGGACGCGTGAGCACCTGTCCCAGCGCGTGGTACAGCTCCACGAAGGCATCCTCGGCTCCATCCAGCGAGCGGTTGATGACGTCCGCGTCGTCGTACACCTCTGCCAGGGGTCGCCCATCCGAGGCCTGGAGCCGCGCATCCACGGCACGGAAGACGCCGCCCTTGCCGCTGTAGAAGCGGCCCAGCTCGAAGCCGTGCGCGCGGAAGGCGCCGTCCTTCCACTCGACGGGTGCCACCTTCTGCTGCGTGCGTCCGCTGAGCGCCCACGCGAGGTAGCCGTCCGGTCGCAACACCGCGACCTGCTCCCGAGAGAATCGCTCCACTCGTCGCAGCAGTTCCTCGCGTGAGACTTCGCCGTTCTCCAGCACCTCGCGCAGCAGGAAGCTCGCCGCCATCCGAGGCGGGAAGTAGGCCAGCGTGACGGGCTTCTCCAGAAGCACGTCCAGCAGCCGCGCCGCTTGTGTCGGTGTCAGCACGGCGCCCAGAGGACGCGCGTCCCGCGTCTCCAGTCCCGCGTCCGTCAGCAACTGCTCCCAGGCATCCGTGCGCACGCCGGAGCTCGCGATGGCGCGGACGGCATTCGTGCCTGGAGTTCGTGCCCTCGCGGACTCCCGGGGCGCGTAGCGCAGGGTCCTGCTGGAGGCAGTCGAGGCACAGCCCGTGAGAAATACGACCGCGCAACACAACAGGACGCCCACGCGCATGGGTCCACTCCAGGTCCGGACGCAGGTGACGACGTCCCTTCCTGGAGTGTCCCCCAGCCGCGCCTACTGGATGGCGAAGATGAGCGTCACCTTCGCCAGTGCGACAGGAAACCTCACGCAGGACGCGCGGTTACCCACCTGTCGCCCTGGTTCCGCTCGGGACGCCATCCCGTTCTGGCCCGGGGGGGTTCCCTGGTGTGCCCCTTCAATCCTCGCTGGAGGGGCACACTGGGGGCACATAGCCGTAAGGTAGCAGAGCACTTGGCCACCCCTGAATGATTTCGAGCACGACAGGTTCAATGTGACGCGCAGATGCCTCTATCCCCCAGCCTCTTTGGATTAGCCCTCAGTTGAAGCATCCCTCTTGAGCGTCACTTCCATCTAAAAGTGAAGTCGGATGTTCATCTCTCCACGTAACAGTACCAGCCCTTGATTCGCCTAGCGGAGCGGAGGACGAGCTTGGCGTTTCCGCGAGGGGTTTCCGCGAGTTCGAGCACTTCCTCTATCCGCCGTGCGTCGCGTGCAAGTGCGAGAAACATGTCGACCGCGCTCATATGAGTGTCGGACGCGAGGGAGAAAGACTGCGAGCCCAGCGGCGTCGGAAACCGAAAAGCCAAGTATTTAACGCGATTACCCATGGGTCCCAGGCTCCCATCAAGCTGATAGGCCTTGGGGGCACTCCTTCGAGCCTCATCAAGAACTCGAACCAACTCCGCAAGACCAGTCACTTCAATCGGCATTACGGCTCCTCCCAATTCGCACGCCAAGATTACGGCCACACACTCCGCCCGCTCCAACAGCGCCTACTTTTGCGCAGCGGGAAGCACAGCAACAAAATGGTCGTACGCCACCTTCACATCAGCAACAATAGACTCCATCGCATCCACAAGTCGCAGATATCTATCTTCTTGCTCCGGAGATGGAGAGCCCCTGTCGACATTCCCTTGAGGCCAAAGGGCAAAAGCCGTATCTCGTTCATCAGCGCTCCCAGCAGAAGGGTACGGATAGAACCAACTTGCAACAAAACCAACCAACTGCTTAACAGCCAAGTACAACTCATCAAGAGGCTGATATCCCGTACTTGCCGAGGCTGGCGCCGAGAGAGGCAAATAGTCCTTCACAACACCCAAGAACTTCCTAAATGGACCAATCTGTCGCAAGAAAACCAAGTGATCTACGTCCATGGCCGCGAGCAGTTCAGCAACAACCTGCTTGCTCAACACAAGAGGCACCTGCTCCACAAGTTGGCGCAGCGCCCTGTCGTCATGAAACCTCGCCAAGCTCACAATATCGACTGGCGTTTCAATAACTGGCCCATGAGCCAACCTGACCTTGAGCAGGCCAACAGTCGCCCCATCAGGAAGGGGTAGACGCTCCCCCCCATCCTCAAAGCTCCATCCAAAAAACCACGAACCTTCAACTCCGTCGAAGGCCTGTAGCCGCTCACCTCGATGGTCCAACTTACGAAACCCGCCTCTATTACTCGGAAAGCTATTACTGGTCGCGTTGACTTCTGTCCCTACGGTTAGCGTGGCACCCATCATCGTCATCGGCTGTTCGGACTCATTACGGACGGAGACCGTCACAATGTAGTCTTGATGCGTGCTCGAATACACCGCCGTTGCCCAGTCGAACACGGGCACAACCCCATTGGGCGCTCCTACAAGCCCACCCATACGGAGCTCTGCTTCAGCCTTACGCGCGAGAAGCAACGCCACAGTAAAGGTCACCTCGTCGCGATCAATCTTGCCGTGACAGTTTCTGCACAGCCAAATACCATTCTCAATAGCGCGTCGCTGGTCATCTGTCATCGAGGGGTCGTAGCGGCGAGCATCAGGCTTGTTGCCCTTTATATGCGCAGCCTCTCCAATCGAGGTGACTGCATTAGGGGCTTCTGCCGAGGCACCCTTCGTGTGGACAAGGCAAAAGGAACAACATGCCCCCACACGTTCAGACAACGTCCGTTTCGTAGTTTCTAGAAACTCTCCGCTCATCGTCCCTCCTACTCAGGTGGCCACAAGCCTATCTTAGCTTGCATTTGGGCAACATCGACGAGCGTCCAGGGCGACTCATCGCCGGCAAGACCGATGACGCTGGCAAGCTCGACGAGCGACTGTGGCACGAGCGCTGAGTGAAGCTGACTGCTCCGCATCGCCGATGCGTAAGACGAAGACCCGGGATGGGCGAGAACTGCGTCGATACCGCCGACGCGGGGAAGGTAGAGCGACTCTTTGCCTGGCTCCAGAACTTCCGGCGCCTCGTGACTCGCTACGAGGTGGAGGTGGAGGTGGAGAGCTTCCTCGGCTTCCTCCACCTCGGCTGCATCCTCATCCTCTTGAGGCAATTCTGAGATCACCTCTAGCTTCCAGCTCATCCGCCCAAGGGAGGCCAAACCTCTTTTCAAACTGGGACGGAGGAAGAAGCAGCACCATGCACTGATGAAAGGCGTCGAGAACAAATTCGCGGGCCAGGATCCTCACACTGGAGACGACCCTTACCCTTGACCAGCCCAGTCCACACTTTCCGTCAGCGGCTGTTAGGGTATCCCATGGCCAGTCGCTCTTGCGGCGGTAAGCACGCCAGTCTCTTCCGTTGCGCGTAGGTCGCGTCTCCCGGCACTGGCATCCTAGACATGAGGCGCACGCATTGAACGCGCATTGTGCAACTTTGCTACAACCGGTTTAACTCCCTTTATTGAAGGCATCAAGAGGCAACGGGGATGCGCATCACAGGCGCAAGATGGTCCCCCCGGCACCCTCAACCCTCTGTTGACGCGCGTGCCTGCAGAATCGCCTTCACTCTACGTGAGGCCGCCTCGTTCATTTGGACCTCTTGCTCCGCTCGTAAGCGAAAATATATCCAATCAAATATGGGTGGGCTTTGACGCCTTCGGTCCAGGATCTCATCCTGCAGTTCACGAGCCTCCTTATCGAGGGTTTCGGGTTTCGGAGCAGCACCACCCTCAATACGAACCAACAGATCTTCGGCATGCTTTGTTGCTCGTTCGCTGGCAACAGCAGCATCCTTCTGCTCCGAAAACTGACGCAACCCGATCGTCAAGACGGGCACCGCCAGCGGGACTACTACGGCAAAAAACTCATCAAATCTCATGCCCCCAAGGAAGCCCGCCCCCAAAGACACGAGGATAACAGCAACAACACAAACCACAGCGGAGACAGCATATCGACGACGAAGCCGGGCATCCCAAACGCAATTAGCCCGCTGACAAACTATCCGGGCCTCCCCCAAAGGCAGGGAACCAACAGCAGGCGGATACCAGTCAATCAAGCTGTCGTACTTGCCATGCTTGCGTCGATACGACTGAACTGCTTCCAGGACCCCCTCCATGGATGGTGCCGCACCAGCCTTGAGTGACTTCCATGGGATCACCAACACGCCACAATCAAACTTCTCCTGAATCAGCGCCGCTTCTTTTCGCAACTCTTTCTGCCTTCTACTCAAATAAAAGAAATCAATCAGGAAAATACCAACCCCCCATGCTGCCGCTAGCGGCTTAAAGCCAGCCCAACGAGCGGCAACAAACGACCAGAACACGGCAAATGGCGCAGCCAACACCATGGACAGAGCAAGGAGAAACTTCACACGCGAGTACAATTCTCGCTGCGCCGCAAGCAACTCCAGATTCTCTTCTTTGTTCTGCTCAATAGGGATGCTGTTCATTAATAGTAATAGGCCGGAAACCTGCCTCCAAACAGCTTGTACCACCAATCAAAGGCATCCAACTGTCGCCCCTCTTTCATGGCGTCTCGTGCTTTCGTTGCACGTGCAGAGGCCGTCTGCAACTTCGACCTGGCCTCTTGCCACTTCACATCAGATGAACACGGCCGAATGTAGCCTGAAATCCCTTGGGGATCCTGCATGCTCGGCAAATCGGAATTACACAACTGGCGAAGTATCACTTCAATATCCACCCAATAAACAATTGAACTCTCACCATGCGCGTATCGCGCAACGAACATGTTCAAATAGAACGAAGAAACCGGGACATCACAGAAGTATTTCCACGCCTTAACAAAGCGAATAAGGGGTTTCACCCGTCCATTCAGCCTTGCATCAACTGCACGAACATATTCATTGCTGGCATCAGGGCTAGACCGACGCCACCCACTCTCGCAGTCAGCAATATCGTAGAGTCGATACCCCCCACTCGTTCTTCCGACCAAATCCGCTGGAACAACTTCTGTAGATTCGTTTGCGTTCACTCCAAATGGGACCTTGATCGCAGGGCAATCCACTCGAACGTTCGTTCTTGGAAAGCTAGCATCAAGTGCATTCCGGACCTTGACCAACGAATACGAGGAATTCGCAGTCAACTCTGACGTGGGAAGCTCCGCAAAATAGTCGACGTCGCTATATCCTGAAATACTTGTCCCGTTCCCGAAGGACCCTGTCCTAAAGAACGCATTCAATCCGAAATTCCGCCTAAGGCACGACTCTATGGAAGCACGATGAGACTTCGCTGCATTTGACTCCCCAACCGTCGGCGTCAATTGAAACAAAAAATCCCGAAACGCTTCATCAACTGTTCGCGGCATATCCCAAGCCCAACACATGAACGGCAAACGCACTCCAGGGCATTTGCCATCCTCCAGTGAAATCATCCATCAACAACCAAGCCAACCCACTGATCAAACCCAACGAGACTCGCACTTACCATCAACCCACAAACAACATTTAGGCGCAGGCCTCTGTTTCCTTTCGCAACCGCTGACACCATCGTCGTCCGCATTTCGTAAGATTTCAAGAGCCGGCTCATGAATATTCCCCTCTCTACAACTCAGCACGGATAAAACTTTAGGCTTATGGTTTCTTTGCCCCCAACAGAGTCCTCCCTCGCGCAAAGTTATCACCTCGTCCGGTTGCTATTCTTCGTGGCAGCCGCTGGTGGACCACGCCGATGAGAGGGCTCTGTGGGGATCTCATCTTGATTTAGCGGGACAGGGAGAGGAACAAGAATACCTCCTTCGTCATCCGGCACTTCGATATCCCAGAGCTGATGCTCCGCTTCCGCAAGAGCCTGCTGAACCTCCTTCACTGCGGCCTCGCCCGAATACGGCGGCAATCGCGCCAGCCGCGCGCGGAAGAGTCCCTCTAACTCCGACGCTGTGGCGAAGCGCTCCGAAGGTTCGGGCCGCAGCAGCGTGTGGAGGATGTCGCGCAGTGGCACGGACAGCCCCTCCGCCGCGCGTTCCACGTCCACAGAGAGGTACGACATGGCACACCGGATGATGTCCTCCGCGAAGGGCGGCAGATTGAGCCCCAGCGAGGCCACCGACGCTGCCAGCACCTTCTCTCGTTCCTCCCGCGACAGCCGTGCCTCCACCCCTTCCGCGAGCAGGTAGCCCGGGTCGTAGAGGTGCCGCCCCGTGGCGAACTCCAGCAGCGTCAGCCCCAGAGAGAAGAGGTCGGCTCGCGCATCCACCGCGTCGCCCAGCAAGGCCTCGGGCGCGGCATAGAGGACTTCGCCCTGGGGCCGGGGGAAGGACGTCGCGACGCGACCAGTCAACCGGGAGAGGGCCACGCCGAAGTCCGTCATCCGCACCTCACCGCGCGGCCCCAGGCGGATGCGGCCCGGGTTGACGTCGCGGTTGACGATGCCCAGCGGCAGCCCCGCTTCATCCGTGCGCGTATGCGCGTAGTCCAGCGCCGCCGCGACCTCCGCGCCTACGTAGAGGACGAAGGACTCAGAGAAGTAGCGTCCGCGCGCCTGGGCCACCGACAGCAGCGTGTTGAGCGACAAGCCCTCCAGGTTCTCCATCACCACGCACAGCCCATGCGTCATCTCGACAAGCCCATGGACGCGCGCGATGCGCGGATGCTGGAGGTAGCGCGCGAGCCGCACCTCTTCCTCCAGCCGCGTCCGCGTGTGCTGAAAGCCTTCGGACAGCTCTTCGCCTTGCGGCAGGGGGATGCACTTGAGCACCACGCAGTCGCCCAGCCCTTGGGGCGTCCGGACGAAGGCGAGCAGGACGCGCTCTCCCAGCCGCCCCACTCCCAGATCCCGGAAGAATTCGTAGGAGGTGTCCCCCTGCGTGAAGAGCACGACGCCGCTGGAGAGCAGCGGATCAGACGGATGGGCCATGCGGATACCCCTTGCGCCTGCGCGAGAGGAATTCGCGCGAAGGAACTTGCAAGGTAGTGCCCGCATCGATCCTCAGGAACGACGCGGCGGGTTCAACTCCCCCGAAATTCCTCTCACTCCGGGTGAGAAGGACAGGGGCTGAATTGTAAATGAGTGTTACGTCGGGCAGGAGCCTCAACGCCAACGTTCGACCGCGATGCCAGACAGGTTACTGCGAGTCACGATCTCGCCCGGCTTGGACTCCTCGGCTCTCGTGGTCCATCCGAGTTCGTCCTCGTTTCCCATCTCAATGCAGACCGGCACCCTCTGGCCATTCGGAAGCCGGGCCTCGGTGTAGCGTCCCAGCAGCAGGTCCTTGTTCCCCGTCCACAGGTAGCCGTAAAGCAGCGTGCCCTTGGGCAATGCGCGCTGCTCGTCGGTGTATACCTCCCCCGTCACGGGCCCCTCGCGGAAGATCCCATCATGACCCGCGCGCCTCTGACGCGCGTCCGCGTAGAAGGCGACATAGGCATTCTTCCGCAACCCCAACCCGCCGTCCGCCTTCTTGGTGAACATTGCCTTGCGTGCGGCCTCGGGGCAGTCCGCGGCCTCGGGCCGCACCTGGGCTCCCGGGCAGCCCATCTGGAGGGCAGCGGCGGCGGTCAGACCCGCGCACGTCTTGAGGAAGCCACCCCATTCCGCCGGGGGCCAGCCCGGGGAGACGGCCAGGGGCTTTGGCTTCCTGATAGCGGGAGCGGGCGGCGGAGACATGGGCGAGGGAGCGCGCTTCACGGGAGGACTTTCCTTCTGCTCGGGTGCGGACACGGGAGAGGCTACTTCAGGGGGCATCGTGGCGGGCGCTGGAGGGGGAGCAGGTTGCTTCGGCTCTGGATTCACCTGCCATGCGGAGGAGGGCGCTAACGGCGTCCGCTGTGCAGTGGGAAGAGATTCCGAGGGTGTCGTGAAGCGCCACAGCACGAGGCCGCCCAGGAGCACGGCAAGCGCCACCATGAAGGCCCCTCGCGCGGTCACCAGTCCCTGCCGGGCGGCCGGGGCAGGCACCTCCTGTGAGGGAATGGGGGTGGCGCCTCGGGGGCGAGTTGGACGTGGGGCTTGGGAACGTGGAATGGCTCCCTCCAAGCGATTCCCACCTCAGGCAGTAATGCCGTCAGCTCGCGCCGCATCACCTCCGCCGTGGGGGCACGCTTCTCCGGATCGCGGGCAACGAAATGGAGGACGGCCGCGCCCAGGGCCGCTGGCACCCGAGGGTTGAGCGAATGCGGCGCGGGCAACTCCAGCCTGCCCCCCAGGAACATGGCCGGAGATTCACTCCAGGGGCGCGCAATCGTCAGCAGGTCATAGAGGCAGATGCCCAGCGCGTAGACATCATCCGTGGCCTTGAAAGTGTAGCGCGCCTCGGACTCCTCGCCATGCTCGCGCAGGAACTTCGTGGCCTCGGGGGAGCGGTAGCGCCGGGTGCCGGGCGGCAGGGGGGAGTCCGTCAATTCGGGCGCCCGCGCGTAGCTGCCCACCCCGAAGTCCAACAGGAAGGGCTCACCGTCGGAGGCACGCACGAGGATGTTGCTCAACTTCAAGTCACGGTGGAACACACCCCGCGCGTGCACGTGGGCCAGGGCGGAGGCGAGCTTGACGAAGAGGGCCACCACCTCATGCGCCGTGGGGTGCGTCTTCTCCATCCACTCGCCCAGCGTGTAGCCCTCCACGTAGTCCTCGACGACGTAGAGCCAGCCCCGGGTCGCGTCGTTCCATCGGCCGTGGGCATACATGCGCACGATGTTGGGATGGCCGCTCACCTGGGCCAGGCAGACCATCTCCCGCATCAGGCGCGCGTCCGACTGCTCCGCGTCTCCACTGCTGGCGCGGTGCATGGCCATCTTCAGCGCGAAACGCTGGCCCTCTTTCTCTACGAGGTAGACGGCGCCGAAGGATCCCGAACCCAGGGCCTTCACCACGCGCCAGCCATCCACCATCTGCCCGGGCTTCAAGCTGGCGGGAATGAAAAGCAGCATGGCCCGCGCTTCTAGAACACCAGGGAAGGGATGAGAAGGCGCCGCTCTCCCGCGCTGTCGCGCAGTTCCACCCGGAGGGTGGCGTCTTTAGGCCAATCCTCGCCACGGGCCTCCACCACGACCTGCGCCTTCCCACCCGGAGCGATGTGAGGCTCTCGCATCGTCACCATCGCATGGGAGCGCCCACCGCGCGCCGAGGACAGTCGGGCCTCCGTGGGCGTCCAGGGCGCCGCCCCTTCGTTCGTGATTTCAAGCGAGAGCGCGACCCACCCTGTGCCTCGGAAGGCGGTGAGACGCTCTACCGTTAGCCCGTTAGCGGGCTTCAACAGTTGGGCTTTGAGTTCTTTCACCTGGATACCGACAGGATCCAGCATCCCAGCCAAGAGCATGCCCGAGGGTCCCGTGGCCGCGCTTCGCGCCCGGAGCGCTTCCAATTCGATGTTCTTTCCCGCGCATGCGGCGCGCACCTCGTCCAATTCGGCCTGCACCGCCTCGGCCGTGCGTGGCAGCCGCGACACCTGGACCTGCGCATCCACCTGGGTGGCGTTCGTGACGGGAGCGAAAACAGCGCGTGCTGGGGCCATGCCGTCCGCGAAGGGCACGGTCAGCAGCACGCGCTCACTCGTTCCCAAGTCGCCTGTGGGCTTGAGCATGATCAGCCGGTCAGTGGCCACGATCAGCTCGAAACGGTCTCTGGCGTCCCCCAGCTTCACTCCTGCACGATCCACGGGGGAGTCGAACTCCAATGCAGTGAGGGAGCCAGAAGCGACGTGCAGCTCCACGGGCTTGCCGGTCGCGGACTGGGAGAGTGTCACCCGCCGCTGCACCAACTCACGCCCTCGTGAAGGCTCCTGAGCCGTGACGTTCGTGCCCAGCAGAAGAAGGGACAGCAGCAGCAACGGACGGAAAACCAGGAGCACCGGCAGGCAACCTCCGAGAAGACGGCGCTGACCGTAACAGGTGCCGTGGGGTCGCAGATCTCCGCGCAGCCTCCGCACGCGGTCGTTTCGGCAAGGAATCAGGGGATACGCCGCGCATAACGAGGCCCCTCATTTTTCCTGAGAATTTTTCGAGCGTGTGGGACCGCCGAGCAAGGTCTCACAGGTCGCCTCTTCGGAAATCGGAACCGGGGGGGCATGAACCTACCGCAGCGGATCGTGGCGCTGAATCTCCCAGGTCTACGAGTCACAAGCGAGGGAGCGGCGCGGCCCCTGCGGAAACATTGGAGCGTGGGCCACCTTCGGAAATCGCACCCATTTACGGGGGGCGAAGTCACAGCCAACGAAGGACGACCATGTTTGAAGCCGTCGAGAATTACCGCCCTCATGTCATCGCGGCGTTGGGCGACGCCGGGACCAAGGGCCTCACCGTGAAGGAGCTGCGCGAGCGCATCAACGCGGGAGAAGAGATCATCCGTCGGACGCTCACCCTCCTTCTGTGCGCTGGCAAGGTGCGCGAGTCCTTCCGCTACACGCCGGGCGCTCGGGGCGCTGTGCCACGGGTCTACGCCCTCACCCAGCTCAATGACGCGACGCTGGCTGTCAGCCCTGCGGCCGCCTCGGAACAGGCGGTGACGGAGTGACTGACGCAGCTCTTTTCTCCCTCTCCTCTCTCTCTTCTTCTCCTAAGGAAAAGGAAGTTCTGTCACTCCGTCACGTGCAGAGTGAAAACCCCGGTGACGGTGCAGTGACGGAGCCCCCACGCGTTGAGTGCTCCGTCACATCCGCCAGCGCGGCCGGCTGTTCTTCAACCTCCGCGCTCGCATCCTGGGCGGTCTGCCTGACGGACTCGCGGTTCACGCCCGGTGGCCTGGAGGTCGTGACGTTCGATTCAATGGCCGAGCTGATGGCCGCGCTCTGGGAGGTGGCCGAGGAGCCGCTCCTGCGCGAGGAGAAGGACGGCCGCGCCATCATCCCCGCCAGGCCGTGCCCGCCCCGCGCTGATGGCCTCTACGAAGGCAAGGACGGGCAGCCCACGCCCACACCCTACCGCCGCAACGCGAACCTCTCCCACGTCACCCTGGGCATCGTGGACTTCGATGGTGAGACCCGGACCGCGCTTGAGGCGTGGCTTACAGGCCTGCGCCGCCGTGGCCTGTGGTTCCTCGCCTACCCCACGCACTCCTACGGGCGCACAGCGAAGCCCATCCGCTACCGGGTCGTCTTCCCGTTCAGCGAGCCCGTTCCCGTGGGCTCACCGTGCCGCTGGTCAGAGCGTCTGTGGCCGCGCCTCATGCAGTGCGTGGGCCTGGGCGACATGACCGACGCCGCGCTGAAGGCCGATGCATCCTGCAAGGACGTGGCGCGGCTCTACTACCTGCCAAGCTGGGACCCCTCCAACGCAGTGCCACGCCCAGCCCCTGAACATCACCAGGGCCAGCCGCTGGACGTGCAGGCCGAGTTCGGTCCCCTGCTCCGGGAGCCCTTCGCGCGCTACGCCGAACGCCCCAATGAAAAGCAGGTGGGCGGCTTGCGAGCGGCGAATCCGAGTGACGTGCGCAAGCGGCTCCAGCGCTTCAAGCGTTCCGACGTGGTGACGGTGCTCGCGCAGATGGACGCGGGCGAAGTGCTCATGCTCGACGGGCAGCGGCACTTGGGCATCAACAAGCTGACCGAGCTGCTGGCCAGGGTGGCCAAGCCTGACGAGAGTTCAGAAAGCATCCTCGAATGCGCGCGCCGCTCGCTTGATGCCCTCGCCCACCTGGAATCCTCGCGCGACGTGTGGGGCGAAGCACTGCGTGGGTTGCGAGGCGCACGCGCCAAGCTCACGCAATGGGAGCGACAGCGGAAGGCTGACCAGGAGGCAGAGCACGCACGATGGCTCCGGGCTCTGAAACTGGTGGCCCATCCGAACCTCGAAAACGGAGGCGAGCGATGAGCGCGGAGATCCAGCCCGGTAACGCTTCGGCTGACGTCGCCGACAGGGACAGCGCGCATGCCCAGGTGGCAAAGCTGCCGTTGGTGAAGATCGTTCCGCTGGAGCGCTACCTTGCACGTCGACACGACGGATACGGCTTCGCTCCCGAGTTCCTGACCCAGAAGGCCGCGGAGGACTACCTCATTTTGCGCGGGCTATTGGAGCCGCGCGATACGTGGCCACGTGGGGCGAGCCCGCTAGCGTCCTCGCCGAACGTCCCGGATCTCTGCGTGGGCGTTATGTCCATGGAGTGCCGGCCGCACGCCCCCGCGCTCCTCATGCGCAAGGACGGGACTTTCGCGGTCAACACCTGGGAGCCCCCTTCGCTCGTACCGGTGCCGGGAACGTGGCCCAACGTGCGCCGAGTGCTTCTCTGGCTCGCGGAGGACGAAGCCGGGCTGGACTGGTTGCTCAACTGGATCGCCTTCAAGGTCCAGCATCCGGGCTCCAGGCCGGGCACCGCCATCCTTCTGCAAGGGCCTCCGGGTTCCGGGAAGAACGTGCTCTATCGCGTGCTGGCGCACCTGCTGGGGCCGTCCAACTGCGTTCAGATTGGCGAGGCGGATCTGGCCAAGCCCTACAACTTCCACTTCGCCACGAAGCTCCTGATCTTCGCCAACGAGTTGCTCGACAACCACAAGCGCGGGGGTTCGCTCGGCGACGGGCTCAAGGCGACCATCACCGACGGCGAGGTCTTCCTGGAGAGCAAGGGCGTTGGCCGGACGTCCGCGACGAATCGCGCAGCGTTCCTCGCGGCCACCAACCGGACGAAGCCCCTTGAAATCGAAGAGGGCGACCGCCGCTGGACGGTGCTCCACAACAGGACCAAACCCGCCGAGTACACGCACTCGGACCTGGGCATGACGCATCGGGAGTTCTTGGAATCGCTGCACGCTCCTGGAGAGGACGACGCGTTCACGCCTGAGTTCATGCGGCAGGTGGCCGCCTTCGCGCATGACATGGGGACTCGCGCCGTGGACGTGCGACGGGTCCGCCGGCCCCACGTCAATGCGTCCCGCGAGGAGCTTCAGCAACTCAGCGAGCCTGTGACGGAGCAGTTCCTGCGAGAACTCAGCGAGAGCCCAGACCCCGACGCGCAGCTCCGCGACTGGGCGACGACGGGCCCGATGGCCCAAGCGATTCACCGTGGCGGCGCTCAGGTGGGCAAGACCCAGGCGTTCACGAATGACGCGCTGTATGCGGCGGTCTGCGGCTTCTGCATCGCGGTGGGGCAGAAGCATCCGCCCCAGAAACGGACCTTCCTTGCCGCGCTGAAGACAGCAGGCTGGACCGAGCAGCGCGACAACAGGGCACGGGGCTGGCTTCCCTCTTGGCATCAGCCGGCTCAGGACGCATCACCGCAAGCGGCGAAGGTCGTCCCGCTCACGGCCCCGCGCGGTGTTCACGTCGCGAGCATGAGCAACCCGCAGCCGTCCCCCGAGGCAATGCCAGGCCGCGCGCCTCCAACCAACGGGGGCGGGCCGACGCGATGACGAAGCCCACTGAAGCAGGAGCCAGCGCACCCGAGTTCCTGACGGTCGACGAGGCCGCAGCGCTCCTGCGCGTGAACCGGAAGACGCTCTACGAGTTGATCCGCCTGACTCAACTCTCAGGCGTGATCCACATCGGCCGATCCATCCGCATCCGCCGCGACACGCTGTTAGCATGGCAGCCGGGTAACGGCGGTCCTGCGCTCGGCGAGAACCGATGAGCGTCAGGCAGCGGAAGTGGAAGACGGCGGAGGGCAAGGTGCAGGAAGCGTGGTGGGTGGACGTGAAGTACCAGCACCCCAGCGGGAAGGTGGAGCGAGTCCGCAAGGCATCGCCCATCAACACCCGCCGGGGCGCGGAGGAGTACGAGCGTCAGGTCCGCCACGCCTTGCTGACCGGGACCTTCGGAAAGGAGAAGCCCACGGAGAAGCGCGTCGTCACGCTGGCGGAGTTCGAGCCGCGCTTCATCACGTACAGCGAGAACAACAACAAGGGTTCCACCCTGCTCAGCAAGCGGCAGATTCTGGCGGATCACCTCCTGCCGTTCTTCGGAGCCATGGCGCTGGATGCCATCGGCCTCGCGGAGATCGAGGACTTCAAAGCCGCCATGCGCAAGAAACACTCGGGCGCGCGGGCACGGAAGGAAGCCCCCTCGCGGGCAGCCCTCCGTTTGCGCAAGGGCTCCGGGCCACCGCCCATGAGCCCCCGGTACATCAACAACACCCTCACGGTGCTGCACAAGCTGCTCACGCTCGCGCAGGAACAGGGCGTCATCGCCCATGTCCCTCGCGTGAAGCTCCTGAAGACGCGGAAGCCCGCATTCGACTTCCTCACCTTCGAGGAGGCCGAGCGGCTTGTCGCCCACGCCGAACCCGCGTGGAGGGCGCTGCTCCTCGTCGCCATCAAGACGGGCCTCCGCGAGGGCGAGCTGATGGGCCTCCAGTGGAGTGACCTGGACCTGCCGCGCGGCAAGCTCCAGGTCCGGCGCACCCGCACGAACGGACAGGAAGGCTTGCCCAAGGGTGGCCGCGAGCGAGGGGTGGACCTGCCCGCGTCCGTGGTCGATGCCCTCAAGGAACACCGGCACCTGCGCGGGGCCTACGTGTTCTGTCAGGAGGACGGCCAGCCGCTCACCGACGGCCTGATGCGGCGACCGCTGGAGCGCAGCCTGATTCGGGCGAGCATCACCCGTGAGCAGGGCCGTATCGGCTGGCATGACCTCCGCCACACCTACGGCAGTCACCTCGCCATGCGCGGTGTCCCGCTCAAGGTCATCCAGGAGCTGATGGGCCACGCCACCATCGAAATGACGATGCGCTACGCCCACCTCTCCCCGGAGACGAAGGAGCGCGCCGTCCAACAGCTCGACGCGCCCGCTTCGCAGAACCGCGCCGCTCTGGCCTGACCGCGCCAGAGGGGCACATTGGGGGCACATGAAGCTCCCCCGACAACGCAGCACCCCGGCAAGCCGTTGAGATTGCTGGCCTTGGGATGGCTGTAGCTACTGAATCGCGAAGATGAGCGTCACCTTCGCCTGCACAGTCTGCTCTTCCGGCTGGATGGGCGTGGTGGGCGCGGCTCGCGACTCCGCCATGTCCATGGCGAAGGTGGCCGGGTACAGGCGCGGCGCTTCCGTCACCGTGCTCGCGTCCAGCACCGCGCCCAGCTTCACGTTCAGCGACGCGGCCAGCACGTCCGCGGACTTCCTCGCCCGCGCCACCGCCTGCCGCAGCGCCTCGCCCTGCACCGCGTCCTGGCGGCTCAGGCCGAAGCGCACGGAGTCCACCCGGTTCGCTCCCGCCGCCAGCGCCTTGTCCAGCAGGCCTCCCACCTTGGAGAGGTCCGTCACGTGGACGCTCACCAGGTTGCTCACGCGGTAGCCCTTGAGCTTCGGCTCTCCGCCCTGCGGCGGCGACGGCGTGTACTCCGGATAGACGTTGTAGTTGCGCGTCTGCAGGTCGCGCTTCGCGATGCCCGCGCCCGTGAGCGCCGCGAGCACCTTCTCCATCTGCTTCGCGTTCTCCTCGCCCGCGGCCTTCGCGTTCGGAGCGGACGTCTCCACCGCCACGTCGATGAAGGCCTCGTCCGGCTGGGCCTTCACCTCGCCCGTGCCCTCGACGCGCAGCATGCGCACCCGCGGATCCACCGGCGGCCTCGGCTGCGGTGATTCGGCCGGGGGAACCTGCGTCTGCGCGGCGGCCGTGAAGCCCACGAGCATCACCAGCGTCGTCAACATCCTGCGAACAGCGGACATGGCGCCTCCTTCCCAAAGGCGGGAGAACCTTCGCGCGTGTCGCGCGAAAGCCCCCTCATACCCCTGGGACGCCCCTGCCCCGGTGGACATTCACCGGGCCCGGGGACGTCCAGCGCCGGACGCTCACTTCAGTGCAGCGAGTCGCCCGAGGAGTCGAGCGACATCATCGACTCCAGCGGCTTGCGCAGCGGACGCGGCGCGGACTTGCGCACCTGCGTCACCGCCTTGCGGCGCGCGACGCGCAGCGCGTCCCGCCCCATGTCCATCATCGCCGCCACCGCGCCCGTCAGCAGGTTGCCCGGCGGCGTGTCCGGCTGGGCCGGGTGCGGGTGCGTGGGCGCGGCCTTCTTCGCCAGCTCCAGCGCCTCGCCCACCTGCCGCAGCTCCTGCGGCTTGAAGGCCTTCTTCACCTCCGGGAAGAGGTACTGCTCCTCCTCCGTGACGTGGGCGCGCACGTTCTCCATCAGCACGTGCACCTTCGCGTCGAAGCGCTCGGACTCCGGCGGCATCGTGTCCAGCTCCGACAGCACCCACTTCACCACGTGGTGCTCCTCCAGCGCGCGCAGCACGTCCGGGGACAGCTCCTCGGAGCGCGCGCGCACGGCCGGGTAGAAGACCTGCTCCTCGATGGCGGCGTGGATGGACAGCTCCCGCACCATCTCGTCCACCAGCTTGCGCTTGTGCGCGAGCGCGTGCTCACCCGCCTTCTCGAACTTGCGGAACAGCTGCTCCACCGTCTTGTGGTCCGCCTTCAACAACATGATGGCATCCATGGGCCGTCTCCCTTCCGTCGAATCAGGGGCCGCGCCTCCCCCAGCGTGAAACCGCCCGGACCCTCAAGGCCCTGGCGCAGCGCGGCACGGAGTGAAGGGTGGGGATGGATTCCCAGCCGTGCCC
>NZ_RAVW01000449.1 GCF_003611585.1 Corallococcus exercitus | reverse complement strand
GAGTCCGGCCGGACGATGCGCGGCAGCTGGCTGTCGTTGCCCCGGTTGGGCGTGTTCCGGGGCACGGGCGCGTCGTTGGCCATCAACGTGGGCACGTTGGTGAGCGACGGGCGCGGCGGCGCGGCGGTCAGCACCGGCGCGTTGCCCCGCGGGGGGGCCGAGGGAATCTGCGGCAGCGACGAGGGCGGCGGGATGACGGCGGTGCGGCCCGCCACGTCCTCCCCGTCGTCGTCCGCGGACGCGGCCGGGGACTCCAGCGGCGTGACGGCGCGGCCGATGGCGGCACCCGGCTGGGTGGTGGGCTCCGGCGCGTCGTTGAAGACGGCGTCACGGTCCACCATCTGCGTCGCCAGCTCCTCGTCCTCCTTGGGCGAGGGCGCGGCGGGCGCGGCGGTCAGCTTGGGCAGCGCGGCGAGCGTGGGCGAGCGGCGAGCCCCCTGCCCCGCCGCGTTGTTGGCGCCGGAGTTGGAGGCGCGCGGCGGCGGCGCGGAGACGGGCTCCACGGCGGGCGCGGAGGGCGCCACCGCGGGGATGTTGGTCATGCTCTGCGTGGGCACCGGGGACGGGCCGCTGTAGCCCGCCTCGATGGCCGCCAGCATGCCGTCCGGCGCGCGGATGTCCGCGTACTCGGCCAGGCGCTGCTTCTCGCGCTCCACCTCTTCGGCGAACGTGGACTTCATGTACTGCATGAGGTCCTTGCGGCCGAAGATGGAGTCGCTCGTCAGCAGGAAGCGCTGCAGGTCGTCGCCCAGCTCGCTGGCGTACTGGTAGCGCTCCTCCACGTCCTTCGCGAGCGACTTGAGGACGATGCGCTCCAGCGCCTCCGGGATGCGCCGGTTGTACGTGGACGGCGACGGCACCTCCGCCTTGCGCACCTTCTCCAGCACGGAGAAGTCGCTGTCGCCCACGAAGAGGCGCTCGCCGGTGAGCATCTCGTAGAGGCACACGCCAATGGCGAACACGTCCGAGCGGCGGTCCAGCGGCAGGCCGCGGATCTGCTCCGGGCTCATGTAGCCGAACTTGCCCTTGAGGATGCCGGCCTGCGTCTTGGTCGCCTTGCCCGCCGCCTTCGCGATGCCGAAGTCGATGACCTTGACCTCGCCCTCGAACGACACGAGCACGTTCTGCGGCGAGATGTCGCGGTGGACGATGTTGAGCTCGCGCCCCATCCCGTCCTTCTTGCGGTGGGCGTAGTCCAGGCCCTCGCACATCTTCGCCACGCAGAAGGCGACGAGCGGCACCGGCGCCGGCTCACCCTTCTTCCGGCAGCGGTCGAAGATGGCCCGCATGTCCTTGCCGGGGATGTACTCCATCGAGATGAAGTAGCTGCTGGCGATCTGCCCCAGCTCGTAGATCTGCGCGATGTTGGCGTGGGTCAGCTGGACGCTGATCTTCGCCTCATCAATGAACATCGAGATGAATTCTTCATCCTCGGCGATGTTCGGCAGGATGCGCTTGATGGCGACGAGCCGCTCGAAGCCACTGGCGCCGAACTGTTTGCCGCGCCAGACCTCCGCCATGCCGCCGATGTTGACGCGGTCCAGGAGGAGATACTTCCCGAACGGGATGGGTTGCCGCTTCGGTTGAGAGGTCGTCACTGTGTGTGGGGGTCGAGTCCTTGCATGGAGCCTATCGATCGCGGCTCCGAAGGGTCAACCGCGCACGCGGACCTATTTCCGCCCGCTTGCTCTCCAGGCAACCCGGATTCAGGGTGAAGAGGACGTCGCGGCGCCCCCATCCACCACCGTGGGGATCTCCAGGTCGATGCCCGGCACGACGTCATTCTCCTCTGGGACCTGGGTGCGCACGGCGGCGGAGCGCGGCTCGCCTCGCACGGAAAGCACGGCCGGCGCACCAAAGCGCACCTCGGCGGGCAGCCCGACCAGCGTCACCCAGGCCTGCTTGCCATCCCTGGCGACACAGTACAGCAGCGTGCCGGGCCGCGTACCGGGCGCGTCACGGACCGGCCCGTCGCAGCCGGTGCGCACCTGGAGTGTGTAGGCCGGCACCGGCACGCCGCGCTCCAGGTAGGGCGGCGCGCCCAGCGCGTCCACGAGGGGCTGGAGCACCTGCTCCCTCGAGGGAACGGCCTCCACCGTTGCCAGCTTCTGCGCCTCGGCCTGGAAGCGCCGCAGCGCCACGGCGCCCAGTTCCGGCGAGTCCAGCGGCGTCTTCCCCTCCGCCAGCACCAGGTCCAGGAAGAGCGTGACCACGAGCAGGATGGGCAGGAGCCGGTAGCCCTTGAAGCCCTCCGGCTTCTTGCGAAGCAGCCCCGCGAGGAACACGGCCACCCCCACCCCGGCGAGCCCCAGCACGATGCTCGTGCGCACGACGGACGGCGGCGTCAGGAGCGCGGAGACCTCCGCGGTCCGGGCGCGCAGGGCATCCGAGAGGTCGCCCCCGTAGATCCACCCCAGCGCCCCCAGGCACACGACGTTGGCCAGGAGCGTCTTGTAGGAAGGGCCGCTCATCCCGCCAGCGTCCTTGCCGGATCCGTGGCGGCGGCGCGGCGGCTGGGGAAGTAGGCCCCGGCGAGCGCGGCCACGAGCCCCAGCAGCACGCCGCCCAGCACCACCGCCACCGGGAAGGAGAAGAAGCTCTCCGGCTTGAAGGGGAAGTTGGGCAGGTAGCCCTTCGCGAGCCGGTCCACGAGGAAGGCCAGCAGCAGCGCCGCCGCCGTCCCCGCCGCGCCGCCCAGCACGCCCACCACGCCGGCCTCCGCCAGCACGATGGCGCGCACGTCTGCGCGCGAGGCGCCCACCGCCTGCATCACGCCAATCTCCTTCGCCCGCGCCCGCACGGACGAGGACATGGCGTGAGCGATGTTCACCGCCGCCAGCACGCAGATGAGGATGGAGAGCAGCGCCAGCGCGGAGGTGGTGAGCGCCACCGCAGCGCCCGCGTTCTCCGCCAGCCGGCGCTCCTGATCATCGATTTCAAAGCCCATCCCCTTCACCGCCTCCACCAGCTCCGGGACGCGCGAGGGGTCCGCCGCCACCAGCGTGACGCCGGAGTAGCTGTCCGCGTCCGCGCCGGAAGCGCGGTTGATGCGCACGGCCGTGTCCAGCGGGATGGTGATGCCCGCGAGCATGGCCCGGTCGGACGCGCCCACCACCTGCGCCTGCTGCGTGGTGGTGGGACCGCCCGACGTGGCCGCCACGTAGGAGCGGTTGAACTCCACCGGGAAGCCGAAGCCGATGAGCATCTCCGCCGACAGCTGCGGCAGCTTGCGCGCGGGCGCGAACGTCTTGTTGTACAGCTCCAGGAGGCGCGTGGAGATGAGCGCGGGGATGGCCTTGCCCTCTCCGGGGTCCTTGAAGTCCTTCGCCTCTGGCAGCCCCACGTCCTTCTGCACGAGGCCGGGGTCCACGCCCACGGCAAGGACCTCCATGCCCATGCGCAGGCGCGAGCCGAAGAAGACGCCGTCGTAGCGTGTCACCGCCGGCACCCGGACGTTCATCTTCCGGTACGTCGTCTCCACGCCGGGCAGCGCGGCCAGCCGCTCCACCGCGGCCGCGTCCAGCTTGCCGCCGCCCAACAGGCCCAGCGACACCGACGGGGGCACCACGTCCACCAGCCGCGAGTCCGTGGGGAAGATGCGCTCGCGGATGACGCGCCCGACGCCCAACCCCAGGCCCACGAAGAACACCAGCGCGCCCACGCCCATGGCCACGCCGAAGGCGGAGAAGAACGCGCCCTTGCGCTCGCGTGCGAGGGACAACCTCACCAGTCGCGACAGTGCGTCGAACCTCACGGGGCACCTCGCGAGGCAAGGGCTTCCGGCGCGGGGGACTCCTCCACCAGCCGCGCGTCCTTGAGCCGCAGCACCCGCCGCGCCACCGCGCTCATGCGCTCCTCGTGGGTGACGGTCAGCACCGTGAGCCCTTCCCTGTGCAGCTCCTGGAAGAGCTGGATGACGCCCGCGCCCGTGGCCGCATCCAGGTTGCCCGTGGGCTCGTCACACAGGAGCAGCTTGGGGCCGCCGAAGAGGGCACGGGCGATGGCCACGCGCTGGCGCTCGCCGCCGGACAGGCGCACCGGCGCGCGGTCCTGCTTGGCGCCCAGGCCCACGCGCTCCAGCAGCTGGCTCGCGCGCTTGCGCCCGTCCGCCGTGGCCGGACCGAAGTGCGACGGCAGGAGCACGTTCTCCAGCGCGGACAGGTTGGGGATGAGGTGGAAGGACTGGAAGACGAAGCCCACGTGCGTGTTGCGGAAGCGCGCCAGCTCCCGGTCGCCCAGGCCGGTGAGCTTCACGCCGCCCACCTCCACCTGCCCCTGGTAGTGCACGTCCAGGCCACCCAGGAGGTGCAGCAGCGTGGACTTGCCGCTGCCGGACGCGCCCACCACCGCGACGAAGTCCCCGGCCTCCACGTCCAGCGACACGCCGTCGAGCACGCGCACGCGGGACCCTTCGCCGTCCTCGTACTCCTTCACGACCTCTCGCGCGCGGATCAAGGCGTGGCCGGGGTGGTGGTCGTCGTGGTGCCAGCGGGCGCGGGCGTCAGCCGCAGGGACACCTCCGCCTGCAGCGCCTTGTCCTTGCGCGACAGGGCCAGCGTCACCGCGCGCAGGTCGTCCGTGGCGTCCAGCCAGCGCACCGTGGTGGCCTTGATGGCGAAGCCGCCAATGCCCCACGCGGCGGACGGCAGCGCCTTGACGGCATCCGACAGCCGACGCAGGTCCAGCAGCACCACCAGCGCGGAGTCCTTGCCCACCGCCTTCAGGTCCTCCGACACGGGGCCCGCGCCGGCCGGCTGCGCGAGCGAGGCCAGGGTCGACTCCAGGCGCGCCCGGGGGCCCGCGAGCACCAGCTTGCCGTCCTTGGACAGCGCGAAGTGCGCGCCCTCGCCCGCGCGGTACGACGTGAGGTAGGCCTTCTGGCCGGCCATGTCCGTGGGCTCCACCTTCGCGCCGAAGCCGCCCGCGAAGCCGGGCACCTTCTCCAGCGTGGCCTGCCCCTTCGCCACGTCCTTCACCTCCGCGAGCGCCACCAGGTTG
Source organism: Corallococcus exercitus (assembly GCF_003611585.1). Taxonomy (GTDB): domain Bacteria; phylum Myxococcota; class Myxococcia; order Myxococcales; family Myxococcaceae; genus Corallococcus; species Corallococcus exercitus. Next base: position 2,480 of record NZ_RAVW01000449.1, on the reverse strand, counting down.
ATGAAACGGAAGGGGTTGGTGCGCCGCAGGTCCAGGTCCGGCATGCCCGAGGACAGGTTGACGGTGGGCGACAGCGACAGCGCGAACACCATGCCCGGCTTGAGGTTGTCCAGCACCTCTGCCTTCACGTCGAAGCCCGCCTGCTGCACCGCGCGCGTCACCTGCGAGCCGGCCAGGTACGGCCACACGCCGTCGAGCTGCGCGGGGTCGCCCCGGAAGCGCGCCACGAGGAAGCTGTCCTGCGGCAGCCAGCCGGTGAGCGCCTCACCACCCTTGGGCTCCAGCGCGGCGAGCGACGCCTGCGTGTCCGGCCACGGCGCGTCCGCGCGCAGCGTCACCGCGCGCTCCTCGATGTGGCCCGTGAAGGTGATGCCCTGCACCGTGCCCGCGGGCAGCAGGCCGGAGCCGCCCGGCAGCCACACATGGAAGTCGCGCTCGCCGGCAAGCCGCTTGAGCGACGCCTCCAGCACCGGCTCCTTCGCGAGGGACTGCTCCTCCGGCAGCGCCGCCAGCTCCGTCAGCCGCGCCACCGACGCGCCCGCGGACAGGAGCACCAGGTCGTGCTTGAGGAAGAGCATGCCCAGCAGGGGCGTGGTGGAGCCCGGCCGGTTGAACGTGACCAGCCGCCCGGCGTCCAGCTTCGTGTCCTTCTCCTCCGTCGTGCCCAGGCGTGTGCGGGCGAAGGTGGCGAAGGTCGTCTTCAGCTTGTCCGCGTCCTTCACGCCGATGACGGACACCGCCTGCGTGCCGCCGAGGAAGGCCGCACCCGCGCCGCGCTTCGGGTCGATGCCCGCGTCCTCCAGTGCCTTCCTGCTGCGCAGGTCCACGCCCACCTGCCGCATCACCGCGGACACGTAGCGCTCCGCGGAGGGGAAGTTCTGCAGCTGCGCGACGAACGACGCCACCTTGAGGTTCTGGAAGCGCGCGAGCTTCTCGCCCAACGTGCCCAGGTCGTCGATGACGACCGCGGCCTGCGCGGTGCGAGGCAGGTAGCGCGATACGCCCCGGGGCGAGTCCGCGGGCCCGGCCGCCTCCTTCCCGCAGCGCGAGCAGCCGGCGAATACGACCAACAGCAGGACCAACGGGAGGAACCCAACGCGGCGGAGCATGGGCGTCAGGACAGGATGCCTTCGCCGGAGAGTCAATCTATTCGTGCGCCGTCCCAGGCCCCCGCTACGCCCGCAAGGTGCCACGGTGAACAGGTGCCCGCCGGAGCGTCCCGCGCCCCCCGAAGGCGGCCCGCCGTCCGGGCCCGTGCCCGCCCTACCGCACGCGGGTGCCGCCGTGTGGCAGGGGCGCGGAGGTCTCCTCGGTGAAGTCGAGGAAGCGCTCCATCTGGCGCACCGTCTCGTCCGTGGCCTCCGTCTCCGCGGAGAGCACGTCCAGTTGCCGGTTGACGCTCTCCGGGTCGCGGATGGCGATGGACTGCTCGTGAGTCAGCCGCATCAGGTCCTCGATGCCGGCCAGTTGGTGGCTCACCACCTCGCGGCTCTCGCCCGCCTGCTCGAAGCGCATCAGGCGCTTGCGCAGGATCTCCACGCGCTTGCCCTTCACGTCCTTGAGGCGCGGGTTGGGCTCCTCCGCGACTTCCGCTTCCAGCGCCGTGACCTCGGAGGTCAGGTGCTCGCGGTCGGAGCCGCTCAGGTACGTGCGGTACTGGTTGAGCGCGGAGATGAGCCGCAGGAAGGACGTGAGCAGCGCGTCCAGCTTGGGCTCGCTGCTGGCCGCCAGCACGCGCCCGGCGGGCAGCTTGCGGTAGTTGGCCAGAATCTTCTCCTTCAGCCCCACCAGCTGCTGGTAGTGGTCGCGCTGCGACGGCGCCAGGTCCGCGAGCAGCGCGTCCACCGCGGCGCTCGCGGCCTCCGGGTTGTCCGGCTCCTTCGCCCGCACGGCGCGCTGGAAGCGCTTCATGGACGACAGGACGGCCAGGTAGACGCCCTCCACGCCCAGCGCCACCATCATGGGCAGCGGCTCCTGCGTCACGGCGCTGGACATGGCCGCCGTCGTCAGCCCCACCAGGTTGGCCGGCAGGAGGAACGCGGCCTTGATGTAGTTCGGTGTCTTCGCCACGTCCGACTCCCCTTCCCTCTTGGGCCCCGTCAGGGCCCCCGCGCCTCGGAGACGTACTTCAGCGCGCCCAGGTCCCGCGTGTCCTCCGCGGGTGGGGGCGCGGTCCCGCGCTTGAGCTTCTGGAAGAGCGCCGCGGCGCTCTGGAAGAGCTCGTCATAGGTAACCGGCGCCTCGCCGGAAAGTCCGAAGAAGGCTCGATTGTCCGCCAGCGTGGCGGGCGGCGCGCTGCGGATGGCCTCCGTGGGGTCGCCCAGGTAGGGCGCCACCTCGCCCAACAGCCGCGCCCCGGCCGCCGGGTCCTTGAGCACGCCCTGCCCCGCGTCCAGCAGCCCCCGGAGCACCCGCCGTACCGCGTCCGGGTAGCGCGCCGCGAAGTCGCCCCGGGCCACCAGCACCGTGGCCAGCAGGTG
>NZ_RAVW01000448.1 GCF_003611585.1 Corallococcus exercitus | reverse complement strand
GGCTGGGGGCGTGTCCTCACAAGCGGACAGGGTCAGCGCCATCACCGCAGCGGTCATCGTGGACTTGAACGTCTTCATCCGCGTCATCCCTTGTCGCCCCAGTTGCAGGGCGGATCAAGTTTCTAGTTTCTCTTCGTCTCGATGAACCGGAACGTCGTCGCCAGGAAGCTGCTCTGGAGGACCACCTTCTCGTTCTTCAGGGTCGCGCTATCGAGCTTGATGTTGTTGACGTTCACGATGCGGCGCATGTTCGCCATCTCCTGCAGGAACATGGCGATCTCGTGGTAGTTGCCGCTCACCGTCATCTTGATGGGGATGCGCGCGAAGAACTCGCCGCCCTGGACGAACTCCTTGTCGGGCTCCACGCGGGAGATCTCCAGGCCGGACTTCTTGCCGATGTCGTTGATCTGCGCGAGCAGCTCTTCCATGTCGCGCCGCTCCGGCAGCTCCGTGAGGGCCTCCGCCAGCTTCTGCTCGAGCACGTCCATCTCACGACGGCGCTCGTTGAGGTTCTGGGCGATCTCGCTCTTCTCCGCGAGCTCCAGGTCCAGCTTCCGGCGCTCCGAGTTGCGGCGGCCGATGTCCTCTTCCGTGGGCTGGATGAAGGAGAAGAAGTTGGCCACGGTCAAGAGGACGACGAGGGCCGCGAGTCCGCCGAACTTCGCGGCGGGAGGGGCCTTCGCGAGTTGATCCAGGTATTTTTCCATGACAGGGGTCCTTCGCCGCCAATCAGATGGCGTAGTTGGCGGTGAGGGTGAGCTTGAACTCGACGAAGGACGTGGCGCCGGCCTGGGTGGGCTTGGTCTGCACCGCGTTGGTCAGTTCGATGTTCCCGAAGAAGGGCTTGATGTCGCTCGAGGAGAACTCCTCCACGCTGGCGGTCTCCGTGTTGAAGAGCTCCACGCGAGCCGTCTTGCTGACGCCGCGGCCCTGATCCACCAGGCGCCCCATGCCCTTGGGCGTCCACACCATGCCGCCCAGGCCGCGCATCAGCTCCGCGACCTCGTCGTGGCTGACGGCGGCGCCGTTGATGGTCACGCTGTTGGAGGCCTCCACGAAGTCCTTGAGCCAGACCTTCTTGGGCATGGCGGAGGACAGCGCGTCCAGCATGCGCACCGGCCCGTTGCGGCCCTTGCGCAGCGTGTCCAGCACCGCGAGCTTCTTCTCCACCTCCGCCTTGCGGGCGTTGATGTTGGTCACCTCGCCGATGACCTTCTCCAGCTCCGCGATCTTCGCGCGCGTCTGGGCGATGCCCTGGTTGGCCCGCTGCAGCTCGCCGTCGCGGTCCGCGTACCAGAAGTAGTTGCCCACCACCGCGGCGATCAGGACCGCGGCGTAGAGGGCCAGCACCTGCCGGCCCATCTCCCGCTTCTTCACCGCCCGGACGGGCAGCAGGTTGATTCGGATCATCATGTGCGTTCAGTTCCTCAAAGGTCAGAGCGGTATCAGCCCAGCTTGTCGCCCGGGCGCCGGAGCGCCAGTCCCACCGCCACCGCGGCCATGGGCGCCACGTCCATGATGAACGCGGGGTCGAACTTGCGGTTGTCCACTTCAATCTTCCGGAACGGGTTGAGGATCTCCACCGGCACGCCGGTCCGCGCCTCGATGGTCTTGAACAGGGCGGGAATCTTCGCGGTGCCGCCGGACAGGTAGACCTTGGTGAAGTTCGAGTCCGCGGCGGTGCCCGCGTAGAAGTCCAGCGAGCGCTGGATTTCGCCGGCCACCTGCTCCGCGACGCTGGAGAGCACGCGCTCCACGTCCTGGGGAACGACGGCGTCCGCGTCCGCGCGGTTGCCACCGATCTTCAGCGCCTCCGCCTCCTCGTAGGAGACGTTGAGCTGCTTCTGGATCTCTTCGGTGAACTGGTTGCCGCCGATGGTCACGTCGCGGGTGAAGACGGTGACGCCGTTGGCGATGATGTTGATGTTCACCACGGAGGCGCCGGCGTTGATGAGGACGACGGTCTCCTTGTCCGGCAGCTCGTAGTTCGTGGAGAACATGTTCTGGACGGCGAACGCGTCCACGTCCACCACCACCGGCGCGAGGCCCGCCTCGGAGACCACGGTGGTGTAGTCGTTGATCATGTCCTTCTTGGCGGCCACCAGCAGCACGTCCATCTGACCGGTGGCGTCGTTGCCGCCGCCGTCGAGGATCTGCGTGTCGATGTTCACGTCCTTCACGTCGAAGGGGATGTACTGCTCCGCCTCCCACTGGATGCTCTCCTCGAGCTCTTCCTGGCTCATGCGGGGCATCTGGATCTTCTTGATGATGACCGAGTGGCCGGACACGCCGATGGCGACGTCCTTGCCCTTGACCTTCAGTTCGGACATCAGCTCCTGGACGGCCTGGACGATGGCCGTGGAGTTCATCAGCGCGCCGTCCACGATGGCTTCCGGAGGCAGCGGCTTCATTCCGAAGCTCTGGAGCGCGTAGCCGACTTCGCCGCGCTTGCGCTGCTCCTTGAGCATGATCATCTTGATCGACGTCGACCCGATATCCAGCCCGAGTGCCAGTTTGCCCTTCGCCATGCGTAACTCCATCGGAGAGGCGGCCAGCGTAGCACCGGCTTTATGCCCCTCCTAAAAAGTGCGTGGCGCCCGGCCGCCCTGCGGACGGGAGAGCGCCGTGAAGACCCACCACGACCGCGGCCCCCTGCCTCACCTTCGCGGAGGCCCGATTTTCCGGCCCCGGACGCGTTCCGTCAAATGGCGCCGGAGGATTCCTGCCAGGGGATTCTTGAAAGGCCGCCAGCCGGGCACCTCCCCTGCCCTCAGGTCCGGGTGCCCTCGGCGTCCGGATCGATGCCGTACTCCTTGATCTTGTAGAGGAGCGCCCGGTGGCTGATGTCCAGCACCTCCGCCGCCCGGGTGCGGTTGCCCTTCGTGCGCCGCAGCGCCGCCCGGATGTAGGACTCCTCCAGCTCCCGGATAGCGCGCTTGAGCGACAGGTCGCCTCCAGCCTGTAGCGGCGCGGCCGTCCCGGCCGGAGCGGGTGCGGAAGCCGCCCACAGCTTTTCCGGCAGGCTGCCAGGCGCGACGTGGGTGCCCTCCGCGAGCAGCACCGCGCGCTCCATGGCGTTCTCCAATTCGCGCACATTGCCCGGCCAGCCGTAGGCCGTCATCAGGGCCTCCGCTTCCGGGGTGAAGCCCTCCACCGGTGGATCACGGTTGAGCTCGCGGTTGAAGCGGTGGAGGAACGTGCGGGCGAGCAGCGGGATGTCCTCGCGGCGCTCGCGCAGGGGCGGCAGGGTGAGGTTCACGACGTTGAGGCGGTAGTAGAGGTCCTCGCGGAAGTCGCCCTTCTCCACCAGCTTGCCCAGGTCGCGCAGCGTGGCGGCCACGACGCGCACGTCCACGCGCTCCACGCGGCTTTCGCCCACCGGCCGGATTTCCCCCTCCTGCAGCACGCGCAACAGCTTCACCTGCGCGCCCAGGGGCAGCTCGCCCACCTCGTCGAGGAAGAGCGTGCCGCCGTCGGCCTCCGCGAACAGGCCCCGGCGGGCGGTGCGCGCGTCGGTGAAGGCGCCCTTCGCGTGGCCGAACAGCTCGCTCTCCAGGAGGCCGTGGGGGATGGCGCCGCAGTTGACGGCGACGAAGGGCATGGCGGCGCGGCGGCTCTGGCCGTGCAGCTCGCGCGCGATGAGCTCCTTGCCGGTGCCGCTCTCCCCGGAGATGAGGACCGTGGTGTCCACGGGCGCCACGCGCGCCACCTGCTTGAGCACCGCCTGGAGCGCGGCGCTCTGCCCCAGGATGTGGCCTCCGGACGCGCCGGGCAGCTGCGCCTCGTGCAGCCGGCGGTTCTCGCGCACCAGCCGCTCGCGCTCCTGCGCCTTGCGCAGGACGAGGACGAGCTCCTCCGGCTTGAAGGGCTTCTGGACGTAGTCGTAGGCGCCCGCCTGCACCGCCTCCAGCGCCTGCTCCTGGGAGCCGTACGCGCTCATCACCACCACGGTGAGGCCGGGCTGCTCCGCGAGCGCCGCCTTGAGCACCGACAGCCCGTCGCGCTTCGGCATGCGCACGTCCGTCACCAGGACGTCGTAGGCGCGGGCGGACAGTTCGCGCAGGGCCTCGTCTCCGTCGGCGACGGCGCGCACGTCGTAGCCCTTGTCGGTCAGCACCAGGGTGAGGATGTGGCGGATGGACGGCTCGTCGTCGGCGACGAGGACGGTGCGGAAGAGGGGCATGGGGTGCGGCCCATCATATGCCGTCCGGCCACGCCGTCAGGCTGCTGGCAGCGACAACCGGAAGCACGCGCCGCCGCCCGCGCCGTCGCGCGCGTCCAGCCGGCCGCCCATGCCCTGGGCCAGGTTCAGCGACACCGCGAGTCCAAGGCCCGTGCCCTGGCGCCCCTTGGTGGTGAAGAACGGCTCGAAGAGGTGCGCTCGCACCTCTGGTGACAGGCCCGGGCCGCTGTCCTGGACGTCCACCAGGACGAGCGCGTCCTCGCGCCGGGTGGAGATGCGCACGCGGCCCTCGCCCCCCATGGCCTGGGCGGCGTTGAGCAGCAGGTTGATGAGGATCTGCGACAGGGGGCCTGGATCCGCGCGGGCCAGCAGACCGGGCGTCACCTCCAGCGAGACGTCTACCCGGTCCAGCTCCGGCCCGGCGCGCACCAGCCGCACGCACGTCTCCACCACCTGCCCCACGTCCACCGGCCCGGGCTGGGTGCTGGCCGGACGGCCCAGGTCCAGGAGCCCCCGCACGATGCGGTCGATGCGGAGCACCTCGTCGTCGATGCGCTCCAGGAAGTCCTTCAGCTCCGGCCCCTGCGCCCTGGAGCGCGCCAGGGAGAGGTAGCCCAGGATGCCCGCCAGCGGGTTGCCCACCTCGTGCGCCACGCCAGCGGCCAGCTTCCCCACCGTGGCCAGCCGCTCGGAGGCGACCAGCTCCGTCTGCGCCCGCGCGAGCCGGGCGTTCGCCTCGCGCAGCGCCTCCAGCTGCGAGCGCGTGAGGGCCTGCTCCTGGCGCAGCGCCTCCGCCATGCGCCTCAGCTCGCCCTGGATGCGCGACAGGAACGGCCCGCCCTGACCGGAGAGCGGCACGTCCAACTGCAGCCGGCCCAGCTGCTCCACGGACTTCTCCATGGCGCGCAGCGGGCGGCCCACCGCCAAGTACAACACGCCGTAGGCCAGGACCGTCAGCACCAGCAGGTCCAGCCCCAGCGCCAGCGGCAGGAAGGCGCGGATCCGCGCCAGGCCCTCCATGTCCAGCGACCCCGGCAGCGCCAGCCGGCGCGCCGTGTCCAGAAGGCGGATCAACACCGGCTGCAGCGTGAGCCACGACAGGCCCGTGGACAGCGAGCCCAGGAGGAACGCCACGCTGGCGATGCGCCACTTCATCCCAGCACCGGCGCCAGGCCCCTCACCGCGTCCCCCCGAGCATCAGCGCCACCTCCAGCGGCAGCACGCGCGCGAGCAACGGCCCCAGGAGCATCACCTCCAGCCCCGCCAGCGCCAGCCACGGGCCGAAGGGGATGTTGGTGGGGCCGGGGACCCACTCCTCCTCCTCCCCCGCTTCGTCCAGCTCCGCGTCGGGGATGGGCTGGAAGAGCAGGCACCAGGGCACGAGCACCACCCGCTTCCACAGGGGCAGGCCGGGCTTCGTGAAGTCCCACGTCATCGTGGGCTCGGGCTCCTCCGCCGCTTCCGCTTCCGCGGGCGCCTCCATTGGAGAAGTCAGGGACACGTCGGCCTGCGGATCCTGGGCGGGTGGAGGCAGGGCTTCGGCTTCCGGCGCGCCGCGCGGGCCCGCCCTTCCCGTGAGGGCGAGCAGCGCCACGCCCACGATGGAGCCCTGAAGCGACGAGAAGAAGAGGATGCCCAGCAGCGAGTGCCAGCCCAGGAACGCGCCCAGGAGCGCGACGAGGAACTTGTCCCCGCCACCCAAGGCCTCGCGCTTGAAGGCGCGCCAACCGATGTACTCCATCAACCGGAAGCCGAGGAACCCCACCGCCGCGCCCAGCCCCGCCTGCGCCACGGCCTCACTGCCCTGGGGAATGGCCAGCAGCACACCCGCGGCGATGCCCGGCAGCGTCAGCGAGAACGGGAGGATCCAATGTTCCAGGTCGATGAAGGTGAGCGGCACCAGCAGGAACACGAGCACCAGCGCGGGCACCAGTTCGTACGTCCAGTCAAAGCGCCTGAGACACGCGAGGAACAACAGCCCCGTGAGCAGCTCCACCAGGACGTAGCGCGGGGAGATGGGCATGCCGCAGCCGCGACACTTCCCGCGCAGGCCCAGCCACGACAGGACGGGGATGTTCTCGTACCAGGAGAGTACGTGCCCGCACTTCGGGCAGCGGGAGCCGGGCCGCACGATGCTCAGTCCTTCGGGCACCCGCGCGATGACGACATTGAGGAAGGAGCCGATGCACAGGCCGAGGATGAACAGGAAGAGGATGAAGAGGGGCTCGGCCCAGCCCGGCGCGTAGGTGAACGTCACGGAGCCCGGAATCCTACCCGCCGCTTCCGGAGCTGGCGACTGCGCGATGGAGGACGAAAACCGTCAGCGCCGGTGACAAAAATTGGCAGCTCTCCGGCTGATCCATCCCCTCCCCGGCCCGCCTGCCCTGGGAATCCCGGGGGTTGGGCGGATTGTTCGGCGTGGCACTCTTCGTGCTAAGAGTTCGCACGTCGTTCAACCCCCCTCTGCCTGCTGCGGAGTTCCCAAACATGATGAACCGTCTCTTCCGGAAGAAGGGTGGCTTCACCCTCATCGAGCTGATGATCGTGGTCGCCATCATCGGCATCCTGGCCGCCATCGCCATCCCGAACTTCATCCGCTTCCAGGCGAAGTCGAAGCAGTCCGAGGCCAAGACGAACCTCAAGGCCATCTTCACGGCGCAGAAGTCGTACTTCGGTGAGAAGGACAAGTACGTCACCGACTTCACGGTCATCGGTTTCGACCCGGAGCCCGCGAACCGCTACAGCTACGGCCTGGCCGCTGGCTGCGCCAAGGCGGTTGCCGCCAACGCCCGCTCCACGGACGCCAAGATCGGCTGCATCGGACAGGACCAGGCCAAGTTCAATACCGCGCCGCCCCCCGCGGACGCCTTCGCCGCCCTGGGCGTGACGGGCACCTGCCCCAGCTGCGCCTTCGCCGCGAGCGCCATTGGTAACGTCGACAACGACCCGCCGGGCGACGTGTGGGGCATCACCTCCGAGCCGACGGGCGGCGACCTGGCCCTGAACTGCGGCATCGACACCACCAAGGTGGCCGCCGGCGAGCCGGGCAACGCGTACAACGACGTGAGCTGCACCAACTAATCCGCCGCACGCCACCTCCCTGCTTCTGACAGCGCGAAGCAGGAGTGGCACAATCGATGGGGCGCCCGGGCATAATCGGGCGCCCCATTTTCGTTGGTGGGAGCCATGCTCAAGGTGTTGGAACTGCTGCGATTCGCCCCGGGCTTGCTGCTGGTGGCGGTGATGTCCGCGCCGCCCGGCCGTCCCCCGCAGAAACAGGGAGGAGGCCCCCTGCCTGTCT
>NZ_RAVW01000447.1 GCF_003611585.1 Corallococcus exercitus | reverse complement strand
CTCCCCGCCCCCTCCCTTCGGAGGGGGCGATGTCGCGGCCCCCACTGTTAATCCCGAGTGCGCAGCTCTTACCTGCTCACCCAGGAGTTCCCGATGATCCGTCCCCCGCAGGTGGCCCTGAGCAAGAACCGGTGGCGCGCCCGAGCCGGTCTGCTGTGCGCCGCCGTGTCGCTGTTCGTCTCATCCCGTGCCGCGGCCCAGGCGCCCGCGTTCATCGAGTTCGAGAGCGCGCACGTGCGTCCGTTGGCCCTCTCTCCGGACGGCACGAAGCTGTTCGCCGTCAACACGCCGGACAACCGCCTGGAGGTCTTCAACGTCACCAGCGGAGGCCTGTCGCTCGTGGCGGAGGTGCCGGTGGGCCTGGAGCCCGTCTCCGTCGCCGTGCGCAGCAACACCGAGGTCTGGGTGGTCAACCACCTGTCCGACAGCATCAGCGTGGTGAGCGTGAGCGGCACACCGCACGTGGTGCGCACGCTGCTGGTGGGCGACGAGCCTCGCGACGTCGTGTTCGCCGGCGCCAACGGTTACGCGTTCATCTCCACCGCGCACCGCGGCCAGCACCGCACGGATCCGTCCATTGCCTCCGTGCCGGGCGCGGGCGACCCGCAGCTGACCACGCCGGGCGTGGGCCGCGCGGACCTCTGGGTCTTCAACCCCGCGGCCCTGGGGACGACGCTGGGCGGCACGCCCGTGCGCATCCTGACGCTCTTCGGCGACACGCCGCGCGCGCTCGCCGTCAGCCCGGACAAGAAGACGGTGTACGCGGCCATCGCGCAGTCCGGCAACCGGACGACGACCATCAACATGGACAGCGTGTGCAACGGCTTCGGCGAGGCGGGCGTGTGCCTGGTCCAGCCGGACACGTTCCCCTGGGGCAACAACCTCTTCCTGGGCGGCCTGCCCGGGCCGTCCACCAACGCCGCGGGCGCGAAGGCGCCGGAGACGGGCCTCATCGTCAAGTGGAACAGCGCCACCAGCCGCTGGGAGGACACGCTCGGCCGCAACTGGAACAACGGCGTGCGCTTCAACCTGCCGGACAAGGACGTGTTCGCCATCGACGCGGACGGCCTGCAGCAGAAGGCGTTCTACACGGGCGTGGGTACGACCGTCTTCAACCTGGCCACCAACCCGAAGACGGGCGCGGTGTACGCGACCAACAGCGACGCCAACAACCTCACCCGCTTCGAGGGCCCCGGCGTCTTCGGCGGCAGCACGGTGCAGGGCAACATCGCGAAGATGCGCATCACCGTCATCAAGGGGACGACGGTGTCGCCGCGCCACCTGAACAAGCACCTGGACTACTCGAAGCTGGCCGGCGCCCCCGGCTTCGACCCCACGGCCCGCGACCACAGCCTCTCCACCCCCACGGAGATGGCCATCTCGGGTGACGGCGCGAAGCTGTACGTGGCCGCGTTCAGCTCCAGCAAGGTCGGCGTCTTCGACACCGCGGCGCTGGAGGCGGACACCTTCAACCCGCGGACGGCGAGCGCCAACTACATCCCGGTGAGCGGCGGCGGCCCCAGCGGCCTGGTGCTGGACGAGGCGCGCAACCGCCTCTACGTGATGACCCGCTTCGACAACGCGGTGAAGGTCATCGACCTGGCCACGAAGAGCCAGGTGGCCTCGGCCGCGCTCTACAACCCGGAGCCTCCTTCCGTCGTGCAGGGGCGCCCGTTCCTCTACGACGCGACCTTCTCCTCGGCCAACGGCGAGGCGTCCTGCGCCAGCTGCCACGTCTTCGGCGACAAGGACGAGCTCGCGTGGGACCTGGGCAACCCGGATGACGCCGTCACCACCAACGCCATCGACAAGCGTCTGGCGAGCAGCCTGGAGATTGGCGCGTTCCGTCTGCTCACCGGCCACCCGAGCTCGGACGTCAACGGCACCGGCAACCAGAACTCCTTCCACCCGATGAAGGGGCCCATGACGACGCAGACCCTGCGCGGCATGTCCACCTCGGGCGCCATGCACTGGCGCGGGGACCGGTCCACGGGCTTCTTCGGCGCGGGGGCGTACGACGAGGCCCTGTCGGTCAAGAACTTCATCGTCGCCTTCCCCGGGCTGCTCGGCCGCGCGGACATGCCCACCGAAGCGGAGATGAACAAGTTCACGAACTTCCAGCTCCAGGTGCAGCTGCCGCCCAACCCCATCCGCAACCTGGACAACTCGCTCACCTCAACGCAGGCGGCCGGCCGCGACTTCTTCTTCGGCAGCCGCCGCGTGGACGGTCTGGCCATTGGCACCAACACCGGCTTCAACTGCAATGGCTGTCACGCCATCGACGCGTCGCAGGGCTTCTTCGGCACCGACGGCCGCTCGAGCTTCGAGGGCATCAGCCAGATCATGAAGATTCCCCACGTGCGCAACATGTACACGAAGGTCGGCATGTTCGGCTTCCCGGACAGCAGCTTCTTCCAGCACTCGGAGACCGGGCCCACGGGCGACCAGGTGCGCGGCTTCGGCTTCACGCACGACGGCGCGGTGGACACGCTGTTCCGCTTCTTCAGCGCCATCGTCTTCGCCAACAACAGCGTCGGCGGCCCCCTGGTGGGCTTCCGGAGCGACACCGAGCGCCGGGGCGTGGAGGCCTACATGATGGCGGTGGACTCGGACCTGGCGCCCATCGTCGGTCAGCAGGTGACGCTCACGTCGACGAACGCCTCCGCGGTGGGGGCGCGCATCGACCTGTTGATGGCTCGGGCGAAGGCACCCTTCGTGTCGAAGATCCTCGGCGGCGCCACGTATGAGGCCGACCTGGTGGCGAAGGCCGCCATCGGCACCCGCGTGAAGGGCTTCCTGTTCGACCGCGCGGCCGGCACGTGGAAGCCCGACGACGGCACCGCCAACATCACCACCGCGGCCCTGCGCGCGCTGGCGAACACGCTGGGCCAGGAGGTGACCTTCACCGCGGTGCCCCCGGGCTCCGGCACGCGCATCGCGCTCGACCGGAACCTGGACGGCAGGCTCGACGGCCAGTAACCCGCTTCAGCGCGTGGCTCCCCTGCCCCGCCTCTCCGGTCCCCCGGGGAGGCGGGGCTTTCCACGTCACGGGACAGTTCCTCCCATCCACGTCAAACAATTGTCTTCAGGCCTGGAGGGTCGCGCTCCATCGTTCGACCATCAGGTCGATGAAGCGCCGCACCTTCGCCGGCAGGTGACGTCTGCTCGGGTAGAGCGCTGTGATGGGGACGGACTCCGTCTCGCATGAGGGCAGCAGCGCCTTGAGCCGCCCGCTCGCCAGGTCTTCGTCGGCCAGGAAGCCGGGAAGATAGGCGATGCCCAGTCCCGCGACGGCCGCGTCCCGGAGCGCCTCCCCACTGTCGAGCCGCAGGCGGCTTCGTCCCTCCACCTTCACAGGGGCTCCGCCCTTCTCACGCAGGCGCCAGTGCTGCCGTCGCGTCCGGCTGCTGAAGAGCAGACACTCATGCGCCGCGAGCTCCTCCAGCGTGCCGGGCTCGCCGTGCGCCTTGAGATAGGAGGGCGCGGCGCAGACGAACACCGGGTGCCGGGCCACGACCCGGGAGACCAGGCGCGTATCGGTGCTGGAGGCATTGATGCGCACGGCCAGGTCGTAGCCCTCCTCGATGATGTCCGAGACGCGGTCCGTGAAGCTCACCTCCGCCTGCAGCTCGGGCCAGGTGCGCAGGTAATCCCGCAGCAAGGGGAGGACCTGACGTCTGCCGAACGCGGCCGGCAGGGTGAGCCGGAGCACCCCTCGGGGCGTGCCCGCGCGCTGCCCGACGCTGGCCTCCGCGTCGTCCAGGGCCGCGAGGACCTGCAGGCAATGCTCGTGGAAGACACGGCCCTCGTCGGTGAGGCTCAGCTGCCGCGTCGTGCGATTGAGCAGGCGCACCCCCAGGCGGGACTCCAACCGGGCCAATGCCTTGCCCGCCGCCGAACGCGTCAGGCCGAGGGCCTGGCCGCCGCCCACGAAGCTGCCCGCGTCCACGACGGCCATGAAGGCGAAGATCTCATCCAGCTGGGCGCGTTTCATCGCTGGCGCTCCATTGTAGCGACCGCGTCGCCGGAGAGGGGAACGCCGTTCGTCAATGGGCCCGGTATACGAACCCGGCATCCACCCACTCGTTTGGAGCGCCTCCATGCCCGTGACCCTGCTCAACCCCAATGGACTCATGAAGCCCGACGTGTACCGGCAGGTGGCGATCGCCACCGGCACCCGGCAGGTCCACATCGCGGGACAGGTCGCGTACGACACGCAGGGGCGGCTCGTCGCGCGCGGGGACCTGGCGGGACAGGTGGCGCAGGCCTACCGCAACGTCGCCATCGCCCTCGCGGCGGCTGGGGCGACGTTCAGCGACGTCGTCCGGCTCACCTTCTACGTGGTCGACTGGAAGCATGAGTTGATGCCTGACTTCCTCGCCGGCATCGAGCAGGTCTCCAAGGAGCTGGGGATCGTGCCGGCGCCGGCATCGCTCATCGGGGTCTCCGTGCTCTTCGAGCCGGGTGTCCTCGTCGAGATCGAAGCCACCGCGGTCGTGGGCTGATCCGCTTCCGGTGACAAGCCATACGGCCAGTGCGCGCGGGTCGAAATCACCCCAAAGCCAGACACGCCCCGTGGGGGGGTGTGACCTGGGTACGCTTGACGTTTCGCGCGCCCCTGCGCTCTCGTCGTCACATGAACGTGACTCTCTCGTTGGTTGTGAGCGCAGCCGTCACCCTCGCCTCGGCTCCCGCCCTCGCCCAGGAGCGCGGGCTCGACCTGCCCGGCGGCAAGCCTCCCCCCACGGGCACGGGGATGCTCGTCGCGGGCAGCATCATGACCGGCATCGGGGCGGTCAACCTGGCGACCTCCCCCCTCTGCAAGACGAGCATGGTTCCCCGGGACACCCAGGACGTCTGCCTTGGGACCTCGCTGGTCATCGGCGGCGCCCTGGCGGCCGTGGGCGTTCCGCTCCTGCTCGTGGGCATCAGCCGCCACAACAACTATGTCGACTGGAAGCGGGACCACCGCGCCCTCTCCGCGCTGCTGGACGTCGGCGTCGCGCCCACCCGCGGCGGCGCCGCGCTCACGTGGAACGCCTCGTTCTGACCTCGCGTCCAGGCCGCATCCCTGGATGCGGCGGTCATCCGGAGAGCACTGGCAGGAGCAGGTCCCGGATGTGGTCGGCGAGGAAGCGGTAGCTCACTCCGAGGCGGCCGGCCTCCGTGCGCAGGTCCGCGCCCTGGAGCACCTTGAACGCGGACTGTCGCGTGGCATGGAAGAGCCGGTCGTCGTTCCCTCCCGGGTCCAGCGAGGGTCCCCACTGTGCCAGGGGAAGCCGCGCCCGCAGCCGCGCGCGCTCCAGGTAGCCCAGGTGCTCCGTCGGGCCGGGCTCGGGGGACTGCTCGGCCTCGTGGCTCCAGTCGATGGCGTGGACGAAGTCCGCGTAGGGCACCAGGCCACTGGAGGCCAGCGAGTCTCCCGCGAGCGCCGTGAGCGTCGCGTTGATGACCTCCGGCAGGTTGACCAGGTTGCTGTGGGAGTCCTCGCGCACCGGGGGCACGTAGGCGTGGTAGCAGGTGGTAGGCAGCCCCGGCAGGAGCGAGGACTGGAAGAGCACGGTGCCGTCCCCGTTGGAGAGCATGCCCTGCGCGGGCGGCGGCTCTGAGTGGAGGGTCCAGCCTCCCGGCCCCATGAGCGCCGCGTATTCCGTCTTCCCATTCAGGCCAACGATGACCACGGTGCGCGACGCGAAGCGCTGGGCCACGTCCTGCGCCTGCACGCGGGTGAACTGGTAGCCGCTGTATGAGAAGCGCAGCAGCGGGTCGCGCAAATCGAGGCGGTAGGGATTGGTCCAGGACCCGGCGCTGTAGAGGTCCTGTCCGGTGCGCACGGGGTACTTCAGCGTCGCGTCCAGCCCGGGCACGCGCGTGGGCCAGTACTCGCGGGGAGCCACGAGGAGGTTGAAGAGCCCCGGCATGCTCGCCGCGGACTGGCGCAGCGTGGCATTGCCGATGAGCCAGTCCGCGGGCGTGCCGGTGCCATCCTCGATGACCCGGAGGGGCTTGAGGGCGCCCCAGAAGGGTGGCGCGCAGAAGACGATGCGCTCGATGGCGTCGTCGAACTCACGCGTGGAGGCCAGCATCCGCAGCAGCACGCAGCCGCCCATGCTGTGGGTGACGAAGCGCAGCGGCTGCCCGTCCGTGCGCAGACTCCGCAGGAAGAGCGCCAGCCGCTGTGCCTCGATGCCAATGCCGTCGCGCCAGTCGAAGTTGAAGCGGCCCCACCCGATGCCCGAGAGGCAGTCGGCGTAGAAGTCGCCGAAGACAGGCAGGTTGACCGTGGAGCGCGCGTAGATGAACTGCCCGGGGCCGTCGACCCCGCCCTGGGGCGTGACATCCAGGAAGGCGAGGTTGTCCACCTCGTGCCAGATGCCCGTGTCGAGCCAGAGGGTGTCACGGCGTTGCCGGTCGTACAGCTCACTGCCCGTCACCCCATGCAGGAAGATGGCGCGATGGGGCGAGTTGCGGATGTCATTGAGCCATCCGGGCCAGACCTCGTTGGCGTAATAGTCTTGCTTGAGCAGCATGGGCCCCCTGCCGAAGCTAGGGAGCCCCCTCTGGCGGGCACCATCACCCTGGGGGGCGGGCTCCCTCATTGCGCTGGGATTCGAGCAGAGAGGAAGCAACCGTTCCGCAGCCGACGGCCCCTTCGGCTGCAGGGCCGATGGCCGCCCTGGCAGGTCAGCCCCACCCTTCATCCCGACATGCTTCCCGGCATGGAGGGCCGGGGGCGCTCATTCCGGCTCACGAGAGGCGGGCCGCGTGTTGGGGACAATGGCCGTGAGGTCCAAGCGGGCCAGCCGGGCAGCCCTCGCCCACGTCGCGATGGTGCTGCTGCTGGCAGCTGCCTTCCCCGCCCGGGCGCGTGAATTCCCCGCGGATGCGCCGCTCGCCGGGCGGGAGCCCGCACCTGGGGCCGAAGGGGATGCGGGCTGGGAAGCCGCTCTTGAGTGCCAGGAGGAGGAGCCTCCGCGCCGGCACATCTGGCTGGCGTTGGGCGAGGTGACGGCGGTGAACGCGGCGGTGTGGTCGGTGAACCGGTTCATCCGCAAGCGCGACTGGGCCAATGTGAGCCCGGAGGTCTGGGGGCGCAACCTGACGAGCGGCTTCGAGTGGGACGCGGACAAGTTCACCGCCAACCAGCTCGACCACCCGTACCACGGCGGCATCTACTACAACATCGGGCGCGACAATGGCTTGAGCTACTGGGAGGCCGCCCCCCTCACCTTCTTCGGCAGCCTCCAGTGGGAGGTGTTCGGCGAGAACAACCGCCCATCCACCAACGACATCATCAACACCAGCCTCGGAGGTCTCGCCGTCGGCGAGGTGCTGTACCGGCTGTCCTCGATGATTCTGGACAACGGTGCCACGGGCTGGGAGCGGGGTGGCCGCGAGGTGGCGGCGGGCCTGCTCAATCCGGGGCGTGGCTTCAGCCGGGTCGTCCGGGGCGAGGCGTGGCGGGTCGGGCCCACGCCGCGCGAGTGGACGCCGGCCCACTTCGCTGGC
>NZ_RAVW01000446.1 GCF_003611585.1 Corallococcus exercitus | reverse complement strand
CGCCTGGAATCGGAGCGGAACATGCGTTTGAAGAGATTGGCCCCCGTCGTCGTGTCGCTGTGCTGCGCCACTGCTTCCGCCGAGTCGCGTGACAAGGAGGTCTACATCACCATCGGTTCGGAGGCGGTGACGGCGGTGCGCTCGTCGTTCCGCGCGGCCGCAAACGCGCCCACGCTGGTGCGCGAGGCGAACGGGGTGAGCGTGCTCAAGCTCACCGAGTCGCAGCTGGGCGACGTGTCCGCCATCATGCATGACCAGTATCACCGCTGCGCGGGCTTCATGGCGCACGACACGCAGGAGGCGGCGCTCGCGGCGCTCACGCCCGGGCAGCCCACGCAGTCGCTGGTGAGCTACACGCTGGACAACGCGGCGGTGGTCAACGGGCTGTTCTCGGGCCTCGAGGAGGCCAGCCTCCGCGGCACCATCGTGCAGCTGGCCAGCTACACGAACCGCTACTACAACAACTCCACGGGCGGCACGCAGTCGGCCAGCTGGCTCAAGAGCGCCTGGGAGTCCTACGCCGCCGGGCGCCCGGACGTGAGCGTGCAGCTGTACACGCACTCGGGCTGGACCCAGCCGTCCGTCATCGCCACCATCACCGGCGAGGTGTTCCCGGACGAGGTGGTGGTGATTGGCGGCCACCTGGACTCCATCAACATCACCGTCGGCTCCTCCAGCCGCCCCACCGCGACCGCGCCGGGCGCGGATGACGACGCCTCCGGTGTCGCCACCCTGTCGGAGGTCTTCCGTGTGGCGATGGCGAAGGGCTACAAGCCGGCGCGCACGGTGAAGTTCATGGCGTACGCGGCGGAGGAGGTGGGCCTCTACGGCTCGCAGGCCATCGCGCAGGCGTACAAGACCGCGGGCACCAACGTGGTGGGCGTGCTCCAGCTGGACATGACCAACTACCGCGGCTCCTCGTGGGATGTGACGCTCGTCACGGACAACACCAACGCGGCGCAGAACGCGTTCCTGGGCAACCTCATCGACACGTACACGGGCTACTCGCGCACCAACATCACGTGCGGCTACGGGTGCTCGGACCACGCGTCGTGGACCGCGCAGGGCTACGCGGCGTCCATCCCGTTCGAAGCGCAGATGAACAACGACAACCCCAACATCCACACGGCCAACGACACGCTGGCCAACAGCACGAACGGCGACGCCAGCAACGCGCTGAAGTTCGCGCGCATCGGCGCCGCGTACCTGGCGGAGCTGGCCAAGGGCGTCCTCCCGGGCCAGCCCACGGACACGCAGGCCCCGGTGGTTTCGCTCACCGCGCCCGCGAGCGGCGCGACCGTGAACGGCACCACCAACATCACCGCGACGGCCACCGACAACGTGGGCGTCAGCAAGGTGGAGTTCCTGGTGGACGGCGCGGTGAAGGGCACGTCCTTCTCCTCGCCGTACAGCTTCGCGTGGGACAGCCGCACGGTGGCCAACGGCAGCCACACGGTGGCGGCCAAGGCGCACGACAGCGCGGGCAACAATGCCGTCACGACGGCGCGGACGGTGACGGTGGCCAACGTGTCCACGTCCGGCACCTACGACACCACGCTCCGGACGGTGCGTTGCAGCGCGGCGGCCGCCACCTGCGACAGCGGCACGCTCTTCAACGGCCGCGGCACCATGGGCCCGGAGAAGAACACGCCCAACACGCTGCGCGGCACCTGCGGCGACGGCAGCGAGGGCACCTACAAGAGCGATGAGTCCGTGGAGGCCATCAAGGTGTCCACCGTGGACGGCTCCAACTTCGCCGCGGGCAAGCAGGTGAAGGTGGAGGCCAGCGTCTGGGCCTACGCCAGCCCGTCGTCGGACCGGCTGGACCTGTACTACACGGCCAACGCCACCGCGACGACGCCCGTCTGGACGCTGCTCACCACGCTCACCCCGACGGCCCCGGGCGCCCAGACGCTGTCGGCCACGTACACGCTGCCCTCCGGCGCCACCCAGGCCGTGCGCGCGCAGTTCCGCTACGGCACCGGCAGCCCGAGCAGCGCGTGCGTGTCCAACAGCTACAACGACCGCGACGACCTGGTGTTCACCGTCCAGTGAGCCTTGCGTCGGTGATGTGAAGTGACACAGGAGGGGATCCGGGGCACTCACCCGGGTCCCCTTCGTGCTTCAGGCCGCCTTGAGTCCTTCGATGGGCAGCTCCACCACGAACGTGGAGCCCAGGCCCGGCTTGCTGTCCACGGTGATGCGGCCGCCGTGCGCCTCCACCACCTGCCGGGCGATCCACAGCCCCAGGCCCAGGCCGCCGTAGTTGCGCCCGGGCACCGCGCGCTCGAAGCGCTCGAAGATGCGCGCGCGGTCCGCCTCGCTGATGCCAATGCCCTGGTCGCGCACGGTGAGGCGCGCGGTGCCGTCCTCGGCGGCCACGTGCACCGCGATGGGGCGGCCCTCGCCGTACTTCGCCGCGTTCGTCAGCAGGTGCGTCACCACCTGGTCGATGCGCAGCTTGTCGTACCGGCCCACGAGGGGCAGGCCCGCGTCCAGCGTCACCGTCACGCCCATCCGCGCCACCTCCTCGCGCAGCCGGGCCACCGCGTCGCCCACCACGGCGGTGAGGTCCACGTCGTTCAGCTCCAACGCCAGCCGGCCCGTGGTGAGCTGCGACACGTCCAGCAGCGTCTCCATCAGCGCGTGCAGCCGCTGCACCTGCCGGCCAGCGGACTCCAGCGGGCTCTTCGCGCGGCCCAGCGCTTCTTCCCCCAGGCTGCGCTCCAGCCGCTCCAGGTGCAGGCGGAAGGCGGCCAGCGGCGTCTTGAGCTCGTGGCTCGCCACCGCGAGGAAGTCGTCCCGGGCCTGGAGGCTCTCGCGCAGCGACTGGGCGAGCAGGTCCTGGCGCATGACCTCCCGGCGCATGCGCGACAGCTCCAGCATGGAGCGCACGCGCGCCACCAGCTCCCGGGCGCTGAAGGGCTTCACCAGGTAGTCGTCCGCGCCCGCCTCCAGCCCCTCCACCGCGGCCTCCTCACCGGCGCGGGCGGACAGCATCACCACGGGGACGGCGCGCGTGGACGGCAGCTCGCGCAGGGCGCGCAGCAGGCCGAAGCCGCCCAGCCGGGGCATCATCACGTCCGTCAGCACCAGGTCCGGCGCCCTCTCGCGCGCGGCCTCCAGCGCGGCCTGGCCGTCCGTCGCCAGCGTCACCTCGAACGACGGTGACAGCACGCGCTCCACGTACTCGCGCATGTCCGCGTTGTCGTCCACCACCAGCACGTGCGCCCGGTTCGTGCCCTCCCCTTCCGCCGGCCCCGGAGCGTCTGGCGCGAGGGGCGCAAGCTCCACGTCCGCCCAGCGCTCGGCCTCCTGGAGGAAGGGGCGCACGCCCATGGCGGTGGACTCCTGCTGGCGCGGGGCGAGCAGGCGGTCCGCGGGCAGGTGCGCGTGCCCCCGGGGAACGCGCACGGTGAAGGTGCTGCCCCGTCCCTCCTCGCTCTCCACGGACACGGCGCCGCCGTGCAGCGCCACCAGCTCGCGCACCAGCGCCAGGCCGATGCCGGTGCCTTCGTGGGTGCGGCTTCGCGCGTTGCGCACGCGGTGGAAGCGCTCGAAGAGGTGGGGCAGCTCCGCCGCGGGGATGCCCGTGCCCGTGTCGTGGACGCGCAGGACGACGTCCTGGCCCTGGACCTCCTGCCGCGCGGTGATGCCACCCTGGAAGGTGAACTTGAGGGCGTTGGAGAGCAGGTTGAAGACAACCTTCTCCCACATCTGCCGGTCCACGTAGACGGGCTCCGGCAAGGGCTCGCAGTCCACGCGGAAGGACAGGCCGGTGCGCTCGATGGCGGAGCGGAAGTGGCCGGTGAGGTCCTTCGTGAAGGCGGCCAGGTCCGTGGGCTCGAAGCTGGAGTCGATGCGGCCCGCCTCCAGCCGGCTGAAGTCCAGCAGCGTGTTCACCAGCCGCAGCAGGCGGCCCGCGTTGCGGTGGACGAGCTCCAGGTCCTTGCGCGCCTCTTCCGTCACCGGCACCTGCGCGAGCACGTCCTCCAGCGGCCCCAGCATCAGCGTGAGCGGCGTGCGGAACTCGTGGGAGATGTTGTGGAAGAAGGCCGTCTTCGCCCGGTCCAGCTCCGCCAGCGCCTCCGCCCGCTGGCGCTCCTCCTCGTAGGCCCGCGCGTTGCGCAGCGACACCGCCACCTGCGCGCTCAACAGCTCGCAGAAGGAGGCGTAGCCCTCGTCGAAGGCGCGGTTGGGCGACAGCGCGGTGACGAGCACCCCCAGCGGCGCGGCCGCCCCGGCGAGCGGCTGGAAGAGGAGCGTTCCCACCGGGTCCCCGAACGGCCCGCCCTGGAGCGCCAGGAGCGCCTCCAGCCCGTCGCGCCGCACCCGCTCGCCCTCGAGCGCGCGCAGGTACGGGGCCGCCTCCCGGAAGCCGGCGTCCAGCACGACCGTCTCCGGGCTGAGCGGACCGCCGCGCGCAAGCCCCACGGCCCCGCTCAGCGTCAGCGTCCGGCCATCCTCCGCGCGCAGGTAGAGCAGCGCGCACGGCACGTCCAGGGGATGATCCGCCAGCGCGTTCACCAGGTCGCTGCACGTCTTCGCCACGCTGCGCGTGTCCGACGCCTGGGCGGACAGGTCGCGCAACAGCCGCATGCGCCGCTCGCTCAGGACCTGCGGCGTCACCTCCGCGCACACCGCGAGCATGCCGCCGATGGCGCCCGTGTCGTCGTAGGCGGGCGCGTGGCTGACGTCGAAGTAGGACTCCTCGCGGTAGCCGCTGCGGTTCAGGAGCAGCCGGAGCGCGGGCACCCAGCTGGCGACGCCCGTCGTCATGGCCTCGCGCACCAGCGGCTCCAGCGAGTCCCACGCCTCCGCCAGCGTGGCCCGGATGTCCGTGCCCAGCGCGGCCGGGTGCTTGTCGCCAATCACCAGCGAATAGGCGTCGTTGTAGAACTGGGTGAGCTGGGGCCCCCAGGTGAGGATCATGGGGTAGCGCGACCCGAGCAGCGTCTTCACGAGCACCTTGAGGCTCGTGGGCCAGGAGGCCACGGGGCCCACCGGCGACGCGTCCCAGGCGTGCGCGCGCACCAGCGCGTGCATCTGGCTGCCGCCGGTGAAGAGGGTCTCCGGGGTCTGGGGCGGAACGTCCTGGCTCATCTCGGGCGCGGCTCCTGGACTCAGCGAGCCATGTCCCTATGACGGCTCCCAGACGGTTCCCACTGGAAAAATGCCCATCCGTCCGGAGCGGAGCACCCGGTCCCATGCCCGCGCGCCCTGCAGCCGCGAGGCGCAAGCCTCCGCGTCCCTTTCGTCCGGGCGCACGGCCGGCCGCCTGCTGGGGCACGGCTGGCGGGCTGTCCATCCCTGGCCGCACGCCTTACCTCGGTAGGGATGATGCCATCTCCCCAGGCCGAATCCCGGGTGCTGCGCGAGAAACATCCCACCGAGGGCGCCGAGCGCGGCCGGCTCTCACCCCGGCGTGAAGCCCTCCTCCAGGCGCGCATCAAGGACCTGTCGCTGCGGCTGGGGGGCACGCCCCTGGAGCGCTACATCGCGCAGCTCCATGCCGAACTCGAGGCGAAGGGGCTGTCCTTCAAGCCCCAGTGCTACCTGTCCGACGAGTGGGGCTGTCCCTCTGGCGTGCCCGTCATCGGGCTGCCCTTCTACCTGGCGGATCCGGACCTCTTGTCCATCGAGGCGGAGCTGGGGGGCAGCGCGGAGACGGAGGCCGAAATCCTCATGTACCTGCGGCACGAGGCGGGCCACGCGTTCAACTACGCGTACCGCCTCTACGACACGGACGAGTGGCGCCGCGTCTTCGGCGACTGGGGCCGGCCGTACCAGGACGACTACAAGCCGCGGCCCTTCTCGCGCCGGTACGTCTTCCACATCTCCGGCTGGTACGCGCAGAAGCACCCGGACGAGGACTTCGCGGAGACCTTCGCCGTGTGGCTCACGCCGGGCAGCGACTGGGCGAAGCGCTACCAGGGCTGGGGCGCGCTCAAGAAGCTCCAGTACGTGGAGGACATCGCGAAGCGCCTGGGCCGCACGACGCCGCCCGTGCAGCTGGCCCAGCCGGACTTCACCACCGAGGAGATGGAGGGCACCGTCCAGGACCACTACCGCCAGCGCGAGCTGGACGAGAAGGTGGACGTGGAGCTGCGAAACGCCTTCGACCACGCGCTGGAGGACATCTTCTGGGGCCCGGGCGAGGCGCCCGTGAGCGCGGCGACGCTGGTGCAGGCCGAGCGCCAGCGCCTCTTGTCCACCGTGGGCCACTACGCGGGGGTGAGCCGGGGCGTGGTGCGCGCGCTCGTGGATCACCTGGCGGAGCGCACCGCCGCGCTGAACCTCACCCTGCACCCGGACGACAGCCGAGAGGCGGCGATGCAGCTCGCGTCGCTCGTCACCGTCCTGGCGATGAACTACCTGCACACCGACCGTTTCTTCGAGGACTGACCATGCCCCTGAAGTCCCTTCGTATCGCCGTCCTCCACTACCAGGCCAAGGACGACGCGCCGGACCCCGTGGTGGCGCAGGTGAGCGCGGCCCTGCGCGCGGCCGGCCACGAGCCCACGGACGTGCGCGTGGACGAGAGCGTCTCCGACCTGGTGCGCCTCGTCACCCGCGCCCGGCCGGACCTGGTGTTCAACCTCTGCGAGACGTTCGCGGAGGACTACCGGCTGGAGGTCAACGTCGCGGCGGTGCTGGAGCTGGCGCGCGTGCCCTTCACCGGCTCCGGCACCGCGGGCCTGCTGCTCGCGCAGGACAAGGTGCTCACCAAGCAACTGCTCCAGTTCCACGGCGTGCTCACGCCCCGCTTCGCCACCTTCGACGGCATCTCCTTCCAGGCGAACGGCGACCTGTCCTTCCCGCTGGTGGTGAAGCCCGCGCGCTCGGACGCGTCCATGGGCCTGGGGGTGGAGAAGGACATGGAGGGACTGGCCCGGCGGGTGAAGAAGATCCGCGAGGAGTACGACGACGAGGCCCTGGCGGAGGAGTTCATCGAGGGGCGCGAGCTGTACGTCGGCGTGGTGGGCGACGCGGCGAAGCCGGAGGTGCTGCCGGTGGTGGAGCTGGACTTCGGCTCGCGGTGGAACCGCAAGCGGATGAAGATCGCCAACCGCGAGGTGAAGTTCGGCCCGGAGACGCCGGGCAGTCCGCACCTGGTGCTGCCCACGGACCTGTCGGACGAGCTGCAGGGCCGCATCGGCCGCGCGGCCATCACGGCGTTCCGCGCGCTCAAGCTGCGCGACTACGCGCGCATCGACTTCCGCGTGTCCAGCCGCACCAACGAGCCCTACCTCCTGGAGGTGAACCCCAACCCCTACCTGGAGACGCAGTGCGAGGTGGCCATGGGGGCGAAGCAGCTGGGCATCAGCTACGAGGCGCTCGTGCAGCGCATCGTGGAGACCGCGGCCCGGCGGCACGGCCTGGGGGTAGCGTCCAGGGCCACGCCCGGTGCGCCCGCCCGGGAGGCCGCGCCCGCCCCGCACTGAGGCGAACGCTCCCAGCTTCCTGTCTCCTGTCGCGACAGTGACGCCCTCCGGTCCCGGTCCCGGATTCCGGTGGCCCGGCCGGAGGCGTTGGCCTATGGGGGAC
>NZ_RAVW01000445.1 GCF_003611585.1 Corallococcus exercitus | reverse complement strand
CGTCCCATGTGGAGGCCGCGCCGTCCGCCCAGCCATGGGAATCCTCGCGCGCCGTCAGCCGGTCCACGTGCACGGTGACGTGGAAGCGCGCGGGGGAGGCGTCCCCGTCCGTCAGCGCGAGCCCCACGTCCAGCACCCGCGCCCGCAGCTCCCGCTCGCGGCGCACGTCGTCCGGGAGACTGGCCACGGCGAGCAGGCACGCGCCCCCCATCACCCGCACCTCCAGCCCTGCCTCGCGCGCCAGGGTGCTCGCGCGCTCCAGGCCCGCGTCCAGGTCCTCCATCGCGGCGGGGCCCGGCTCGCCCGTCAGCAGGGCCTCCACGTACAGCCCCACCGCGCGCGGCACCTCCACCGGCGCCGCGCCTCCCAGCACCGCGCCCCGGAGGTCCTCCAGCAGCGCGTCCACGTCCGGGTAGCGCTCCTCTCGCGCCTTGCGCAGACATCGCACCACGACGGCATCCAATGCGGCGGACACCGGCGCGTGCTCTCCCGGACGCGGCGGCGGCGCGTGCAGGTGCTGCTGCTCCACCTCGTGGCGCGTGGTGCCCTGGAAGGGCGGCATGCCCGTGAGCAGCTGGAAGAGCAGCACGCCCACGGCGTAGAGGTCCGTGCGCGCGTCCGGCACCTCGCCGCGGATCTGCTCCGGCGCCATGGACAGCGGAGTCCCCAGCACCACGCCGGTGTGCGTGAGCGACGAGCTGCCCGGGGCGCCCGGCACCAGCCCCTTCGCCACGCCGAAGTCCACCAGCTTCACGGAAGGGCCGCCGCGCCCGGGCCCGAGCCGCACCACGTTCTGCGCCTTCAGGTCGCGGTGCACCACGCCGGCCGCGTGCGCCACCCGCAGCGCCGCGCCCACCTGCTCCATCACCGCCAGCACCTCGCGCGGGGACAAGGGCCCGCGCGTGGCCAGCTCCGCCGCCAGGTCCTGGCCCTCCAGCCACTCCATGGCGATGTAGGGCCGGCCGTCCGACAGCTCGCCGTACCCCAGCACCGTGACGATGTGCGGGTGGCTCAGCCGCTGCAACGTGGCCGCCTCGCGCCGGAAGCGCCGCAGCGCCACCGCCGCCGCGGCCACCTGCGGGTGCAGCACCTTCAGCGCGGCGGGCACCCCGGAGCGCGCGTGCCTCGCCCGGTACAGCGCGGACACGGGGCCCTGGACCTGGACGCGGTCCACGACCCACTCGCCCACGAGCGCGCCGGGCCGCAGCTCCTCACCGTAGAGGGCCTCCTCGCCGTTGCCCGCCATCGCCTAGCGCTTGCCCTCGATCGAGGAGCCGTCCTGGGGCGGCGCGGGTTCCGTCTTGCGCTTGCACAGGTCGCGGTGCTGGGCATCCACCAGGTCGCACGCGCCGTTGAGGTAGACGGTGACGGGCTCCGTCCAGAGCTTGTTGGACGTGTCCAGGCACTTCTCGAAGTCGCCGTCGCCCTCCCGCAGCGGACCGTCCTGCACGTCGCACCGGTGCGTGGCCACCGTGTCGTTGCCCCAGCACGGCCCCGTCACCTTGGCCGCGCAGTCCTCATGCGAGCCCGGCAGCGCGCACACGCGGTAGGTCGCGTACGCCAGGCCGGACACCCAACCCGGGTCGTAGCAGGCGTAGAGGTCATTGAAGATGGGATCCGTCTGGGGGGACGGCGGCCGGTTGACCACGTAGGTGCTCCGCTTGTCCTCCGCCAACGTCACGGTCACGTTGATGTCGTCGCGCAGCGCGCCCTTGCCGAAGAGGTTGCCGTAGAAGGCGCCCTCGCGGATCCGGTACACGGCGCGCTCGGAGAGCGGGGCCTGCACGCCCGCCGTGAAGCCCACGTTCGCCGTGCCCTCCGCGTTGCTGTCCCAGGGCGCCGTCATCACCGTGAAGTACCCGCCCGATGACGGGCAGGTGAAGCGCACGGAGGGGTCGGTCGCGGCGGAAGGCAGGGGGCTCGTGGAGCTGGCCGAGCAGCCCTGGCTGGAGGCCACGAGCCGCGCGTCGGCGCTGTCACAGCCGGCGATGCCCCGGCACACGCGCAGCATCATGCGCGCGTCCGAGCTGGAGCCCAGCGGCGTCCCGGAGGGGCAGCTCGGCGGACCGCCCGCGCCCACGGCGATGGTCTGACCCGCGGGGCACCAGCCCACCGAGTGCATCGTCCAGCCGCAGTCCCGCCCCGCGCCAAACGTCTGGCTTCCGCACGGCACCGAACTGCTCAACGGCGAGGACGCCGTCGGCAGCTGGTCGATCGGCTTCGTCCACGCATCCAGCGCGAACGGCTCCTCGATGCCGAGCTCGGGCTCGTGGATTTCGCCGCGCATGGACAGCTCCACGCGGAAGCCCCGGGCGTTGTTGCGCGCCAGGAGGCAGGCCGTCACGCGCTTGAGGCACGCGTCGCCCGGCGCCTCCGTGCGCCACCACGGACAGAGGCCCGCGGAGCCCGCCCATTCACTGCGCTGCGAACCGGAGGGCTGCAAGGGATTGAGCCATTCGAGGGTCTCCCCATCGCCCAGCGCGCAGCTCACCAGGTACGCCATGAAGCGCTGCGCGAAAGGGTCACGCAGCTGGTTCTGCATGAGCGCGACCTCACGGCTGGGAACCGCCACGTCGGGGTCGAAGAGGGACTCGAGCGAGCTCGCGGCCAGCGTCTGGTTGGCGTCGTGGTTCGCGGCGATGGCGTTGACCACCAGCTCCTGCGTCGTGAGCGAGTTGGCGATGCGGATGTCCGACTCACGCGTGCCGAGCTTCTCTTCGGCGCGGGGACTCACGTCGGTGCCGTCCACGAGGGAGGGCTCGCAGCCGGTCAGGGCCAGCAACAGGAAACACCAGGGGACTCGGAGGACGGAGGAGGCCATCGCGCGAACACTCCTTGGGCAGGAATCGGAAATGGGATGCGAAGGAAACCCCAGGCGCGGCCTTCTTGTCTCCCTGTAGCGCGAAAGGTTACGGGCGCGCGGCGGAGTAGCGTTTCCCGTTACAGCGCTGCCGGTGCGAGCGCGGCACGCAGTGCGTGGAAGCACGTAGCCCACAGCGGGGCTTCCGCCACGGCGGGCGCGGCGCGTTCGAGCCACGCGCGTGCCTCGTCCATGGCACCCGTGCGGCGCGCGATGCCGGTGGCCTGCAGGAGGATCTCCGCCTTCTCGTCCGGGGAGGCCAGCGCGTCCGCTTCCATGTGGAGCGCTTCCCAGTCCGTTGCACGGAAGGCTCCGGCGGTCCGCTGATGGACCTGGAGCTCCACCAGGCGCCGCATGATGGCGGTGGGCGGCAGGGATTCCGGCGGGCAGCGCTGGGAGATCCAGGCGAGCTGGCGGGCCGCCGCCGCCTCGTCCCCCGCGGCGGCCTGGATGCGGGCGAGGAGCAGCGCGTCCACGGGCACGGGATGTTCGCGGAAGAAGCGCACGCCCAGCTCATACGCGCGCTGCGCGAGGGGGAGCGCTTCGTCCAGGCGGCCCTGCATGTAGAGGACCTCCGCCAGGTTGAACGTGGACCAGCGCTCCATCTGCGCGTGGGCCAGCTCGCGACCCAGTGCCATGGCCCGGCGCAGGTCGGCCTCCATGCGCGGCACGTCGCCCTGGCGGAGCCACAGGAGGACGCGGTTGCTCAGCACGGCGGCCTTGTGCAGCCCGTCGCCCGCGGCCTCGCAGCGCTCCAGGGCCTCGTCGAAGCGCGCGGCGGCTTCGGGGGCGCGGTCCAGGAAGGTGAGCGCGGCGCCCAGCAGGGCCAGCGACACGACCCGCGTCTCGTGGTCCCTGGCGCTCTCCGCGCCTTCGGCGGTGGACGTGAGCACGCGGGCCGCGGCGGCCCACTCGCCCTGGCGCACGTGCAGGCGGCCCCGGGCCAGACCGCACCGGAGTGACAGTCGTGGCGCGTCCAGGGGCTCGATGGCGTCGAGGGCTTCGCGCGTGCATGCGGCGGAGCCGTCCGAGTCCTCCATCCAGTCGCGCGCGGTGGCCTCTTCCAGCAGCAGGTCCACTTCGAGTGCCGCGTCGCCCCGGGCGCGGGCCAGGGCGCGTGCGGCGGACAGGTCCGCGAGGCTTTCACGGAAGCGCTGGAGGCGATGGCGCACCTTCCCGCGTCCCGCGAGCGCCTGGGCCCGGCGCGCGTCGTCGGACTCCGGAAGGAGCGCGAGCGCGCGCGTGTAGTGCTGCTCCGCTTCCACGGGCAGGTGGCCGGAGCGGGCCTCCTCCGCCAGCGCGAGGTAGTCCCGCGCGGCTTCCTGGTGGGCGCCGCAGACCGCCGCGTGGTGGGCACGGCGGCGGCGTTCGGCCACGTCTTCGCCCACGCTGGCCTTGAGCGCGGCGGCATGCAGCGCACGCCGGGGCGCGGGAGGCAGCAGGGCCTCCAGGGCCTCGCGCAGGAGCGGGTGTCGGAAGACGAAACGGCCCGGGCCTGATGGGCGCAGGAGGCCCGCGCGGGCCAGCCTTTGCAGGCCCGCGCCCGCGTCCAGGGAGGCCGCGCGAGACAGCTCCGGTCCGGTGGTCAGGTGGCGCAGGGCCGCGTCCACCCGAGCCACGTCCACCTCCGTGCCGAGCACCGCGCACAGCCGCGCGAGCACGCGGTGGACCTCCGGAAGGCCCGCGAGCACACGCGGGGCCAGCCGTTCGAACAGCGGTGTGACGGAGACGTCCAGCAGCGCGTCCGGGGCGACGTACCACCCACCGCCCGGAGCGGACCGCAGGGCCCCCGCGGCTCGGAGCGCGCGAGCCAGCTCGACGAGGGACAGGGGCACGCCTTGCGCCAGCTGTTCCAGGCGCGCGAGCACCGGTTCGGGGATGTGCTCCGCCGGGCGCAGCAGGTGGACGAGCACCGCGCGGCTCGCCTCGGGAGGAAGGGGCGGCAGCGGATGGCGAGAGGCGTGGGCGCTGCGCTCGCCCAGGTGGGGACGCAGGCCCAGCAGCGAGGGGCGTCCGGCGAGGCCAATCCACAAAGGCGCCCGGGGCCCTCCAAGAGTGGCGCGCTCCAGCGCATCCAAGCTCATCGGATCCGCGAGGTGCGCGTCGTCCAGCAGCAGCACGAGCGGTGCTTCACGGGCTTGAGCCAGGAGCGCATCGGCGAGGGTGCGGGGTTCCGCGGATGGGCGGCCCACGACGGCGCGCAGTGCATCCAGCAGGGAGCTGGACACCGACGCATCCGGAGGCGGCGCGCGCAGCCGGACGACACGCGCGCGACCTTCGGCTTCCAACCGGGCCGCGAGCGCCTTGAACAGCCGCGACTTGCCATGCCCCACTTCACCCGTGAGCACGCCCAGGCCCGGCACCGACGACGAAAGGCTCTGCTCCGCGTCCGCGACCAGTGCCTCCAGCACCGCGTCGCGGCCCACGAACGGCGGAGGCTCTCCATCAACGCGTGCGCCCTCCTCGTCATGGAGGCGCAGACGGAAGGCCGTCTCAGTGTCGTCCTGCTTCGTGACGGGCTCGACCCAGCCGGGCTCGAGCCGCGCGGCCGCATCCGTCGTCACCCGCACTTCGCCCGGCGCGACCGCCCTTCCCCACCACGTCTCTGGCCGCTCCAGCGCGGCGCCCGCGATGCGCGGCAGTGCCGTACCGGGATGCACATACAGCACGGCGACGTGCAGGACCGCCGCCGCGTCTCCGGACTCCACCAGCCTCCGTGCCGCGAGCGCTCCCGCGCGCACGTTCGCTTCCGCGGACAACGACTCACAGAAGACGAGCAGGTACCCACCCGCCGCGACCCGCGCCAGCACTCCACCGAACGGCTCCAGCGTGGCCGCGAGGCCTTCCACCGACGCCGCCGTGCGCAGGCCCAGCACCGCCACCGGACGCGCACCCGCGAACGTCGTCAACGTCTGCGCCGGCCTCGCGTCCTTCGCCCCGACGACACCGGGAAGCGCGGGCCCTTGCGCGCACGCGGCCTCGAACGCGGCCAGCACGTCGTCGGCGCTCGCGTATCGTTCCGCCGGCTCCTTGGCCAGACACCGCGCCACCACCGCGTCGAGCGCTACCGGCACCCGCGCACATTCGGACACGCGCGGCGGACGCCGGCTCACATGCCCTTCGCGCACCTCGTCCGCGCTGCCATGGAATGGCGGCGCGCCCGTGAGCAACTCGAAGAGCAGCACGCCCAGCGCGTAGATGTCCGCGGCCGTGCCCGCCTCGCGCGCGTCCAGGCACTGCTCCGGGGCCATGTAGACCGTCGTGCCCGCGCGGTTCCCCGCCTCCTCCGCCGGCCCGTCCTCCATCCTCCGCGCGAGCCCGAAGTCCAGGAGGCTCAGCGCGCCACCCTCGCGCAGGAAGATGTTCTCCGGCTTGAGGTCCCGGTGCGCGAGCCCCACCGCATGCACGCGCGCCACCGCCGGACACAGCCCCGTCAGCAGCTCCCGCACCCGGGCCACGGACGCCGCGCCCGTCCCCGGCAGCGCCGCCATCCACGCCGCGAGCGTCTGTCCTCGCAACAGCTCCTGCACCAGGAACGGCCTGCCCCCGACCCGCCCCTCCTCCAGCACCGCCGGCACCGTGGGCGGCCCCACGCGCCGGAGCGCCTCCGCCTCGTGGGCGAAGCGCGCATGGTGCGGCCCCAGGCCCACCTTGAGCGCCACCTCGCGGCCATCCGCCTCGCGCACCGCGGTGAAGACGTGGGCGAAGCCTCCCACCCCCAACAGGGCGGCACCGGACAGGCCGGGGACGTCGGGGATCGCCAGCGGCTCCAGGGGGAAACCGGACTCGGCGGCGACGCCATTCACGGGACACGCCGCGCCGGAAGCGAGGCGGCGGTGGCAGACCGGACAGCGCATGCGGGTGCCCGAAGGCTACCAGAGCGCTCGCGCCAGCACGATGCCCACCCCCACCAGCCCCTCGCCCGCGATGAGCCCGGCCGCCAGCGTCACACCCGGGCCTTCCGACGCGGGCTTCCACCGGCGGGCCAGCTCCCACCCCAGCCCGCCCAGGAAGAACCCCAGGCACGTGGAGGCAGGCAGCAGACAGGCCAGCCCCACCCCCACGGCGGACGGCGTCCAGCGACGGAAGCGCTCCGGCAGCGCCTGCTCGCCCAGCGTGAGGACGGCCGCCGCCAGCGCGGCCCAGGCCATGGCGATCCGCAGGTCCGCCGACACCGCGCCCAGCCCCGACGCCAGCACCCGCGCCACGCCCGCCGTCACCGTCGCGGCCGGCGCCGGGAAGCGCTCCGACCCCAGCACCGACGGCTCCGGCACCAGCAGGTAGAACAACGGCACCACCACCAGTGCCCCCACGACACACCCCAGGAGCTGCGCCACGAACACGCGGCGGGGATTCGCTCCCAGCAGGTGCCCCGCCTTCAGGTCCGTGAGCAGGTCGGCGGACGAAGACGCCGCGTTGACCGTGATGCCCGCCGTCGCCAGGTTCGCCTTCACGTCCCCGGGCAGCAGCACGCCGTACGTCAGCTGCGTCACCTGCCCCAGCGCGCCCACGGGGCTCACGTCCGTCTCGCCCGTGACCCGGCAGGAGATGAGGCACAGCACGAACGACAGCGCCACCGCGAGCAGCGCGTGCGGCACCGGCACGTCGAAGCCCACCCGCGCCAGCGCCACCGTCGCGGGCGTCAGCACCAGCATCCCCGCGACCCACCACCGCCCGGGCACCTGGAGCGCTTCAATCGGATGGGGCGCCTGCCGCGACTGCCCGCCCCAGAGCCCCCGCAG
>NZ_RAVW01000444.1 GCF_003611585.1 Corallococcus exercitus | reverse complement strand
GAGCCCCTGCGGCTCACGCTGGTGGGCACCAACGACTTCCACGGCTGGGTGATGCCCCACCGCGCCACGCTGCCGGACGGGCAGAAGGTGGAGGAGGGGGGCGCGGCGCTCTTCGCGTCCTACGTGGCGCGGCTGCGCGACGACAACCCGGGCGGCGTGCTGCTGGTGGACGGCGGCGACCTGTTCCAGGGGACGCTGGCGTCCAACCTGGTCGAGGGCGCCATCGTCGTCGACGTGTACAACCTCCTGGGCTACGCGGCGGTCGCCATCGGCAACCACGAGTTCGACTACGGGCCGGTGGGCCCGGAGCCCGTGGCCCGGCGTCCGGACGAGGATCCGCTGGGCGCGCTCAAGGCCCGCGTGGGGCAGGCGAAGTTCCCCTTCCTGTCCGCCAACGTGCGCGAGAAGGACGGCCGCCACCCGGCGTGGCTGGGCAATGACGGCACCACGGTCGTCACCGTGAAGGGCGTGAAGGTGGGCCTGCTGGGCCTGACCACGCTGTCGACGCCGCAGACGACCAACCCCGTCAATGTCGCCAGCCTGAAGTTCGAGTCCCTGGCCGACGCCGCGAAGGAGGCCGCGAAGTCGCTGCGCGAGCAGGGCGCGGAGGTGGTGGTCGCCATCGCGCACGCGGGCGGCAAGTGCACGGACCTGGCGAACCCGCGCGACACGTCCGGGTGCGTGCGCGACGACGGCGAAATCTACGCGGTGCTGGAGGCGCTGCCGAAGGGCGCGGTGGACGCGGTGGTCGCGGGCCACACGCATCAGCCCATGGGGCACTTCTTCGGCGACGTGCCGGTCATCGAGACGACGGGCCTGGCGCGCTCGTTCGGCGTGGTGGACCTCTTCGTGGATCCGGTGAGCCACCACGTGCTGCCCGAGCGCACGCGCATCCAGGCCGCCATCCCGGTGTGCGGCGCCGTGGACGCCACGCTGAAGACCTGCGACGCGCTGAAGCTCAAGGACGCGAAGGACGTGCGGATGGTGCCCGCCACGTTCCTGGGCCAGCCGGTGACGCCGGACGCCCGCGTGCAGGCGCTGGTAGGCCCCGCGGAGGCGCGCGTGGAGGAGGAGCAGCGCCGCCCGGTGGGCGTGGAGATCCAGGCCCGCATGCCCCAGGTGTACGAGGGCGAGAGCGCGCTGGGCAACCTCATCGCGGACGCCATGCGGGAGGCGGCCCGCGCGGACGTGGCGGTGATGAACGCGGGCGGCATCCGGGCGGACCTTCCGCAGGGGCCGCTCACCTTCGGGAAGCTCTACGAAGTCCTCCCCTTCGACAACACGCTCGCGGTGCTGGAGTTGAGCGCGGACGAGCTGCGCCGCTTCCTGTCGCTGGCCTACGGCGGCCGCAAGGGCGTCTTCGCGGTGTCCGGGCTGGAGGTGACGCTGGCCGCGTGCCCCGGGCCGGAGCGCTTGCAGGGCGTGACGCTGCCGGGAGGCAAGCCGCTGAAGGCGAAGGGGACCTACCGGGTCGCGGTGCCTGACTTCCTCCTGCGCGGCGGTGACGGGGTGGGGCCGCTGACGTCCACGCTGCCACGGGAACGTATCAACCTGTTGCAGGGCCAGGACCTGCGCGAGGTGCTGACCGCGTACGGCCGCGCCCACGGCAACGCGCTGAAGCCCCCGGCGCTCGGGCGCGTGCACCTGGTGAAGGCGGCGGGGCCCTGCGCGGACGCGAAGCCCTGAAACAGGGGCGACCGCCGTTGGAAATTTTCTCTCCGTGCTGATCCGCTGGGGCTGGATCGGGGCGCAACCCAGCGAAAGATCAGCGAAATGCGCCCGGGCCGAATTTTCGGCCTGGGATCAGTTTCCAACGGAGGGAAACCTCCCTACTCTAGGGCACGCGAGATCCCTTGCAGGCGCGGCCCCGAGCCAGCGCGAGCAAGTTGGAGCCCGTGCGTGGGAGGGACAGAAGAGATGCTCTACAAAGTGACCCCGATGATGGTCCCGGTTGCGCCCGAGAAGAAAGAGGCGCGGGAGCCGGGCCAGCCGCGCAAGCGGCGCAAGTCCTCCGTCTACGACGCCGACGGCCACGAGGTGCTGATCTCGCTGATGTGTCTGAAGTGCAAGACGCTCAAGCCCCTGGCGCAGTTCGGGCTGCGGAAGATGGCGGACGGCGCCATCCGCAACCAGCCGTGGTGCCGGGGTTGCCGCTCGGGCGCGGGCACGAAGAAGCCGAAGAAGGACGAGGCGCAGGCCGTCACCGTGACGGTCAGCGTGCCGGTTGCCGCCGCCGTGGAGCCCGTGCTCCAGGTCGTCGCCGCCGTGCCGCTCGACGCCGCGCCCGTGGCGCCGACGCTCGTCGACGCCCCGGTGGCGGTCGCGGCCGACGTGACGGCCCCCGCCCAGGTCTGATCCACGGCCCGGGATGATCCGCCCTGCTGGGGCGCGCACTGTTCGCGCCCCGCATGGGACGGATCCGCCCGGAGTTCCGCTTGAGGAGCCCGGACGGGTCGCTCCCCGCCGGGGGATGATCCGCCCTGCGGGGGCGGGCAGCGCTCACACCTGGATGCGTGGGATCCGCCCGGAGTCTCCCGGGCGGACCGCTTCCTCACTCAGAACAGCCGCAGGCCCGCCGGCAGCGTGTCGCCGAGCGCCCGGGCTTCGTCCGCGGCCTCCAGGGCCACGACCTCGCGCACCATCCGCACCCAGGTGTCGGCGGCCTTCGCGGCCACCAGCGCCTGGGCCGTGCGCTCGCGCAGCGCCGGATCCAGATCGCGCGTGCGGTCGCCGGTGAGGCGCGCGAGCTGGGCGGCGGCGAAGGGCGCGCCGTCCACCTTGCGCAGGTCCAGCGACAGCAGCAGCTCCAGCCACGCCTCCGCCGTCTCCACGTCCACGACCTTGTGGCTGCTGCCGTACAGCGGCACGCGCGCGCCCAGCCGGCCCAGGGCCCATGCCCACGGGCCGCCGGAGCGGGACTCGGCCTTCAGGCGCGCGGCGATCCACCGGCCCACCTCCGCTTTGTCGCCCGGTGTCAGGTGCTCCAGCGAGGCGACGGTGCGGACCATCTCGTCCAACCCCTCCGGCTGGATGCCCTTGAGCTTGCCACCCTGCGTGGGCGCTTCCGGGGGGACGCGCCGGGAGAGGTGCGGCTGGAGGTAGCCGTAGAGCTTCTGCTGCTGTCCTTCCGTGAGGCCGCCCGCGATGCGGCGCCACATCACCCAGAACTCCGTCCACACCGCCTTGTCCTGGTGGTGCTGCACCAGCGCGTCGAAGAGGCTGAAGGTCTGCTCCGCGCGCCAGCCGTCCAGCGGGTAGCCGAAGCCGGGGCGCAGGCAGAAGCCGGTGAGGCTGTAGAAGACGCGCTCGTGGTCGTCGGAGCGGCGGCGCTTGCTCGCGCCCGCGTAGAGCGTGCTCCACAGCTCGCGCAGCACCGGCACGCGCCACGTGTCGCGCGGGCCCAGGACCTTCTCCAGCGTGCGCGACAGCTGCTTCACGTCCTTGGGCCCCAGGGGCAGCGGCTTGTTGCCGTAGACGCGCTCCACGTTGTCCTTCGCCTCGGCGAAGCGCGCGGGCATGGACTCGGTGACGGTCAGCTCGTGCGAGCCGCCGGTGCCGCGCAGCTCGAACTCCAGGCGCCAGCGCTCGTCCGCGACGTCCGACACGCAGAACAGCTCCAGCGTGCCAATCTCCGTGAGCGCCGCCTGCAGATGCACCGGCACCTCCGTGACCTTCCCCGACGCGCCCTTGAGCAGCGTGTGGATGGGCGGCAGCGGCTTCAGGTCCTCCGCCAGCGGCACCAGGTCACCGGGCTTGTCGATGCGGTCGCTCGTCGTGGAGAAGAGGGTGAATTGCACCGGCCGGCCCAGGGTGAGCGTGAAGGGGCGCTCGCCCAGGTCCACCTTCTGGCCCTCCTCGAAGCCGCGAGGAATCAGGCACAGCGTGGGCTGCTCCGTGCTGTCCGGGCCGCGCTGCAGGCCCACGTAGTACGCGCGCGCCGCGCCGCCGCCAATGCGCAGGCCGTGGCCGCGCCGCACCAGCCCGTAGTACGCCGCGCCCCGCGCCACCGCGAGCTCCAGCGACTCGTGCTTCAAGAGCGGGATGCGCGGCGCCTGCGGCCACCACGCGGACAGAGCGTCCACCAGCCGCGCGGAGATCTGCGGCGAGTTGAAGACGCCGCCGTTGAGCAGGATGGCGTCCGGACGGGGCAGGGCGCCTTCGTGCGACGGCGTCTCTCCCAGCGCCGCGAAGCCCGCCGCCGCGTGCTGCGCGAGGAAGGCCGCCAGGTGCCGGGTGACGGCGGGGTCCTGCACGTACGGCAGGCCCAGTTCCTGGAGCGCCATGCGCGCCGAGCGCCGGGGCCGGTCCCCGGGCGCGGACAGGGGGAAGAAGCCGTCCAGCACCAGCGCGTGGGCCTCGTCGCGGCCCAGCTCCGTGGACAGCGTGCCGCCCAACAGCCGGCTGCCCTCGCCGATGAGCGACATGCCGTACTTCTCCGGCGGCGTGTGCCCCAGCAGCTCTTCCTTCGCGGTGCGCGCGGCCTGGATGGCCTGCGTCCACTGAGTCGCGGACAGGCGCCGGCCGTTCTGGGTGAGCTTCTCCTCCATGCGCCGCGCGAGCGCCGCGTCCATGTTGTCGCCACCCAGCATCAGGTGGTCACCCACCGCCAGGCGCCGCAGCATGGGCCCTTCCGGAGACACGCCCGCGTGCACCAGCGTGAAGTCCGTGGTGCCGCCGCCCACGTCCACCACCAGCACCAGCCGCACCTGGGACAGCGTCTGCTCCAGGTCCGAGCGGTGGCGCGCGGTGTAGTCGTAGAAGGCCGCCTGCGGCTCCTCCAGCAGCGTGAACTTCTCCAGCCCCGCCTTGCGCGCCGCGCTCACCGTGAGGGCGCGCGCCGCCTCGTCGAACGAAGCGGGGACGGTGATGACCACCTCCTGCTTCGACAGGGGCTCGTCCGGGTGGGCGTAATCCCACGCGCGGGCCATGTGCGTGAGCAGCAGCGCGGACGCGTCCACCGGGGACAGCTTCTGGACGTCCGCGGGCGCGCCCCACGGGAGGATGGGCGCGGAGCGGTCCACGCCCGGGTGGCACAGCCAGCTCTTCGCGGACGACACGAGCCGGCCGGGCACGCGCGCGCCCTGCCAGCGGGCCAGCTCGCCCACCACCCACGGGCCGCCGTCGTCGCCCCAGGGCAGGCGCAGCACCTCCGGGGCCAGCTCGTGGCCGGCGGGGACGTAGACGGTGGACGGCAGGAGCGGGCGCGGGGCCACCTCGCCCTGGCGGACGAG
Source organism: Corallococcus exercitus (assembly GCF_003611585.1). GTDB lineage: Bacteria > Myxococcota > Myxococcia > Myxococcales > Myxococcaceae > Corallococcus > Corallococcus exercitus. The sequence goes on along the minus strand of NZ_RAVW01000444.1, from coordinate 2,481 downwards.
CTGGGGCAGGGGGAAGTCCTCGACGGGCGCCCCCGCGCCCCTGCCTGGATCCACGGATGCCACCGCGCAATGGGTGGTGCCCAGGTCGATGCCGACGATTCGCATACGCCTCCGGTGTGCGGGGCCCCTTCTACTCCTTCATGCGCACGTTGAGCTCCAGCTTCCAGCGCCCGGAGCCGTTCTTCTCCAGGCACCGCAGCTCCAGCGTGCCCACCTCCGTCACCGCCGCCTGGAGGTTCACCGGCGTCAGGTCGCCAAAGGGCGTGGCCTGTCCGGGCAGCGTCGTCTCGATGGGCGCCACCTCCTCCAGCCCCCCGGCCGCCAGCTCCGACTCCACGTCCTCCACCATCTCGCCCACCCGGTCGTCACGCCGCACGGATGACGCGAAGAAGCGGAAGCTCGTGGGCTCGCCGGTGACGAGGCCGAACTCCTGCGGCGGCACGTCCGCCTGCGTCCCTTCCTCCATGCCGAAGGGCGCGACGCACAGCGCCTTCACCGGCGGCTCCATGCCCGGCACCGCCGGCATCGCCGTCTCCACGCCCACGTAGTAGGCGCGCGCCGTGCCGCCGCGGATGCGCAGGCCATGCCCCTGGCGCACCCAGCCGTAGTACGCCGCGCCCCGCGCCACCGCGAGGTCCAGGTCCGCCCCCTCCAGCTCCTTCGCCGGGGGCGCCCCTTCGGACGCGAGCCACTGGTTGAGGACCTCCATCACGCGGCCCTTCAGCGGCCCGGCCTTGAAGACGCCGCCGTTGAAGAGCACCGCCGAGGGGTGCAGGAAGCCCTTGCCCGCCACGTCCACCGGCGAGTCCGCGCTGGCCGCCAGCGCCTGCGCCTGCCGGGTGAGGAACGCCGCCAGGTGCTTCGTCACCGCCGGGTCCTGCGCGTACGGCAGCGCCATCTGCGCCAGGCCCGTGCGCCGGGCGGTGCGCGGCAGGTCCGCCACCTGCGTCACCGGGAAGAAGCCGTCCGTGAGGACGCGGTCCAGCTCCTCGCGCGTCAATTCCGTGCGCAGCGTGCCGCCGATGAGCGACGAGCCCCGGCCCGGAATGGCGATGGGCACCCGGTCCAGGGATGGATCCGCGTACAGCGTCTCCTTCGCCTGACGGCACCCGTAGGTGAGGCCGTTGAACTGCCACGCATCCAGCTTGCGGCCGTCCGCCGCCATCCGCTGGTTGAGCGTGTGCGCCAGGGCGAGGTCCATGTTGTCGCCGCCCAGCAGGATGTGGTCGCCCACCGCCACGCGCAGCAGCTCCAGGTCACCCTCGCGGTCCTTCACGGTGATGACGGAGAAGTCGGACGTGCCGCCGCCCACGTCCACCACGAGAATCACCTCCCCGGGCTGCACCTGCTTGCGGAAGTTCTCCCCCATCGCCTCCAGCCACGCGTACAGCGCGGCCTGCGGCTCCTCCAGCAGGGTGATGTGCTCGATGCCCGCCGCCTTCGCGGCCTCCAGCGTCAGGTCGCGCGCAGCCGCGTCGAAGGACGCCGGGACGGTGACGATGACCTCCTGCTGCGACAGCGCGTTGCCGGACTCCTCCTGCGCGCGCGCGAAGGTGTGGTCCCACGCCTCCTTCAGGTGGCGCAGGTAGCGCGCGGACGCGTCCAGCGGCGACACGCGCTGCACCTCCGGCGGCGCCTGCCAGGGCAAGAGCGCGGACCTCCGGTCCACGCCCGGGTGCGACAGCCAGCTCTTCGCCGAGGACACCAGCCTCGTGGGCACCTTGGCCCCGTGCGAGCGGGCGAAGTCACCCACGATGACGCCCGGCTCCTGACTCCACGGCAGCGCGAGGCTGCCCTCCGGGAACTCCTGCGCGCTGGGCAGGTAGAGGAAGGAGGGCAGGAGGGGGCGGGCCTCCACGGTGCCGGGCGCCGTCACCTGGGGCACGGGCAGCATGGACTGCGAGGGGCCGCGCGGCTTGCCGTCCTCGAGGTTGAAGTAGGACACCGCGGAGTGCGTGGTGCCCAGGTCGATGCCGATTGCGTATCGGGCCATATCGGTCAGGAACCCCCTGGGGGGCCTTGTGGTTCCTCGAAGGGAAGGGGACTTCGGAGGATGCGCCGCCTGGTGCTCAGGCAGGCATCAGGCGAGCTCGACCTCCGCCGGGGCCAGCACGCGCGGCTCCATGGCGGGGCTGACGGACGGGAACTTCACCTCCGTGGTCACCCAGCCGTGGTGCCGCAGGGTGCCTCCATGGGGAGGCTGGCCGGCGACGTTGCCGGTGAGCCGGATGCGCTGCGCGTCGAAGCCCGCCGGCACCGTCACCTTGTCGCCCTCGCCCTGCGGCAGCACCGGCTGGAGCGTCAGGTACTGGTGCACCACCTTGCGGCAGCCCTCGTGGACGATGCGGGCCGCCGCGCCCACGTCCGCGTCCGGGAAGGCCGCGACGTTCTCCTGCACGAAGTCCAGGAAGCGGCCCTCGCGCTGGAGCATGGCCAGCAGCGACAGGGCGCTGGCGTGCTCGCGCTCGGGAGGGAGGGGAG
>NZ_RAVW01000443.1 GCF_003611585.1 Corallococcus exercitus | reverse complement strand
GAGCCCGAGCGAGCGGAGCCGGTGGACGCCGGCCTGGGGGACGCCGGCGTGATTGGCGGGCCCCAGATGGGCACCCCGGCCTCCGAGCTGGTGGCGGGCTTCCAGGGCTGCTTCACCCGCTCCGTGCCCGTCACGGTGGAGGGGCGGGGGATGCGGGACACCTGGCAGCTGAGCGACCGGGCGTCCTGCCAGCTGGAGTACCCCAGCCACCGCGACACGTCGCTGGTGATTGAAGACGGCCGCGTGCTGGCGCTGTTACCCAAGAGCGCCATGCGCACCGTGCGCCGTTATGAGGACGGCGGCGCGGTGCCCCCGGACGATGCCGGCCGGTGAACCCCTCTTTCTCCTGACGAGCTGACGACCTTCGATGAACGAACAGACCTTCATGAAGTTGATGCGCGTGCTGCCCAAGTCGGCGGTGTCCTCCGTGGTGGGCCTGGCCACGCGCCTGCCCGCGCCCGCGCCGGTGCACCACTGGGCCATGCGCGCCTTCGCCAAGGCGTACAACGTGGACATGGAGGAGGCGGAGCACGCGCTGGAGAAGTACCCGACCTTCGCCCAGTTCTTCACCCGCGGCCTCAAGCCGGGCCTGCGCCCGGTGGACGGCGGTGAGAAGGTCGTCGTGTCGCCGGTGGACGGCCGGGTGTCCCAGGTGGGCTACTCGGACAACGGCCGCTGCCTGCAGGCCAAGGGCATCGAGTACACGGTGGACGAGCTCTTGGGGGACTCGCAGGCCGCGAAGCCCTTCCACGGCGGCGCCTGGACGACGCTGTACCTGTCGCCGCGCGACTACCACCGCATCCACGCGCCGCTGGGCGGCACCATCACCGGGTACGCGTACATCCCGGGTGAGTTCTGGCCGGTGAACCCCGCTTCGGTGAAGAACAAGCAGTCGCTGTTCTGCGTGAACGAGCGCCTGGTGACGTACCTGGACACCGTGGCCGGCAAGGTGGCGGTGGTGAAGGTGGGCGCCACCTGCGTGTCGCGCATCAAGGCGGCCTACGAGGACATCACCACGCACCTGGGCCAGCCGGGCAAGGTGCACCGCTACGGCGCGGGCATCCCGGTGGAGAAGGGCGGCGAGCTGGGCCGCTTCGAGATGGGCTCCACCGTCATCCTCTGCTTCGAGCCCGGGCGCGTGCGCTGGGATGAAAGCCTCCAGCCGGAAGCCGTGGTGCGCATGGGGACGCGCATCGGGGAGATCAAGTGAGCCAGAAGATCAACGGCGTGAAGGGGATGAACGACCTTCTGCCGGGCGAAATCGAGGTCTGGCAGTTCGTGGAGTCCACCGCGCGCACGCTGTTCGGCCGCTTCGGCTACGGCGAGGTGCGCACGCCGATGGTGGAGGACACGGCCCTCTTCGTGCGCAGCGTGGGCGAGGAGACGGACATCGTCGGCAAGGAGATGTACACCTTCGAGGACAAGGGCGGCCGCAGCTTGTCCCTGCGTCCGGAGGGCACCGCGCCCGCGGCGCGCGCGTACATCGAGCACTCGGTGAGCAACCAGGAGCCGGTGTCGCGCTGGTTCTACATGGGGCCCATGTTCCGCTACGAGCGGATGAAGACGGGCCGCTACCGCCAGTTCTACCAGATTGGCGCGGAGGCCTACGGCGCCAAGGAGCCCGCGCAGGACGCGGAGCTGATGGACGTGGTGGTGCAGTTCCTGGAGGCCCTGGGCCTCACGGACGTCACCCTGAACATCAACTCGCTGGGCGACGACAACTGCCGGCCCGCGTACCACGCGAAGCTGGTGGAGTACCTCAACGCGCACCGCGAGGAGCTGTGCGCGGACTGCCAGCAGCGGCTGGAGCGCAACCCGCTGCGCGTCCTGGACTGCAAGAACGAGAAGTGCCAGGCGGTGGCCGCGGCCGGGCCCAACGTGCTGGAGTTCCTGTGCGAGCCGTGCCGCGCGCACTTCACGGACCTGCAGCGCAAGCTGGGCGTGCTGGGCATCAAGTACGTGGTGAACCACCGGCTGGTGCGCGGCCTGGACTACTACACGCGCACCGTCTTCGAGTTCATCGCCTCGCACCCAGCGCTGGGCACCGCCAGCACCGTGGGCGGCGGCGGGCGCTACGACAAGATGATGAAGGGCCTGGGCGGGCCGGACGTGCCCGCGGTGGGCTTCGCCATGGGTCTGGACCGGCTGGTGCTGCTCCTGAAAGAGGGCGGCAAGACGTTCACCCCGCGGCCGGACCTGTTCATCGCCGTGGCGGACGAGGGCTCGCAGGACGCGGGCCTGGCGCTGGCCAGCCGCCTGCGCCGCGAAGGGCTGAAGGTGGACTTCGACACGCGCGGCGGCAGCCTCAAGAGCCAGATGAAGCGCGCGGACAAGTCCGGTGCCCGCTTCACCCTGGTGCTGGGTGAGCAGGAGCGCCAGAGCGGCCAGGCGAAGCTCAAGCCCATGGCGGGCGGCGAGCCCATCCCGGTGGCCCTGGACAGCGTCGCGGCCACCGTGCGCGCCCAGCCGGAAGCCCCGGCCGCCGCTCCCGCTTCCTGATCCAACACCCCCTCCGGCATGACGCGCCTGGCCGGAGGGGAGGGGAGCGGCCTGTCTTCCCTGAAAACCCGGGAGTAAAGGTGTTAAGCATCGTAAGTCCTGGGAATCGCTGGGGGAATGAAGGCTTGGAGATTCGCGGACATTGAGAGGTTGGGGTACATTGCTTCGTCAATGTCGAGCGCTCCCCAGCCCGCCTCCGTGATCGATGGCCCGCGTTGGATCCCCGTGGCCGGGGACAGCATGTGGCCGTCATTGCGCGCGGGGGACGTGGCGGAGGTGGAGCCGCTGGTGGAGGCGCCGCGCCCGGGTGAGGTGGTGCTGGCGCGCTTCGAGTCCTCGCTGGTGCTGCACCGGGTGCGCTGGTGTGACGGCAGCGTCTGCGCGCTTCGCGGGGACAATGGCGGCGCGGAAGATCCGCCGCTGCCTCTCTTCCGTATCCTGGGGCGGGCCCGGCGTGTGCGCCGGGGCGGCGCGCTGCTGGACGTGGAGCGCTGGGACGTGGGGCCGCGGCTCGTGGGCCGCTGGCGCGCGACGGTGAAGCGCCAGGTGGCCGCGTGGCTGGGAAGGACGGGCCGCGCATGAGCTTCCAGGAAGGCAGCGTTCCCCGGCGGCGTGCGGGGACCTCGGGGGAAGGCTTCGGCGCGGACTTCCTGGTGCTGGACGCGGAGGGGCGCACGCTGCGGGGGCTCAACCCGACGGCGGCGCGCATCTGGGCCCTGTGCGACGGACAGCGCACGGCCCGGGCGGTGGCGGAGCAGGTGGCTTCCGAATTTTCGACCGACGTCGGTCCGGTGCTGACCGACACGCTGCGCTTCCTGGCGGAGCTACAGCGGCAGGGGCTGTTGGACGAAGTGCGCGCGCCGGCCGGTGCCGCGCCTCTGGAGGACACATGATGCGGGCGCTCGTGGCGGTGCTGGCGGGTGCGGTGATGCTGTCGGCGTGCTCGGAAGGGGTGTCCCCCCTGCCGCCGCCGTCGGCCGTGAAGCCGGGGCCGGGCAGTGGCTCCGTCACCCCCGTGGAGCCGACGGACGTGCTGGCCGGCGGCGGGAGCGTGGCGAGGCCACCGCCCCAGGCCTCCGTGGACGAGGAGCCGCCTCCGGACGAGGAGCCGCCACCCGTGGTGCTGCCGCCTCCTTCCGGAAGCGCGGAGGTGGTGGGGGCCGGTTCGGAGCCCACGGCCCTGGCCGAGGTGCAGCAGGTGGACGTGGACTTCGTGGTGAGCGGCGTGCGGAGCAAGGGCCAGGTGGACGTGGAGTTCATCGCGCCGGGCGGGCGTCCGTACGAGAAGCGGAGCGCGACGGTGGAGGCACCGCCGGAGGAGACGCGCACGCTGCGCTATTCGCTGCCGGTGGCGGGCACGCCGGTGTCCATGGCGCGCATGACGGGCACCTGGCAGGTGCGCTTCTTCCTGGATGGGGCGCAGCTGGCCGCCACGTCCTTCACCCTGGAGCCGTGACGTGAGGCACGCCATGAACGTCCGCATCCTCGCGCTCGCCGCCCTGTTGCTGCCCGCGGTGGGCTTCTCCCAGACCTGGACCGTGCGTCCCGTCCCCGCCGCCGGAGAGTCGGTCGCGCGCGTGGTGATGGGCGACGCGTCCGACCTCGTCGTGGACGTGACCAACACGTCCGCGGCCACGCTCGACGCCCGCCTGTCGGAGGTGTCCTTCGTCCTCCCGGAAGGCTACCAGCTGCTGGGGGGCCTGCCTGCGGAGACGAACCCGAACTGGAAGGTCGAGTACATCGACGCCAACGAGCGGCGCATCACCTTCCAGTCCACGCTGGGCTGCGTGGACAACGGGCGCGGCCTGGCGCGCAACCAGACCGCGCGCTTCGTGCTGAGCGTGGTGGGCCCGGCGGATCGCAGCAACGACAGCGCCACCGAGCGCCTCGTGGCGGGCACGTACGCCCGTGACCAGTGTGACGGCACGAGCTACACGTACAACGTCGCCAACATGCCCGCGTGGACGCGCGCCGTCCTGGCGACGAACGTGACGCTGCTGCCGCGCGTGCTGGCGGTCAATGGCGCCACCGTGGCGCGGGTCGTGGTGGAGAACCGCGGCACCGCCGCGATCAACTCCGTGGCCGTGGACAACCCCACCTCCACCACCAGCGTGCCCCTCACCACCGTGAGCAAGGACGGCAGCAAGGCCGTGGCGGTGCGGTCCGCGGGCGTCTTCGTGGTCAACCTGCGGCCCACCGCCGCGGGCGCCGTGGCCGCGCGCGTCCGGGCGCGCGCGAGCGGCGTGAACGCACCGCTGGCGGACTCTCCGGTGGCGGACGTGGGCAACCTGGTCGCTACGGCGGACATGGACGTCGCGGACGCGTTCAGCGGCGATCAGGTGACGCTGCGCATGACGGTGTTCAACGCGTCCACCGCGAATTCGTACACCCAGGTGCGCCCGCGCGCGCCGGTGCTCCTGGGCACCGCGACGGCGGCGCTCGTGGCCGGACCGTCACCGGAGAGCGTGGCGCAGCTCGCGCCCGGGGCCTCCGCGCAGTTCACGTGGCGCTATCAGGTGTCGGGCGCGCCCGGCGCCAGCTACCAGTTCCAGGCGCAGGTGGACGGGACGCTCAACGGCTCGGCGGTGGCGGGGGACCAGGTCACCGCGCGCAAGGGGCGCATCGTGGAGCACCGCGTGCGACTGAGCCAGGAGACGATGTCCACCGCGGCCACGTCCGTGACGGTGGCGTACACGGTGCAGAACCGGGGCTCGCTGCCCATCTACGAGGTGAAGCTGTTCAAGCCCGCGGTGAACTACTTCCAGGTGGCTGCTTCGGGCCCGCAGGCGTTCGGGAACTGGATCGTCTCCTCGGACGCGGCCGGCTACCTCTGGGAGTCGGAGACCGGCATCCCGGTGGGCGGCGAGGCCACCTTCCGCATCACGTATTCGGGCTTCACCGCCGTCCCCGCGGACACGGCGTTCCGCCACCGGTTGGAGCTGAACCAGGGCTGGAACGATCCGCGCATCCGCGTCGAGGCGACGATGACGCTGCTCGCGGTGACCGCGTCCCCGGACGTGGCGCGCCTCACCGGCGTGGCCCGCGACGGCAGCGTGACGCTCACCTGGGACAACCCCTTCAACCATGGCGGCACCCTGGTGCTGCGCGCGCAGGGGGCGACTCCGAACGCCGCGCCGGCCAGCGGCGTGCGCTACGCGGTGGGGGACGTGCTGGGCAACGCGACGGTGGCGTACGCGGACGAGTTCAGCTCCGCGTCGTCCTTCACGGACACGGCGGTGACGAACGGCACGACGTACGTCTACCGCGTGTTCAACGCGGATGATGAGTTCCGGTACGGGCCGGGCAACCAGCCCACCTCGCAGGGCCTGCTGGCCACGCCCCGGGCGCGCGTGGCGGGCAACCCGCTGTGGTGCTACTCGGTGGGCCTGTCCTCGCTCTTGCAGCCCGTCACCGAGCTGGGCGTGGGCATCTTCAGCTCCTTCAACGACTCCGTGGTGGGCTCGCTCACGAACACGGTGAACCCGTCCGAGGACGGCGCGGAGCGCTTCCGGCCGGTGAAGATGACGGGCCTGATTGGCAGCCGCTTCCCGGTGGTGCCGCTGCTGGGCCGGCCCGGGCAGCAGTGGATCGTCGTGGGTGACCAGGCCGGCGTGCCGGCGGTGCTCAACGCGGCCACGGGTGAGTTCCTGTGGAAGAACACGACGCTGGGCCTGGGGAACATCAGCTCGTTCCCGGTGACGCAGCTGCTGGACTACGCGAACCCGGAGTACCGGACGACGTTCTCCAACGTGGACCTGGCGATCTTCGCGACGCGCAACACGTCCGCGCAGAACCAGGTGGTCGCGCTGAACGCGGCCACGGGCGCGCTCATCTGGCGCTACCGGCCCGGGGACCTGGGCATGGTGAGCGGCGGCATGCTGGTGGACTACACGACGAACCGGCTGTACGTCGCGACGAAGTCGGGCACGAGTACCGCCACGCTGCGCGTGCTCAACAGCCTCACGGGCGCGGAGGTGGCGCGGCTGGCGTTGGGCGACCTGGAGTTCGGCGTGGTCCGCAACGCCACGAGCAACCAGATCCTGGTCACCGCCAACGACGGCCGGGTGTACGGCGTGAATCCGGCCACGTACGCGCTTGCGTGGACGGTCACCGTGCGGCCCACCACGGCGCGGGCGTTCACCCACTTCGCGCGGCCCCTGGGCCGGGGCTTCGTGGTGAGCACGGCGGACGGCAAGGTGGAGCGCTATGAGATGGACGCAACCAACGTGCCGGTGCTGTTGTGGTCGACGGCCATCGCGGGCCCGGCCGGTTCCTTCACCCTCAACCAGAACGGCGTGGCGCGCATCTACGTCGGCAGCTCGGATGGCAAGGTGCACCAGCTGGAGCTGGAGACGGGCATCGACTCCGGGCAGGTGACGGTGGGCCCGGCGCAGGCCATCGGCACGCCGACCATCGATCACACCGTAAGCCGGTTGCATGTCGGGTCCTCGGATGGTCGAATCTGCGCCTTCCCGGTGCCCTTCTAGGTGGGCCATCACGTGAGCCAACGACCTTCACAGCCTCCCGCGGGTCCCTCCGTGCCGAAGTCGCCGGCCACGCCCGCCGCGTACGTGCCTCCCGCCATCCTGTGGGAGCAGCCCTTCGTCGCGCTGGCGCAGCTGTCCACGTGCACCATCCCCGGCGAATCGGAGTGCGTGCCGTGAACGGCGGGGACCCCCTGGCGGGTCCCCGTGAAGGCGCGCTCCGGATCACCCTGGCCGGGTGGACGGTGGCGCTGGAGGTGGAGGACGCAGCGCTCGTCGGCCCGCTCCAGCGCATGTTCGGCGCGTTCCTCGCGCCGGAGGCCGTGGAGGCCGATGCCCGGCTGGTAATGCGGGCCCCTTCCGTTCCGAGTGCTCCGCCGACCGTGCAGGAGCTGCCCCGGCTGGAGCCTGGTGATGCGGGCACGCTGCGGGTGGAGGGCGCCGGGTACTCCGCGGTGCTCTCCCAGGATCGGAGCCACGCGGACGTCATCGGATCCGGCCGATACCCCGTGGAGAACGTGATCAAGGTGATGCTCGCGTCCGCGCTGGCGAAGCGCGGCGGGCTGCTCATCCACGGCGTGGGGCTGGTGCACGAGGGCCGGGCCGCGCTGTTCGTGGGGCACTCCGGCGCGGGCAAGAGCACCCTGGGCGGGCTGTGGCGCGACGCGGGTGGAACGGTGCTTGCGGACGAGCTGGTGGCGGTGTGGCCCGTGGAGGGGGGCGGGGGGAGGCTGTCTCT
>NZ_RAVW01000442.1 GCF_003611585.1 Corallococcus exercitus | reverse complement strand
GAGGGGGCCTCTCCAGAGAGGGTGACGCGTTGCGGCGTTCGCTGTTTGACGCTGTGTGTCTCAAGGCCCCGGTCCCCGCGGCCGGCGCCCGTGGTCTACTCGGCACCGCCATCGGTCACAGGGGGAACGCGCCCATGCCGAGCTCTCGAAGTGCCCCGGGGAGCCCTCTCCCCGCGTCCTCGCCGATGGGCGACCCGCTCTCGCACCTGCTGCCAACGAAGCTCTCGCCGCCGCAGACGGCGTCGGTGCTCGTGGCGCGGAGCGCGGCGCTCCGGAAGATCGACCGGGGTGTCGGCGGCAAGCTCGTGCTGGTGACCGCGCCGCTGGGCTCGGGGAAGACGACGCTGCTGACGCAGTGGTACCGCGAGGTGCACGGGTCGCGGTTGCTCGCGTGGCTGTCGTTGGATGAGCGGGACAACGCGCCCGAGCGCTTCTTCTCGTACCTCGTCGGGGCCATCCGCCGCGCGGCCCCGGAGTTCGACGCGTACATCACCAGCCAGCTGGACGCCCAGGTGGCGCTCCCGCTGGACCATGCGACGACGGTGGTGCTGCGGAGCCTGTGGAACCTGGGGCGCGAGCTCGTCGTGGTGCTGGACGACTTCCACGTGCTGCGGGAGCGCGCGCTGGCGCGGGCCTTCTCGTACCTGCTGGACCATGCGCCGCCGCACGTGCACTGGATCGTCTCGTCGCGCAGCCCGCCGGAGCTGGACCTGGCGAAGCTGAAGCTCACCGAACAGCTGGTGACGCTCGACAGCCGCGACCTGGGCCTGGACGGGGAGGCCATCCACGAGCTGGGCCAGCGCCTGTGCGGCGCCGCGCTGAAGCCCGAGGACGTCGAGTACCTGCGCGCGCGCACCGAGGGCTGGGTGGCCGGCGTGAAGCTGGCCCTGCTGACGGCGGGCGAGCACGCCAGCGTGAGCGACGCGCTCCGCAAGGCCATCGGCTCCAACCACGACGTGGCGAAGTACCTCGCGGACGTGGTGCTGCGCGAGCAGACGGAGGAGGTGCACGCGTTCCTGGTGCTGAGCTCCGTGGTGGACCGGCTCAACGGCGAGCTGTGCAACGCGCTGCTGGGCATCACCCGCGGGCCGGCGCTGCTGGCGGAGCTGGAGCGGGGACAGCTGTTCATCCAGTCGCTGGACACGCAGCACCAGTGGTACCGCTACCACCCGCTGTTCCTCGACTTCCTGCGCACCCAGCTCGCGTGCACGCACGGCGACCGCATCCCCGGGCTGCACCGCGCGGCGAGCGCGTGGTTCGCCGAGCACGGGCTGCCGGACGAGGCCCTGACGCACGCGTTCGCCTCCGGGGACCGGGGCTGGTGCCTGGAGCTCACGGCCCGCTGCGTGGAGGCGTGGATGCGCGAGGGAGAGATTGCCTCCGTGCTCCATTGGACGACGAAGCTGACGGCGGAGGAGACCCTCCGCTCGCCGGCCATCTGCGTGGCGCGCATCGCGTGCCTCATCCTGTCTCGCGCCTTCGTGCCGGCCTCCCTGGCGCTGCAGGACGCGCAGCGCCGGCTCCAGACGGCGGCGGCGGATCCGGAGCGCGAGCGGCTGTCGCGGCAGCTCTCAAGGCTCGCGCTCCTGCACGCCGTCCTGTCGGACTCGGGCTCTGGCATCGAGCTGGAGGCGTCGCCGGGGGACGAGGACCCGGATGTCTTCATGGCGGGCGCGGTGCTGGCGGCGAAGGCATACCAGGCGCTCCGGATGAACCGGTTCGATGCGATGCGCCGGCTCGCGTCCATCGCGCGCGAGACGCTGCAGGGGCAGAACAACCCATACATGGTGGGCTACACGGACGTGCTCATCGTGCTGGCGGACCGCGCCCAGGGAAACATGAAGGACGCGGCGGACCGGTGCGAGGCGGCCTTCGCGCGCGCGAGCCGCGGACGGCGCAACCCGGTGTGGGTGAACGCGGCGACGGCGCTGGCCAACACCCGCTACGACCAGAACCGGCTGGACGAGGCCGAGGCGCTCTGCATCGAGGTCCTGCCGCTGTTGTCCCAGGCGGCGGTGTTCGAGACCTTCGCGATGGCCTACCTGGTGCTGGCCCGCATCAAGACGATCCGGGGCAAGTACGCGGAGGCGTGGCAGCTCCTGGACTACCTGCACAGCGTGCTCGAGTGCGGACACCAGACGCGCTTCCTGGCCCACGTCTGCGGGGAGAAGATCCGCCTGTCCCTGGTGGAGCAGGCCCCCGCGCGGATGAAGGCGGTGGCCCAGGAGTTCGGCCTGGGCGAGCGCATGCGCCGGGGCGAGTGGAGCGAGCGGCGCTTCTACGATGAGGCCTGGGAGCAATCGGGCGTGGCGCAGGCCTGGGTGTTGATGGCGCGCGGGCGGCACGACCGGGCGCACGGGCTGCTGGAGACGCTGAGGGCCAGCGCGCATGACGCGGGCTGCGTGGCCCGGGAGACGGCGCTGCTGGCCGCGCTGGCGGTGTGTCACTGGCGCGCGGGAGACCCGACGGCGGCGTTCGCCGCGGTGAACCGGGGCTTCGCGCTGGTGCCCCGCTTCGGCTTCAGCCGGGGCGTGTTCGACGAGACGCCGGGGCTGCAGGAGGTCATCGTCGCGGCGGCCACGCAGCGCAAGCTGAGCCACGTGCTGCCGGCGCGCTACACCGAGCGGTACCAGGACCTGCTGTCGCCAGGCAGCGCGGGACAGGCCCCGTTCCCGGCCCTGCCCAGCGCGCCGCTGGAGCCGCTCACGGAGCGGGAGCTCCAGATGCTCAAGCTGCTGGCCCAGGGCCTGAGCAACCAGGAGATCAGTGAGCGCTCCAACGTGGCGCTCTCCACCACGAAGTGGCACCTGCGCAACGTGTTCGCGAAGCTCGACGTGACGACGCGCACCGCGGCCATCGTGAAGGCGCGGGAGCGGCTGGAAGGGACGCTCTGATTCCGAGCCATCTGTTGCTGTCGCGTGGCCGTTGGACAGCGGACAGGGTCTCCTGGGCTGGCGCACCACGTCGTGGCGCCCAAAGGGAGCGTCCGGATGAAGGCGAACCGCTGGCTGTTGCTTGGGGCCCTGGGCCTGGCCCTCGGCGTCGCGGCTTGTAGCAGTGGAGAGATCGGCAAGCCGCCGGACGACCACCCGCCGGTCACCGTGGATGCCGGAACGGACGCGGGGCAGCCCCTCCCCGACGCGGGACAGTCCCTCCCCGACGCGGGGCCCGGCTCCCAGTGCACCGCGGCGGGTGAGAGCTGTACCAGCGGCATCCAGTGCTGCACGAACAGCTGTCTGGACGGCAAGTGCTCCACGCTGCAGTGCCTGGACGTGGGCGGCACGTGCGCCAGCGCGGAGGCGTGCTGCACGAAGCTCTGCGGCGCGGACGGCAAGTGCGCGGCGCTGCCTTCCAGCGGCACCAGCAGCTGCAAGGTGCCAGGACAAGCCTGCACCGGCGCGGGGGACTGCTGCTCCAGCAATTGCCAGGGTGGGCTCTGCAAGCCGGCGTACTCGTGCCAGGCCAACGACGACCTGTGCATGAAGGGCTCGGACTGCTGCGGCGGTGTGTGCTCGCAGGAGAACACGGGCACTCCGGGCCGCTGCGTGGCGGTCAGCGGTGGCGGCGCGGGCGGCTGCCTCCAGGACGGCAACCCGTGCTCGGGCTCCAGCAACTGCTGTTCGCGCACCTGCGTGGACCTGGGCTACGGGACCACGGTGTGCCAGCCGGTGGGCGGCTGCCGTCCCACGGGCGACTACTGCACCGGCGACGGCGTGTGCTGTGGCGGCGAGAAGCTGTCCAACGCGGTGGACTGCCGTGAGAGCCGCTGTGACAAGCCCAATGGCTGCAACCCGGTGGGCAACATCTGCGGCAGCGGCCAGCTGCCCGACGGCGGCATCATCGACGTGAACGCCCGCGAGGCCTGCTGCGACGGCCAGAAGGCCGTGTGCAAGGTGGACTCCGCTGGAGTGCCGCGCTGCTTCGGCGGCTGCCCCAACAACAATTGCCCGGCGGGCTGCCCCACGGGCTACACCGGCGAGGCGCCGTGCTGCATCGCGCAGGAGCAGCAGTGCCAGTTCTCCGACCAGTGCTGCGGCGGCGCGCGCTGCCTGCCCGGCGCGGATGGCGGCCTGACCTGCCAGAAGGCGACGTGCGATGCCGTGGGCACGACCTGTGATCCGCAGGACTCCAAGTGCTGCGCGGGCACCACCTGCTCGCTCGTCTCCGAGTTCGCCTATGCCTGCCGTGCCGGGGCCGTGCCGGGTGGCGGCACCGACGGCGGCACGGGCGCCCAGGACGGAGGCACGGGCGGGACGGATGCGGGCACGTGCGCCGCGAATGGGAAGGCCTGTGCCTCGGGCGCCGCCTGCTGCTCCGGCATCTGCACCAATGGCACCTGCGCGGCCCCCAGCGCCTGTCAGCCCCAAGGCCAGGCCTGCACCTCGCCCGCGGACTGCTGCGTCGGGCTCGGCTGCAACATCCCGGGTGGGAGCATCGTCGGCACCTGCCAGACGGGGTCGACCTGCTCCGCCGCCGGTCAGGCGTGCTCGCCCACCAGCCCGTGCTGCCCGCGCCTCAACTGCGAGACGGTCACCGGAGAGGCCTGCACCGGAACGACGCCCTGCACGTGCAACAGCCCGATCGGCTGACAGGAGACACCATGCTCACATCCCTTCCGCGTACCGTGACCGCTGTCGCGTGTTCCCTCTTCCTGTCCCTGGGCCTCACGGCCTGCGGGGATGACGACCTCAGCTCCGACGAGCAGGCCCGTCGTGCGTACCTCGGACTCGACACGTCCGTGAGCAAGGCCCTGCAGCTGGGCTTCGCCGGCTTCAACGACGCGTCCAGCGCGAACATCCCGCCCCAGTCCACGACGGGCGCCGCCTCCGGGACGCTGCTCGTCACCGGGCAGGTGGACCAGGGCAGCTCGGCCAACAAGGGCATGCGCCTGCGCATCGGCATGACCGGGTACTCCGACGGCGAGGTCGTCCTGGGCGGGGACGAGGACCCGGTGAACATCACCTACGCTTCCAGCACGGACACGGCGGCGCAGCCGGAGCTCACCCTCCAGCTGCGTGACATCCCGGGCGGCACCTTCACCGGGACGCTCAAGGGGCCCTTCCAGATGACCGGGGACCTGGAGGGCAGCGTCACCCTGGACCTCGCCCTCACGGGTGAAATCGAGGACGACGGCACCGGCCAGGTCCGCCGCACGCCGGGCAGCACCCATGTGACGGGCACCGCCACGTCCGGCGATGGCGTCTACACCGTCGACGTCACGCGGTAGCGGAAGGGGCCCACCGCTACGCCGCGCGGGCAAGCCCCCGCCGCTCCATGAAGGCCTGCAGCTCGGGCCACCGGGCGGAGAGGAACTCGAGATCGCCGGGGCGCACGGGCTGGAGGGACGCCAGCGTGGCCTCGATGGCGGACGCGTGGCCCGCCGGGTCCAGGGCATCCAGGGCAAAGGCCCTGAGGAGCTTGAGCCGGCGGGCGTCCCGCCCCACCAGCGCATCCGCCTCGCCCACTCGCGCATCCAGCTCGGTCACGGCGGCGGCGGGGTTGCCTTCGCGGCAGAGGAGCGCGACCTCCGGCAGCAGCGCGTACATGGGGGGCAGGGCGCCGTTGCGGTTGCGTCCCTCCGCCAGCCAGGCGTGCGCGGAGGCCAGGTCTCCCTGCGCGAGGCGCGCCGTGGCGATGAGGCTGGGCATCCACCGGTGCATCGCCGGGACGGAGCCCCGCAGCTTGCCGGAGCGCTCCACCGAGCCGAACAGCTCCAGCGCGCGTCCGGTGTCTCCCAGCGACAGCTGGCACTGCCCCATCATGGCGACCGATATCGCCCGCTGGACTCCCTGGGTGGCGCGGCGCGCGGCTTCCTCGAAGCCGAGGGAGGCCTGCTGTTCGTCTCCCGCGCTGAAGAAGGCGACCCCCTGGTGATAGGCCCCGGCCCAGCGGCGGATCCGCCAGTAGAAGAAGGCGAACAGCACCAGGAAGACCGTGACGAGGAACGGGATGTACAGCTGGGGAACCCATGCCTCCTCCCGGTTCCGGCCACCGCTGAAATGAATGTAGGCGCCAAGGAAGAGGCCGACCCAGACCCCCAGGCAATGCCTCGTTGCACCGAGAGGAATGGAAAGGGTTTGAGGTGGGACTCTTTGGGCAGGGGCAGTTCGCTCACGGGACTCGCGACCCTATCAGCTCGCGTCCGGGGCTGTTTGGCCACGACAGGCTTCGGGAGCCGCGCCTGGAAGCGCCAGGGACTACTCGGCGACGTACACGAGGCTCTCCCCCTGGTAGTAGGGGCGGTAGCGGACGCCGCCGCACTGCTGGTAGGCGACGCCGCCCACCGTCGTGGCCGCACAACCCGCGGGGAGCGTCGTGACGGTGGCCGCGCCTGACGGCACCGCCACCACGGTCGTGCTCGAGTTGTCGTAATAATTGTTTTGACGGGCGGACGTGCGTCGCGAGGTGCGCCGTGCCACCCGGCGCGACGTGCCGTACTGGGCCAGGGCCACGTCCGGGATCATCTCACCCAGGAAGAAGAGCCCCAGCAACATCGCCCCCGCCCGCTGGCGGGACCTGCGCGCGAACATCCTCATTTCGAGCCTCCTTGCTGCGCCCCGCCCTGCGAGTCGGGCGCGAGGAACGACACGCGCACCGCATCGCGTGGGGGCGTGAACTGGAATTGATCCGGGGTGAGCCGGGGCGACAGGTTCCAGTCGGACAGGCTCACCGAGTACTGCGGCACTCCCGGCAGGTCCCGGGAGGTGATGACGTACTTGCGCGGCAGGGGCCGGGGGCCGTCCTCGACCCACAACTCCCAGTCCACGCCGTCGCTGTTGCGGAACGCCAGGTGGTGCACGGGCACGCCGTCCACCATGGAGCGGCCCAGGTAGCTCCCGGAGCACACGGCCTCCGTGAGGGCGGCGTAGGGGTTGCTGAGGAGGAGGTCCGACCCGGGCGGCTCCAGTCCCAGCCGTTGCGAGGCCATGTCCACCATGGCGTCCACGGTGGAGGGGGCTGGCGTCGTCGCATAGGCGTTGGCGCGCTCGCCGTGAACCGTGAGCTGCCGGCCGTCGTAGAAGAGGTGAAGCTTCGCGAAGTCTCCGGTGCGGTCCACGCGGAGCCGGTTGGGCCGCTGCAGGCGCACGTCGCCCGCGCGCTGCAACTGGACCTTCTGCCCCGAGTCGAGCACCTCATCGAGCGTCCCCTCGGTGCGGACGGAGAACTCACGCTGCGCGGCCAGGAAGTCGCTCATCTGGCGCAGGATGCGCTGCGCCTGGGGATCGATTCGAGCGGCGGGCTCGGTGGGCTCGGCGGAGGCTTTCTCCTGCTGCGCGCCCCCGAGCAGGGGTGTCGCTCCCAGGAGAAGGGCGAGCATGGGCCCACACCACCTCTTCCTCAACCTTCCGCTGCTTCCTGTGTCTGTCATGAGCCCCTCCTGTGTCGCGAGACATGCTCCGGACGCCAGGCGGCCTTCGCCCCACGTCTTCGTTCGTTGCTCCAGGACATTGGGTGCGTGGCAACCGGGTACCAAGACTCACCGGCTCGACCGCTGCGCCGTCTGGTGCCTCGCTGGGGCCTCCGGTACAGCCAGGCGCTCGAGGAAGGTGGCCCGGAGGCGCTTGAATCGCCGGACGACGCGATGCGGTGGAGGGCGCGGAGCGGACAATTGCAGCGCACCTTCACCGCGGCGGCCCGAAACGCCGCAGGCGTGTGAGAGGGATTGCGTCCGCCACGCGGGCGCGGCGAGGCTGCGCCGCCATGACGACCAGACGGCTGATGCG
>NZ_RAVW01000441.1 GCF_003611585.1 Corallococcus exercitus | reverse complement strand
AGATGTGTATAAGAGACAGGTCCCAGTACGGCGGCGCCCCGTTGCGGTAGGCGGGGCCCCCCCAGTCGCCCCGGTAGCAGGCGGAGCGGTGGTGGCGGGCGAGGCTCGCGAAGCCGGAGGCATAGCCTCCGATGGCACCCGCGGCGAGGAGGACGACGAGCAGACGGTGTCTCATGGGATGTCTCCAGGAAGAGGGCAGGGGGTTTCAGACGAAGGACGCGGGGCCGTCATCGTTGTGCGGACGGCCACCCCAGCGGCCGTGCCCGCCGCAGCGCCGCCCGTGCCAGCCGCGGCCCTCGCCGCGCCAGCCGTAGCCCCAGCCGTGCTCGATGATGTCCGCGAGCTCGCGGCGCTGGTTGGGCTCCAGCGCCTCGTGCACCTGGGACAGGGCGTCCTGCACGGTGTTGCGCAGCGTCTCCAGCGCCACGTCGTGGCGGCTGAACAGCTCGCGCAGCATCGCGCCGTCGAAGTGCTCGCCGCGCAGGGAGCCCGCGAGCGACGTGCGGCTGGGGCCCCACTGGTCCTTCACCTTGGCGAAGGCCTCGCGCACGTTCTCCACGGCCTTCACGATGACCTTCTCCTGGCCGGGGGACGTCTCCAGCCGCTCGAAGAGCCAGCGCAGCCGGGGGCGGGTGTTCCAGCGGCCGCCGTGGTGGGAGTGGTGATGGCCGTAGCGCCCCCGGCGGAGGGTGGCGAAGAGACCGGCGAGGCAGGCGGTACCGAAGAGGAATCCGAACATGTGCTTGGCTCCAGGAAGCAGGTCGGGCACCGACCAGGCGGGCCCGTGTCGTTTCTGACGGAACTCAAGGTAGAAGGCGGGTGTGAAGCCCACGCCCGGGGGCGGTGAAGAAGTGTGAAGGCCTGCGGAATGCCCCGCGGGGCATCGGGTGTTCCAATTTCGGGACTCGACTTCAGCCGCTGTGTCGGATGAAGGACGGCTTCCGGCGAGAATCCACCCTCAGGAGTGGTGTTCGCGCAGGAAGTGGGTAGAGTGCCCGGCGTGCCGGGGCGGTGTTCGTTCCAGCACCGGTGGAAGGCGCGAGCCTGTCACCTGTACAGAGCAGAGAAAGAGAAGAGACTCACAATGGCATTCGGTACCGTGAAGTGGTTCAACGACGCGAAGGGTTTCGGCTTCATTGCGCAGGACAATGGCGAGGACGTTTTCTGCCATCACACTGCGATCAACATGGATGGCTTCCGCACCCTGGCTGAAGGCCAGAAGGTGGAGTTCGAAGTCACCAAGGGCCCCAAGGGCCTGCAGGCGCAGAACGTTCGCGCCGCCTGATCCAGCCGAACTCCTGACTCACCCCCAGCGGTGAGTCCTCGAAGCCCAGTCTCCCCAAGGGAGGCTGGGCTTTCGTCTTTCTGGACGCAGGGCAGGCGGGCGACCGCACGGCGGAATCCGCCAGGGTCCAGGGTCTTCCCTACCTTCTCCCCAGGAGGAGCGCGGCGCCGCACGCCGCCTCCCAAGGAGAGGCGAACATGGGCGACACCAGCGTGAAGAAGGTCGAAAGCCGCCATTCCCCCAAGGGGGAGATGGGCCAGAAGTACCTCGCATCCGGCGTCCGTGTGGCCATGCGGCTGTGGGAGGACGAGCCGCCCGCCGAGGCCAAGCCCGCCAGCACCCGCGACTACGAGACCGTGGGCTTCGTGCTCAAGGGCCGCGCGGAGCTGCACCTGGAGGGGCAGACCATCCTGCTCAACCCCGGCGACTCCTGGCTCGTGCCGCGCGGGGCCAGCCACACGTACAAAGTCCTGGAGACCTTCTCCGCCGTGGAGGCGACGAGCCCCGTCGCGACGGCGCACGGCCGTGACGAGCACGAGGCCCCGAAGAGCGCCAAGGCCTGACGGAGCGGTGGGCCGGAAGGAGCGGGGCTTCCTGGGTGGGAAGCCCCGCCGCCACGCCAGACGCGATGCCCAGGCCCTGTGAGATGTGCGCACAGGACCCGTCCGGGGCGCATGCGAATCCAGTCCCCTGGAGCAGGCTCCTCGTCATCCGCGGGCACTGTCATGGGGAAGTGCCCCTCGTCACGCTCGCGAGCGGAATCCAGGTCCTCAACGTGGATGCGCGCGCGGTGCTCCTCCGGCGTACGGGAGGTTGATCAGCCCCGGGGCGGGATGGGGGCGCGGGTCCGGCGCCCCCAGAAGACGAAGAGCGAGAGCGCGACGAGGAGGAAGTTGAAGGGGGTGTTCGCGGTCTCGCCACGCACAACGACTGCGTCGCGACGCGCGAAGTCCTCAGCCTCGTCGGGGACAAGTGGAGCGTGATGGTCATCGTCAACCTGGGCCAAGGCCCGGTGCGCTTCAGCGACCTCAAGCGCGCCATCGAGGGCATCTCCCAGCGCATGCTGACCCTCACGTTGCGCAACCTGGAACGGGATGGGCTGCTGACGCGGACCGTGTACCCGACGACGCCGCCGAGCGTTGAGTACGCGCTCACGAAGCTGGGGCGCTCGCTGCTCGAACCGGTGTCCGCGCTCGCGATGTGGGCGCAGCAGCACCGGCCGGAGATCGAGCGCGCGCGTGAGGTCTTCGTGCGCGCCGCCAGGGTGAAGTGAACGTGCCGGTGGGGCCCGAGGGCCGCCATCGCGTTCCGTGCTGACGCAGCCGCTTGCTGGAGAGACGCGGCGCCAGGGGCTGACTCCGGGGGCGCGCCACTGTTCCGGGGGAAGGTCTTCCGCGAGCGCACCGTGGCATCCGACTTGCGTAGGGATTGGGTCCACTCCCCTCGCTTCGGAAAGCGCTCATGACCTCCAAGACGCCTTTCACCCAGGGCATCCTCATCTGCCCGACGACGCACATCGACTGGGATTGGGTCTACACGTTCGACCAGTACTACGCCTCCAACAGCCAGGCCTCGGGCTCCAGCGGCGGACGCGACACGGTCCAGAACATCTTCAACGCCGCGGGCTCGCTCTTCTCCAGGCGGATCGCCTTCGCCTTCTCCGTGACGGAGGTGGGGTTCCTGCAGCGCTACGCGCGGGACAACCCGGCGGGCATCGCGGCCTTCGCCGCGGCGGGCGAGGACTTCTGCCTGATGGGCGGCGGCATCACGTCCCCGGACAACCTCGTCTGCGCGGGCGAGCTCTTCATCCGCAACTACCTGGTGGGGCGCACCTGGGCGAAGCAGGTCGGGCTCGGGGGAAACCTGTACGACTCGGCGTGGCTGCCGGATGACTTCGGGCATGATCCCCAGCTGCCCGTGGTGCTGAACGCCATGGGCCTCACCACGGCTGGGCTCTCCCGCGTGCCCGGCTCTCCCCAGGGGTCGCCTGGAGCCGCGCCCATCGACCCCGTGGGTCCCTCCATCGCTTCGCAGTTGAACACCAACGGCCTGGTCTTCCAATGGCAGGCGGGGGATGGCTCCCGCATCACCGCGCTCTTCATGCCCAACACCTACGGCACGGTGGGCTACCTGGACGCGGACGACATCTCCAGCAATGCCAAGACGGTGAACCAGTTCGTTACCCAGTATGCCTCGGGTTGGCCCGGCGGCCTGCGATTCATTCCCGTGGGCATCGACTTCGCCACGCCCTCCGTCACCTCCCCGTCGGGCGAGGTGTTGAGCTGGTTGAACGTGACCCATGGCTACAACAACAGCTTCGGCAACAGCAATGGCGTCAAGGGAACCACGGGGACGTTCAAGACATACATGGACGCCGTCCTGGGGAGCGGCGCCGCGCTCCCGGTGAATGCGCCGCTCAACGCGCAGAACTACTGGACGGGCTACTTCGCCAGCCGTCCCGAGCTGAAGCGGAACCAGTACGCCGCGGTGCGCGCGCTGATGTCCGCGGAGGTCATCAGCGCGCTGCTTCGCACCAGCAGCGGTTACGCCACCTCCTCGCTGGACGCGTTCGACTCCACGGTCTGGAATGGCTGGGAGGTCCTTGCCCCCAGCTCCCATCACGACTTCGTGACGGGCACGTCTCCGGACAACGTGTATTACGGCGAGCAGCTGCCGCTGAGCCGGCAGGGCGTCTCGGTGGCGAGGGCCGCCCTGGGCCAGGGGATGGAGCTGCTCGCGCAGGGCATCTCGGCGAAGCCACAGCCCCAGGAGCTCCCTGTCGTGGTGTGCAACACGCTCGGGTTCGAGCGGGTCCATGGACTGCTGGCGGAGCTGATCCCTCCACCGGCGGACCTCCGCTTTCACGCCGTGAAGAGCGTGCGGACCCGCGACGGGTTGCTGCCCATCCAGCGGGCCGCGAACGGGAACCTCCTCTTCATGGCGGCGCCCCCCAGCGCGGGCTACGAGACGGTCTACCTCTCCACCCTGTCTCCGCCGGGACCCATCGTGACTTCGCGGCCGTCGGTGGGAGACACGGCGACGCTGGAGAACGCGCTGATCCGCGTGACCCTCTCCAAGGCGGATGGGTGGGGCATCAGCCAGTTCTCATATCGGGTGGATGGCGAGAGGCAGAGCCTCTTCGCCTCCCAGAGCGTGGGCAATCAGCTGCGGTTCTACACCGACTCCGGCAACATCTATCAGTTCGGCAATGAGCCGTATGGCTCCTCCAATCCGCCTGCCTATGGCACGTTCAGCCAGGACACGTCCGCGAAGTTCGTGGGGGGAGACGCGCGGTGGCTGGAGCAGGGGCCGTACCGCCATCGCTTGCAGGCGGAGGTGACGGAGCAGAACAGCGGTCACAAGTTCATGCTGGAGTACTCGCTGGTGGTGGGCGAGCGCTTCCTCCGGATGAAGCTCACGGGCGCCTCGCCCTCCGGCAAGTCGGTCGTGGTGGCGTTCCCCATGGTGAACGCGAGCGGGACGGCACCCACGACGCTCAGCTACGGCACGCCGCACTACCAGCAGGACGTCCTGCCCGTGCCCAACTGGCCCGGTCCGACCTTCGTCGCCACCCATGACTACGTGCTCCCCTGCATCCAGCAGGGAAGCCAGCCGGTGGGTGGCATCTACCATCAGGGCATCCCGGCCTGGACGCTGGACGACGAAGGCGTCCTGCTCGGCGTCGTGCTCCGCAACACCCCCGCGGGCGGTCGGGGCGCGTCCGGCAGCGATTCCGGCTGGCATGAGCAGGAGTACGTCGTGGCGCCGCCGCTGTCTGTCCATGGCACGCCTCGGCTCGGCACGCCGCTGAAGGACGCCCTGTCGGTCACCACTCCGCTGGAGGCGCGCTTCATCCCCGACGGACAGGAAGGCTCGCTGGCGGAGACAGGCTCGCTGGGCCAGGTCACGGCGACGAACGCCGGGACGCCCGTGGAGTCGGAGGACGTGATGATTCGCGTGGCGCGGGTGCAGGCGCCGGGAGCCTCGGGGGGTTACCCCAGCTGCGGCACGAAGAGCGGCGCGATTCCGACCAGCCTCGTGGTGCGTACCGAGAAGCGGGGCAGCCAGGCCACCCAGCTCACGGTGCGGTTCCCCTTCCTGGCGAAGGCAGCCCATGCAGAAACGCAGGTCGTCACCGCGCTCGAAGCGCCGCTGACGGAGCTGGCGCCCGTGCCTTCCGCGACCGACACCGTGACGGTGGACTCACCCCATGCGTTGGCCGCGCTGCGCATCGCGTGGTGCCGTATCCACGGGGGCTGAGCACGGCGCGGGATGGGGCTGCTACCCGTCACGCCGCCAGACGTTCGTGCGGCTCGCGAACAGCTCCACCACCCAGTCGATGAACACCCGCAGGCCGGCATCCCGCTGCCTCGCGGGTGGGTAGACCAGGAAGATGGGGCGGGCTTCGGGCTGCCATCCCTCCAGCACCGGCACCAGCTCCCCCGTGGCCAGGTAGGGCTCCACCACGAAGCGGGGGGCGATCATCACGCCCAGGCCGGCGAGCCCCGCGGCCAGGTACGCGTTGGTCTCGTTGAGCAGGAGCTGGCCGCGGCCCTGGACCTCGAGCCGCTCCGCGCCGCGCTGGAAGGTGAAGGGGAGCGGTTTGCCGCTCGGCGACGCGAAGTAGCTCACCAGCGCGTGCGACGCGCCGGCCAGCTCCAGCGGATGGTGGGGCGGGCCGTGGCGCTCCAGGTAGCGGGGTGACGCGCAGGCCCAATAGTCCAGGTCGCCCAGGTGCCGCGCGACCAGGGACTCGTCCTTCACGGCACCGCCCCGGATGGCGCAGTCGACGTTGTCCGACAGGAGGTCCACCACGCGGTCGCTCACCCCCAGCTCGATCTGCAGCTGCGGATAGCGCGCGCAGAACGCCGGCAGCGCGGGGATGAGCAGCAGCCGGGAGAGGGTGCCACTCGACTCCACCCGAAGCCGTCCCCGGGGACCGCGCCGCGTCTGCGTCAGCGTGGCTTCGAGGTTGCGCACCTCCCCCAGCAGTCGCAACGCCTGCTGGTAGTAGGTCATGCCCTCCGGAGTGACGGTCACCCGGCGCGTGGTGCGGTGGAGCAGCTTCACCCGCAGCTGCGCCTCCAGCTGTTGGATGAGCCGGGTCACCGCCGCCTTCGGACGGCCCAGCGCGTCGGCCGCCTTGGTGAAGGTGCCACTCTCCACCACGCGGACGAAGGCCTCCATCGCCGCGAACCTGTCCATCCTCCACCTCATTGTTTCAGGGGTGAAACGGAGTGTGTGCCGAGCGCCTGTTTATCGCAGGGCAGGCGCGTCGCTATCTCCTCGCGCATGAAAAGACCGCTCCTTCGCCGTGGTGGTGTCTCTCTTTCCCTCGCTCGCGTCCTCGCGCTGGGAGGCCTTGCTGTCACGCCGCTGATTCCGTCCGCCGTCCACGCGGCGGCACCCCAGGTGCGCACGCAGGCCCCTGGCTACTACCGGATGATGCTGGGTGACTTCGAAGTCACCGCGCTCTCCGACGGCACCGTCCCGCAGACCATCCACGAGGTGGCGACGCGCACGACGCCGGAGCGGGTGACGGCCCTGCTCGCGCGGGACTTCCTCCAGGATCCGGTGGAGACGTCCATCAACGCCTTCCTCATCAACACCGGCACGTCGCTCGTGCTCGTGGACACGGGCTCGGGGAGCTTCTTCGGTCCTGATTCCGGCGGCCGGCTCCAGCAGAGCCTCCGGGCCGCGGGCTACCAGCCCGAGCAGGTGGACGTGGTGCTGCTCACGCACATCCATTCCGACCACTCCGGAGGGCTCATGACGGGCGCGAGCCGTGCGTTCCCCAACGCCGTCCTCCGGGTGCACGCCCGGGAGACGGACTTCTGGCTCAGCGCGGAGAACATGGCGAAGGGTGAGGTGGCGCGGAAGTTCTTCGAGGAAGCACGGGCGATGGTGGTGCCGTACCAGGACGCGGGGAAGCTGAAGCCGTTCGGGGACAAGGACGTCCTCGTCCCGGGCATCCGGGCCGTGCCGACGCCGGGACACACTCCAGGGCACTGCATCTACGTCGTTGAAAGCCAGGGGCAGCGGCTGGTCCTGTGGGGGGACCTCATGCACTTCGGCCCCGTGCAGCTGCGCGAGCCCGCGGTGACGGTCGCCTACGACGTCGATTCCAGCGCGGCCGCCGCCCAGCGAGCGCGGTTGCTCTCGGAGGCCGCGGGACGTGGCGACCTGCTGGGGCTGGACCACATGTCCTTCCCCGGATTGGGGCGGCTTCGCCCGGACGGCAAGGGCTACCGGTGGATCCCGGTCAATTACAGCTCGGGCCAGCGGTGGCCGGACGTGAAGGCCAAGGCGGAGTGAGGGGTGGGCGTGAGGGCCGGGAGCCGTCCAAGCCATGGGCTGCCGGCCCGGCAACGAAGGCTTCTCTTCGCGTGGAGGCCAGCAC